>NZ_JBMIQI010000018.1:0-291774 GCF_052584175.1 Billgrantia hypersalina
AACCTCTCGTCGTATCGCTTCCTCATAGAAACACCCCGAAGGTTGGATTGGGTGTCCAACTTTCGGGGTGCAGTTCAAGGCGGCCCGTAGCGATCCCCTATGCCGCTTTCAGCGGTTAGGGAACAGGCTGGTCAGCTTGGTGGCCAGCATGACGTTGCCGGTCGCCTTGAGCTTGCCGGTCATGAAAGCTGTCATGCCGTTGACATCCCCGCTCATGATGCCTTTCAGGGTATCGGTGCTCATGGATAGCGATACGGAAGGGTCGTCGTGCTCGCCTTCCTCGATCGCCAGTGTGCCGTCCTTCACCACCAGGTAGTGGCTACCGTTGTCACTGAAATGGAACTGGAAGACATCATCCATGCCCTGGGCAGCCTGGGGGTCGAAGCGCTCTTGCAGTTTATCTAGGATCGAGGTGGACATGGTGTTTCCTTCGTTGATGAGCAGGGGGACTGAAGCCCGTCTGACAAAGATTATTTCAAACGATTGTTTCAATCAAGCCCGTTGTCAGCGCCGTTCTCTGGCGTCACGATTGGGCAACCAAAGACGATAGGGAGTGCCGACGTGAACGAGTGGCTGATGGATATCGGGCGTTTCATCGTCCAGATGTCGATTCTGACGCTGTTGGTGGTGGCGGCTGTGCTGATTATCACCCGGATCAAGGGCGAAAGCGGTGAGCGCGTACGCCTGAGAATCGAGAACTTGAACGATCGTCTTGAATACCGCCAGCGGCGCCTGAGCCTGGCCGCTACCGAACCCAATGCCCGCAAGCGATTGCTCAAGACCTTCCGCCGCGATGACAAGCGCCGTTCCCGCACGGGCCATAAGCCGTCGATCGAGCGGCCGACGACATGGGTACTCGATTTTCGTGGCGACCTGAAAGCGACTGGAGTGGGGCGCTTCGCTGAGGAAATCTCCAGCGTGCTGGCTGCGGCTGCGACAGGGGATGAAGTCGTGATTCGGCTGGAATCCCCGGGTGGCCTGGTACACGCCTACGGTCTTGCAGCCGCCCAGGTCGATCGCCTGCGCGACGCCGGGCTCCACACGACGGTTTGTGTGGACAAGGTCGCAGCCAGCGGCGGCTATCTCATGGCTTGTGCCGCCGACCAGCTGCGTGCCGCCCCCTTCGCCGTACTGGGCTCCATTGGGGTTGTCGCGCAGCTACCCAACGTACATCGCCTGCTCAAGCGTCACGACGTGGATGTCGAGCTGCTCACGGCGGGTGAGTACAAGCGGACCCTGACCGTCTTCGGAGAAAATACCGAGGAGGGGCGCGAGAAGTTCCAATCTGACCTCGAGAACATCCATGCCCTGTTCAAGCGGCATGTGGCCGAGCGACGTCCTCATCTCGACATCGAAGCCGTGGCCACGGGTGAGGTGTGGTACGGGCACGACGCTCTGCCAAGAGGACTGATCGATGCCCTTGGCACCAGCGAGGCCTATCTGGTTTCACGCATGCAGGAGGTACGCGTCGTCAGTGTTCGCTTGGAAACTCGTCATTCGATGGCCGATCGGCTGGGCAAGGCGATCAGCGCCGGTGTCGAGAACGCGGTGGAGCGCCTGTTCGAGCGACTCGACGCAAGCCGCTGGGAGAAGCGCTGAATACGATGCCTCGCGGCAGCTGTCAGAATTCTTGAAGCCGGACCAGGGCTTCGATCATCTGGCGTGCCTGGTCACCCTGAAGTGAATAGTAGATGGTTTGCGATGCCCGACGTGTCGATACCAAACCCTCACGCCTGAGGATGGCAAGATGCTGCGACAATGCCGATTGGCTCAACGCGAGTCGCTGGTTGAGTTCGGTCACCGAGAGTTCGGAATCATCCAGCAGGCAAAGGATGCGCAGGCGATTATCGTTGGCCAGCGCTTTCAGTAGTGCGGTGGCGTTGTCGATGGCCGGGTTGCCGGCCTGGAGGAGACGCGATGAAGCGCTGTGCGAGGTGCTCATGATGATCTCCTGATATTGCCCGGGCAGCACGGTGGCTGAGGGCTAGCGGCTTCAGGCAGCTACCTCGGTCTGGGACAGGACAGTGCCAAAGGCATGTCGCAGACGTTGCAGTTCGGCAGTGCCCAACGTAGTCATGGCATTGCTGATTTAGTCATCATTGATAGTGACTCAACGACTGTCAAACGAAGAATCAACTTAAATGGTCTTTTCTCTGACTTGTGGCAATGGATTGTCAACAATCAAGAACGAGACAAGCGCTTGTTATGCGGAAAAGAAGGCTCATTAGCCGATGGTATGAAGGAAAAAGTTAAGAAAAACTCTACAGTGTCAACAATCGCCGTTCCTCATCGATGTCGGACCGAAGCTCATGTCTACCTACAAGAATGAATACCATCGCTCGATCGACCAACCGGAAGCCTTCTGGGCCGACCAGGCGAGACGGATCCCTTGGTTTACGTCTCCGAGCACGATTCTCGAATACGACGAGCAGGGGCATGCCCGCTGGTACACGGATGGCGAGATGAACATCTGCCATGCTGCCCTGGATCATCACGTTGCACAGGGAAGGGGGGACCAGCCCGCTATCTACTGGGATTCTCCCGTCACCGGCGCCAAGCGAACCCTGACCTACCGTGAAATGCGTGACGAGGTGGCGCTATTCGCCGGCGTGCTGCAGGATCTCGGCGTAAAGAAAGGCGATCGTGTGGTCGTCTACATGCCCATGGTGCCGGAAGCTCTGGTCGCGATGTATGCCTGCGCACGGCTGGGTGCTGTTCACTCCGTGGTGTTCGGCGGCTTTGCCCCGCATGAGCTTGCCGTGCGTATCGATGACGCTCAGCCCAAGGTCGTGGTGGCGGCTTCCTGTGGTGTCGAGATCGACCGGGTGATTTCCTACAAGCCCATTATCGATACCGCGATCGAGCAGAGCGAGCATAAGCCAGAGGCCTGTGTTTTCTTGCAGCGGGAACAGCAGCGCGCCGAGCTAGGCCCGCGCGATCATGACTGGGCCGAGCTGATGAAGCGCGCCACCCCGGCAGACTGTGTGGCGGTCAAGGGGAGCGACCCACTCTACGTGCTGTATACATCGGGAACCACAGGCAAGCCCAAGGGCGTGGTACGAGACACTGCAGGTTATGCGATAGCACTGCACTACTCGATGGAAACCATCTACGACGTGGCGCCTGGCGACGTGTTCTTCTCGGCCTCCGACGTCGGTTGGGTGGTAGGCCATTCCTACATCGTCTATGCCCCTCTGCTTCGCGGGTGCACCAGCGTGGTCTACGAAGGCAAGCCGGTCAAGACGCCTGACGCGGGCGCTTTCTGGCGGTTGATCAGCCAGTACCGGGTCAAGAGCTTCTTTACCGCGCCCACGGCCTTCCGCGCCATCAAGAAGGAGGACCCCGACGGCAAGCTGCTGCAGCAATACGACATTTCCTGTCTGAGAGCGCTGTACCTGGCGGGTGAGCGCCTCGATCCGCCTACCTACCACTGGCTCGACGACCTGCTCGAGGTGCCCGTGATCGACCACTGGTGGCAGACCGAAACCGGCTGGCCGATTGCCGCCAACCTGCAGGGGCTCGAGCCGATGCCGACCAAGGCCGGCAGTGCCACCGTGCCGGTGCCGGGATTCGACGTGCAGATCCTGAATCGCGAAGGCGAGAGGGCCGGGGCGATGGAGCAGGGCAGCGTGGTCATCAAGCAGCCCATGCCGCCAGGCTGCCTGGTGGGGGTGTGGGGCGATCCCCAGCGCTTTCACAGTGCCTACATGGCCGCTTTCCCCGGCTACTATCTAACGGGTGACGGGGGCTACTTCGACGACGACGGCTACCTCTTCATCATGGGACGCACCGACGACGTTATCAATATCGCCGGGCACCGCCTTTCCACCGGCGAAATGGAGGAGGTGGTAGGTGCCCACCGGGCCGTGGCCGAATGCGCCGTGATCGGCATTCACGATGCCCTCAAGGGCCAGGTCCCGGTGGGACTGGTCATCCCCAAGGACGGTTTCGATGGCGATGAGGTCACCCTGGAAAATGAACTGATTGCCCTAGTGCGCGAGAAGATCGGCCCGATCGCCTGCTTCAAGCAGGTTCTGGTCGTCAACCGCCTGCCCAAGACGCGCTCCGGCAAGATCCTGCGCAAGCTGTTGCGCAACATTGCCGACGGCAAGGCGTATGGCGTCCCTTCGACCATCGACGATCCGGCCAGCCTGCAGGACGTGCACGAAGCCATGAAGGAGAAGGAGGTCGGCTCGGCTCACGAAGCCCGCCAGGTCTGATGTCTTGTCGAGGACGCGAAATCGCCGCCCCCGGGCGGTGATTGGGTTCAGTGTCGCGACCCGTTACGCCTCAGGCATTGGCCGGTGCCATCGGACCACGTATAATCCACGCCTCATTTCCGGCACCGGTCGCCCGACGGGTGCCGGCGAGGGTTCCCTCACCCCTCGTACACGACTTGGCCACCTGTTGGCCGCGAAAAAGGAATGCAGATGTTCATACTGACTGAAGCGCAGCAACGCCGCTGCCTCATGCTGCTGGTGTCGTTTCACATCCTGGTGATAGCGGCCAGCAACTATCTCGTCCAGCTCCCTTTTACGCTGTTCGGTTTTCACACTACCTGGGGCGCGTTCAGTTTTCCCTTCATTTTCCTCGCGACCGACCTCACCGTGAGGCTGTTCGGCAAGGAGCCCGCCCGTGCGATCATCATGCGCGTGATGCTCCCTGCGCTGTTCATTTCCTACGTCGTCTCGGTGATCTTCCCGCGCGGCAGCTACGCCGGCTTCGGCGCCCTCGGGGAGTGGGATCTGTTCGTGGCACGCATCGCCCTGGCCAGCTTCATGGCCTATGTACTGGGGCAACTGCTCGACGTTCAGGTCTTCGACCGGCTGCGCAATCTGCGGGCTTGGTGGGTTGCCCCGGCGGTTTCGACGGTGCTGGGCAATCTCGCCGATACGGCAGCCTTCTTTGCCATGGCGTTTCATCGTAGCCCCGACCCCTTCATGGCCGCGAACTGGGTCGAGATCGCCGCCGTGGACTACGTCATTAAACTCGCTATCAGCCTGTTGTTCTTCCTGCCGCTTTACGGCGTACTACTGGCCTGGCTGAGTCGCAGGCTGGTGGCTTTCACAGGGCAGCAGGACCTGGCGCCGCAGCACACCTGATCGGCATCAGGCCGATACCAGAAACGGGAGATGGTATGAGCGTCGAACTCAATTATCACGATACGGGCGGCGAAGGCACGCCGCTCATCGTCGTCCACGGCCTGCTGGGCAGCGCCGATAATTGGCGCTCACACGTCAAGCTGTGGCAAGAACGCTGGCGAGTCGTGGCCGTCGACCTGCGCAACCATGGACGTTCTCCTCACGCCGATGGCATGAGCTACCGCGAGATGGCAGATGACCTGCTGGCCCTGATGGAGCGCCTGCAAATCGAGAAAGCGCACCTCCTCGGCCACTCGATGGGGGGCAAGGTCGCCATCACCTTGGCTCGACTGGCGCCCGCGCGCGTGGCATCGCTGATCGTGGCGGATATCGCTCCCCAGGCTTACGGGCACGGGCACGATGCCGTTTTTGCAGGCCTGCGGAACCTCGAGCGCGGTAAACCCGACAACCGGCGCAAGGCCGATGCCCTGCTGGCGGAGTACGTCGAGGATCGCGCTACCCGCCTCTTCCTGGCCACCAACCTGGAACGAGCGGACAACGGCGAACTGACGCTGCGCCTCGGGCTCGACCAGATCGAAGCCGGCTATGACGATATCATGCAGGCACCGGACGGGGAGGGGGCCTACGCAGGCCCATCCCTGGTACTACGCGGCGCAGCATCGCATTACGTGCCCGACTCCGCGCTTCCCCGGTTGAAGCAGGTATTGCCCGAGGCACGCCTGGTGACCCTGCAAGCCGGGCACTGGCTGCATGCCGAGCAGCCCGAGGCATTCCAGGCCGCCGTCAACGAGTTCCTCGCCGATCAGGCATCATGATTGCCGAATTGAGGCGCTAACGCCCGTCAGGGAGCGGCCGTACCGAGGTCAATGGCGAGGCGATCCACGGCGGTGTTGGTCTTGATGACCCCCTCCTGGAGCAGGAATCGCTCGAAACGCAAGTAGCGTCCCTGGTCCACCGCCGCAGGCTGCAGAGAGAGGCGAGGGTAGATATCGGACCAGGACTCGCGGCTGGCCTGGTCGGCCAACGCAGGTTCCGAAGCCTCGAGTAGTGCCCAGGCGTCCTGCGGGTGGTTGGCGATCCAGAGAGCCGCTTCCTCCAGAGCCGAAACCAGTTGACGCACCGCGTCTCGCTTGCCGTTGAGGCGATCCCGATTCGCCATCAGGATCAAGCCATCATGCAAGGGTAGTCCGAATGCCTCGACCGGCAGTACGCGCGTGAGGATACCTTCATCGGCAAGCTGGCGGGGAAACAGATAGCGATGGTGTACCATCACGCCATCGATACTCTGGCCGCGCATGGCGTCGAGCACCGAGAAGTCGACGTCCTGCAGCGCCACCAGCTCCAGTGCGTCGGACACCCCGAGAATCTCGCTGAGCAGGCTTGACAACAGCGCGTCGCGTCCATCGATATCAGTATGACCGATACGCAGCCCCTCCAGATCCGCCACCGGTCCCTCATGTTCGGTATCTTCACGCACGATCAATGCTGCAACCGGAGCGGAGATCAGGGTAGCCACGCGCATGAGAGGCAGACCCCGATCGACCAGCATGTGCAGTTGGGCCTGGCGACCGACGACCAAATCGGTTCGCCCGGCTGCCAGCAGCTTGGCAGGCACCTCGGGGTCGGCCGGAACCTCCAGGGTCACGTCCAGCCCTCGACGCGCGAACATGCCTTTCTCCCGTGCCACCAGCAAGGTGGCATGCTGGGGATTGAGATACCAATCGAGCGTCACGCGCAAGCGCGTGGTGGGGGGAGGCACGATGGGGTCGGCGGGCTCGCTGACTACCGTTGGGACTTCCAGCCCCCGCCGCTGAGAGCGTACTGACGCGTCGCGATCGCTCGACGCATCTGCACTGGGAATTTCCCTTACGCCTGGCACCTCTATGCTTGGCGGCACCTCTACCACGGGGGCGGGCTCGGTTGGTGCCAGCGCCTCGATATCGCTCGGGATGGGAAACACCTCGACGCGGCTTTCGAGCTGCAGCGGAGGGGCAGGCAGCGGCTCGGCTTCTTCCGTCTCGGATTCGGCTAGCAGCGCGAGAGGGAGCATAAGCAGAGAGGCGGCGATCGCTCCCACCAAGGTGCATGCCAAGGAGCCGCAATGAAGCTTGGCCATGAAACTCCAACGTAAATGTAATTTTCGGTAAGCAGCCAGTTTATCGTTGTCATGCCGAGCATGGCCAGCCTGCGCCGTTCTGCTAGAGCGGAGTGACCCATGGCATAATGGGCTTACCCCGGCTCGAGGTCATGCATGGACACCATCAATACGCTTTTTCTCCTTTCCGGCTTTCTGATAGCCCTGAGCGTCGTGGCCAGTCGAGTTTCAGCCGTCGTCGGCCTGCCGCTGCTGCTGATCTTTCTGGGTCTGGGCATGCTGGCAGGCGAAGATGGGCTACTCAAGATCCAGTTCGACGACTATTCCCTGGCGTTCCTGATCGGTCATCTCGCTTTGGCCATGATACTGCTTGATGGCGGGTTGCGTACCCGTCTCAAGACCTTCCGGGTCGGTTTCAAGCCAGCCCTGTCGTTGGCCACCTTGGGAGTGTTCGTTACCAGCGGACTGGTGGGGCTTTTTGCGATGTGGATCTTCGGCTTGTCCCTGGTGCAGGGGCTGCTAGTGGGGGCCATCGTTGGCTCTACGGACGCTGCGGCCGTGTTCTCGATGCTGAGCGGACGTGGCGTTCACCTCAATGAACGCGTCAGCGCCACCCTCGAGATCGAGTCCGGCACCAACGATCCCATGGCCATTTTTCTGACACTGCTTCTCGTTGAGGTATTGGTCGGCGATATCCGGGGGCCGGGCTCGACCGTGATGTTCATGGTGCTCCAGTTCGGTATCGCCATTCTTATCGGTTTGGGAGCCGGATGGCTCAGCGCCAAGCTGCTGCGCTGGTTAGACCTCGCGCCTGGCCTTTATTCGCTGCTGGCCCTGGGACTGGGGTTCTGTGTCTTCGGTGCGACCAGTTTCCTCGGCGGCAGTGGCTTTCTGGCTATCTACCTGACCGGTTTGATGATCGGCAACCAACCGGGCCGACACCTCAATTTCATTCTTCCAGTCCATGACGGCCTGGCTTGGTTGAGCCAGATCGGACTGTTCCTGATCCTGGGCCTGCTGGTCAACCCATCGGGGCTACTCGAGTTCGCTCTGCCGGCCGCGCTCGTGGCATTGGTGCTGATCTTCGTTGCGCGTCCGATCGCTGTCCTGATCACGGTCAAACCCTTCTTCCGCTTCCGCTGGAGGGAGATCGGCTTCATATCCTGGGTCGGGTTGCGTGGCGCGGTTCCCATCGTGCTTGCCATCTTCCCCGTGATCGGCGGGGTAGAGAATGCGGCTCTCTACTTCAATGTCGCCTTTGCCGTGGTGTTGTTGTCCCTGCTGATCCAAGGTGGCACCTTGCCCCTGGCTGCCCGCTGGACGAAGGTCGAGATTCCGGCCGGTGTCACGCCCGACCGACGCGGTCCGCTCGGCATCCTGCCGGATAACGACTACGAGATGTTCGTCTACAAGGTGGATAACGAAGATCTCGATGACGTGCCCATCCGTCTGCTGCGCTTTCCCTCGGGTGCGGTAATCTCGGCGCTCTTTCGCCAGCATGCCATGCTGCATCCCAAGGGCAGCACGCGGCTGAAACCAGGCGACATCATCTGTGTCATTGGCCGCAGCGGGGACCTGCCGGCACTCAACCGCTTGTTCAGCGGCGATTCCAAACTCAAGCGCGAACGCGCTTTCTTCGGTACCTTCACTTTCGACGGCGATGCCTTGATGAAGGACATCGCCGGTGTCTACGGATTGACGCTAAGCCCGGGAGAGAGCGACATGACCCTGGCCGAGTTCGTATCGCTGCGCGTAGGCGGCCACCCGGTGGTCGGCGACGACGTCGACTGGCATGGCATCCATTGGGTCGTCAGCGAAATGGACGGCAACCGAGTGACACGTGTCGGTCTGCGGCTCTATTAGCCGTCTCGCTTGCAGCCCACAGTAGCGGCAACTATCTTCCCTTCACGTCAATGGGATTTGATTGAGGTGCTCCATGACTCGAGGGCTTGGAGGTCGCTCACTGGCCAATATCACCCGTTACCAAGGGTATCGGCGAGGTCGAGTAGCGTCTCGAATATGTGTCTCGAATGTGTGAAGCGGAGCTAAATCCATATCGACAGGGAGTGTCTTGACATGCTCAAGTTTCTGGCAAGTACCGTAGGAATCATCTTTCTTATCGGCCTGGCCGTGGTTATCGGCCTGCTGATGCTGATCTTCTAGTTTCATAGCGTGGCGACGAGTCGCATCGCGATTCGTCCCGCACCGCCCCCCATCGCATACCCAGGCTTTCTTCCGCTAACATGGTTGGGACATGTATAGAAGCTGGAGTTTGCGATGTTGTTATCGCGCCATCAGTGGCTCACGCTGCTGGCGGGGTATGTGATAGGCACTTTCCTATTCACCATCCTGCGTTGGCCGCCCGATGCCAATCATGACCTCTTCCTCGCTTTCGGCGGCATGCTGGTACCGACGGGTCTGGCCTTTTTCGGTGCGCTATTGGGGCGAATCCATAGCCGGCAAGGCGCGACAGTGGGGCTGGTGCTCGGCTATATCACCTTCTTCGCGCCGGCCAGCGTCGTCATGCTGGGCAGCTGAGGCTTGAAAGCAAAGCGCCCGGCCTGGGCCGGGCGCATAAATCTGACTCAGCAGCGCTTAACCTGAAACGGCAAAACTCCCCGCGTTGAGCCAAAGGTGGGTGGCGACGCTCGCTGCGTAACCCACCGCGATCACAGGTGCCCAGCGCAAATGACCGATGAAGGTATAATTGCCGCGCGCCTGGCCCATCAGTGCAACACCGGCAGCCGAGCCGATCGACAGCAGGCTGCCGCCGACACCGGCGGTCAGCGTGATCAGCAACCAATGACCATGCGACATCTCAGGCTCCATGGTCAGCACGGCGAACATGACGGGGATGTTATCGACTACCGCGGAGACCACGCCCAGCACGATATTTGCCCAGGTGGCATCCCACCCGGCGTAGAGCGCCTCGGACAGCATGCCGAGATAACCCAGGAAGCCCAGGCCCCCGACGGCAACCACCACGCCATAGAAGAACAGCAGGGTATCCCACTCTGCGCGTGCCACGCGGTTGAATACGTCGAAGGGCACAACGCTACCCAACTGACGCAACTTGCGCTCATCGCCGCGCCGGGTGTAGCGAATGCGCTTTTTTTCCAGGGAACGCGGCAATGTCATGCGCAGGTAATAGCCGAAGAACTGCAGGTAGCCGAGGCCGGTCATCATTCCCAGCACCGGTGGCAGGTGCAGCAAGGTATGGCAAGCCACGGCGGTAGCAATGGTGAGCAGGAATAACAGGACGATGCGCCGTGCACCGCGCTTGAGCCAGACGTCTTCGTAGACGCCCTCCGGCTTGCGATTGTTGATGAAGAACGTCATCAGGACGGCGGGAATCAGGAAATTCACCAGCGACGGCACCAGCAGCGAGAAGAACTCATAGAACTGCACGATACCCGCCTGCCATACCATCAACGTGGTGATATCGCCGAAGGGGCTGAAGGCGCCGCCAGCATTGGCCGCCACCACAATATTGATGCAAGCCAGGTTGATGAAACGCTTGTCGCCTTCCGCCACCTTGGTGACAACCGCACACATCAGCATGGCCGTCGTGAGGTTATCGGCGATCGGAGAAATGATAAAGGAGAGACCGCCGGTCAGCCAGAACAGCTGCTTGTAGCTGAAGCCCCTACGGGTCATCCAGGAGCGCAGCGCATCGAAGACGCGTCGCTCGTCCATGGCATTGATGTAGGTCATCGCCACCAGCAGGAACAGCATCAGCTCAGCGAATTCGAGCAGCGTCTCGCGAAACGCATGCTCGGCTTCGTCGGGCATGCCGGATTGCACGTAGACCCAGCCGATCATGAACCAGATGAGGCCGGCAGCCACCAGCACCGGTTTCGATTTGCGCATGTGCAATTTTTCTTCGCTCATGACCAATGCATAGGCAAGAACGAAGATGGCAACGGCAACGTAGCCGACGGCCGAACCGGTCAGATCCAGGCTACCCGTCACCGCCATGGCGAAGGGGCTGAATAGAAAGAGACAGAAAGCGGCCAATAGGATACCGGGCCACCGGAAGTTTTCCCGTAGCCTGGATTTCGAACTGCAGCCAGTTGGCATGGCGGTGAGTCCTGTGTTGTAAGGGGTTGGGAGGA
Source organism: Billgrantia hypersalina (assembly GCF_052584175.1). Lineage (NCBI taxonomy): Bacteria > Pseudomonadati > Pseudomonadota > Gammaproteobacteria > Oceanospirillales > Halomonadaceae > Billgrantia > Billgrantia hypersalina. Next base: position 11,313 of record NZ_JBMIQI010000018.1, read on the forward strand.
GGAGAAAAAAGCGGCTGAATTTTACCATGCTCTGTTGCGGTGCAACAGTTGTTAAGGGGGAGCAAATAGGGCCATATCGAAGCTTTGGGCAATAAAAAAACCCCTGCTTTGCAGGGGTTTTCTTAAGGTATCAGGGTGGCGGAGGGACAGCCCGCCTGGCGGCATTGTATCAGGGCGCGCCACCCGCAATCAAGGGGAAGCATAAACCCACAGCTCATCAGCACTTTGGTTCTATTCCTCGCATTTCTCGCCGGACCACCTTGTATTACAACGTGCCACGAACTATCATCCAAGAACATTACCTTTGTTGGGTAGCTTGTTGGAGACGCGGCCATGCCTAAGAAAGCCAGAGAACTTTCCGCCGTTGAGGTGAAGCGCCTGACCGAGCCAGGCCTGTACGCCGTGGGCGGGGTGGCCGGCCTGCATCTCCAGATCGCCAAGACCGGCGCCCGCTCATGGGTGCTGCGTGCCACGGTAGGCGCCAAGCGCCGCGACATTGGCTTGGGTGGCTATCCTGACGTAACCCTTGCCAGCGCTCGAGAGAAGGCCAGAGAGGCGCGAGAGAAGATCCAGCAGGGCATCGACCCGGTTGCCGAGCGCCGCGCTCTAAGGAGCGCTCTGCTCGCTCAGCAGGTACGCGACATTACCTTTGAGCAATGCGCTGCCGAGGTCATCAAGAAGAAGCAGGCTGAGTCTCGCAACGCCAAGCATGCTCAGCAGTGGGAAAACACGCTCAAGACCTATGCCTATCCCGTATTGGGCAAGATGGCCGTTGCTGACGTGGATCTGGCCCATGTCTTGAAGGTGCTCAAGCCTGAGTGGGAAAGCAAGACCGAAACCATGACCAGGGTACGCCAGCGCATCGAGGCAGTTATTGCGTGGGCAACCGTGCATGGCCACCGCTCCGGTGACAACCCGGCACGCTGGAAGGGCAACCTAGACGCCATTCTGCCGAAGCCCTCCAAGGTGGCCAAGGTGAAGCACCACAAGGCGCTGCCGATAGACGACATGGGCGAGTTCATGGTGAAACTGCGCCAGCAGAAGGGCGTGGCTGCGCTGGCTCTGGAGTTCACCATTCTGACCGCGACACGCTCAGGCGAGGTTCGGGGTGCCACGTGGGACGAGATCGACCTGGAGAACGCCATCTGGACGATACCAGCCGGCCGCATGAAAGCCGAGAAAGAGCACCGCGTACCGCTCTCCAAGGAAGCCCTTGCGCTGCTGCAGCGACTCCCGCGTGATTCCGAGGTTGTCTTTCCGGCACCGAAGGGCGGCAAGTTCAGCGATGCAGCCCTGGCCGCTGTGCTCAAGCGTATGGGCGTTGATGCCACCGTTCACGGCTTCCGCTCGACATTCCGGGATTGGGCAGCCGAGCGTACCAGCTACCCGCATCACGTTTGCGAGATGGCCCTGGCCCATACGATCAAGAACGCAGCCGAGGCAGCCTATCGTAGGGGCGACCTCATGGAGAAGCGGGCAAAGCTGATGCAAGACTGGGCGAAGTTCTGCGGCACGATCCAGCCGAAAGGCGAAGTCGTCCCGCTGCGTAAGGCGGAGATGTGATCCGCCCGGACTACTGAACAGACAATGGCTTATGAGCAGGGCAGGGTGATACCCAACGAAAACCCCATCATAAGCGACCAGGGCACAGGCGGCACTGCCGCACCGTGTTGGCTGGCCTAGGGTAGCTCCCGAACGTGCGGATACTCCACCGCACTGGCCAGCCTCTTCAATGGAGAGCGTGAGGAGTAGCGCTTATGTCTATTGAGAGCAGGCTTCTGAAGCGAAAAAAATGGTACACGCTGGATGATGCAGCTCGCCGTTTGAGCGTCGAGTTCGGCTGCGATATTAGCCATCGCGACCTTGCTCAGTTTGCGCTTGATGGCGAGCTCAAGTTAAGTGTCCTTTTCCAAGATCGCACCTTTGTGCATGGCTACCGCCTGGTGCCGAGTAGCTTTCATCTTCCCTGCCATACCGGCAGCATTGAAGGCGGCACATACATTCCCTCATTGCTGGGTTACCAAATAGATTGGTGTGATCAGGTAGCCTGGGTTAGTGGTACGTGCCGACTTGTGACGGAGCACCACGTCATCAGAAAATACCTCAGAACATGGGTTCAGTATGGGGCCGGACAGTTCACTGAGAGCGAGTATGTAGACAAGGAATGGTTTGTAGAATCTGCTCACGATGGACAGATCTACTTTATGGTCGATGTGGCTAGTGAGGATGCTGATGGGCATGATACCTACTGCGTGAACGAGCGCCTTCCGAAACCTGAAGATTTGATCGTGACTAAGCCGGATCTCGATGTCTTTGTAAACCGCGTTTTAGAAGAAGGTGAATCAAGCCAGAGCAAGCGAGAACCTGATGAAATGAAAACTCTAGAGGTGCTGGGTTTGCTCACGGAAGCGCTCGCACAGCAGCATCCTGGTCTTTACGCTATCTCTGGGAAACCTAAGAGATCGGGAATCGTTAGCATTATGCTTGGGGTTGTCGAAGGCTATGCAAAACCAGCTGATACTGACGCCGAGCCTCTAGAGCTGCGCGCTGTTGGCAAAACCACTCTCGACAACATCCTCAGAGATTCCATTGAGGCATGGGAGAGAAGAAAGCAGCAGTAAATTTTCCAATGGAAATTGATTTTTCCATTTGGAACATACCTCAGCTCCAAAGTCGCACGATCAGCCTTGTCGATAGCCAATGAGACAAGGTGACTCCGATGGAGCAAGTAGCACACACAGCCAGCAAGTGGCTTAGTGATAAGCAAGTAGCCGAGCGGTACGAAATTGGCCGGGCAACACCCTGGCGTTGGGCAAGGGAAGGTAACTGCAACTTCCCGGCTCCCATCAAGCTAGGGCCGAGCTGTACACGTTGGCGCCTTGCCGATCTGGAAGCATGGGAGGCAAGTCGGGAGGTGGCGCAATGAGCAAACTTCCCAGCTTCCCGACCCGCGAGCACTTCCTCTCCCATACCCGCGCCGTCCTTGCCATGCTGCTGCGTGGCGAGGGCTGCGACCAATTCAGCTACCACCGCTTGACCGGCCTACCCATTGCCGACTTCCGCACTAGGGTGAGCGAGCTATACCGCGCCGGCTGGCCTATTGATCGTGAGTTCCATCTGGCTCGAGACACGAACGGCGAGCCAAGGCGCTGCAAGCACTACTGGCTGTCCAGAAAGCTGATGGCGGCGTTCTTCGCTGCCGATCCCACCTTCAAGACCCGCTGTGAAGCGTTCGCCCAGAAGTACGGAGACAGTCTATGCCGCGTCAGCTAAAAGAAAACCCCGTCCTGGCGGCTACCAGTGACGAGGCTTCATTCCAGACTGAACACCTGAATGATAGCCCAGCCGCCCAGCGAAATGCCAGCAACCTCACGGCCCCCGTATGCGGGGCCGTAGCCAAGGCAGGGTAGCCCTATGGCGAAGAAGAAACCCAAGGTTCATTGGGGGGCTGGGGGCGCTCTCGCCATACCCAAGTTCCTCATGGGCCATGAGGACTTTCGAGAGCTTTCGCCTTCCGCCCTCAAGGTGCTGCTTGTGCTGGGCTACCAGTACAACGGCAAGAACAACGGGGATCTCTCGGCCACTCACACGATGATGCAGGACTGGGGCGGCATGGCAGAAGCAACGCTCTCCAGGGCCCTACGAGAGCTTCAGGAGCGCAACCTGGTTACCAAGACCCGGACTAACTATAAGGGCCGTGACGGCGCTCGCTGCGCCCTGTACGCGCTGACATGGGCTCCTATCGACGAATGCCCCGGCAAGATGCTGGAGGTACACCCTACGATCACCGCACCGCGAAAGCTATCAGGAGGATAGAGCCATGAGCTTCGATGATTACCAGCTTCAAAAATTGAAGTCATAGGCATCAAAAAATGAAGCCTTCCAGCCGGGTGAGCCGAATATTGACCGATAAGGCATCAAATTTTGCAGCCTTATCCCGACTTTTCGAGGTTTTGTGACTTCAATTTTTGAAGACCCTTATAAGTTACCAGGGGGTATAGCTCAGATGAGGGGTTCTAGGACCAATGCGGGGCGATGGCGAGAGCAGCAAGAGGCTCTGATCATCACAGGCCCAGCCCGCCCCATCGTCACCGGGCAAAAAGGGCTTGCCATGCCAAACCGTACCGACTACCTTGTAGTACATACGAACACACAAGGAACGAAGCATGGCCCCGCACGATCAGCACATCAACCTCCGGCTATCTGCCGAACTGCTGGAGAGGGTAGAGGCACACCGCCTGGAGCTGGAGAAGCTGACGCGCCAGTCCGTGACTCGAGCGGCCGCGCTGCGCTCACTGATCGACGCAGGGCTGGAGTTCGTAGAGAAGAAGGGCAAGTAGAAAACGAAGCGCCCCCGCACCTGCTGCAACAGGCCGGGGGCATGACACCGCGAAGCAATTGGAGAACCACGATGCGTAACAATGATACCACTACCCATGACTTCGATTCACTGGCCGCACAGGCGCGTGAATTCAGCGAGCGCCTGCAAGGCTGCCACGGGCTGCTGATGTCCCTAGCTGACTGCGGACAAACACTCTACCTGGGCGTGCAAGGATCCGACGTGTTCGCGGTCAAGATGCTTGCCAGCCGGGTGAGGGAGTACGCCGAACTATGGCAGGCAGCGGCCAAGCATATACGCACCCCTCATATCAGCCTCGCTGAGGCCGGTATCTCGTCCCGTGTCGCGGTATATGCTGCCGCTGGACTCAGTGACAGTGTTTCTGATCGAACTGAGCTTGGAGGCCTATTTGAGGTACACGCCGGCTACCTGGATCCACTGCTGTGTTCCTTCCGGTCTGTGCTGGAGAACTATTCCAACGCTGATAGGGGCACTGACGAAAGCCGCACCTTTGAAGCTGGCACCATTATCGAGCAGGAGCTTGGCCGGCTATCGTTCGACATGGAGCAGATGCAGGAACGCCTTTACAGCGCCTGGAATGCCATTGGTGGCCAGGGCAGGGAGGAAGCAGCATGAACGTTACTGGCACCAAGCCCAACAACAGCGCAGCTCTTGCCACTCCTAACGCTGACCGCGATCAGCTGGCTCGCATGATCGGGGCCGATCCATCGCTTGAGCCGCTGTTGCTCGACATCATCGCCAGATTCATGCGCAGCAAGCCGCTGCCAAAGTAGCCCTGCCCACCGTGGTACACAAGCCCTGGCCAACGCCGGGGCTTTTCCGTTGAAGCCCGCTTAGCGTGAAGTGCTAGTCTGCAAGAAAAACCACAATGGGAGCGCGGGGATGTTCGGGCTATTCAGAAAGCTGCTGGGTAAGCCGGCCAACCAGACAGAGCAAAATGACGACCTTGACCAACTTGTTAAGCACGTCAGTGAAGCATATGCAGGCGATATAAGCGTATCTTCCGCTGACTTCTTGGCGGCACAAGGCAAGCTGGCCCAGGTTGATGGCAAGCCTATCTACCACTATGCCGAATCACATAAGCATGACATCGAGATGATGAAGCGCTGTTGTGCTGCCATAGAGGGCGTCTACTGGTCGCACGGCACCATGAAGATGGCCCCTGAGCCGAGATACTTTGAGCGAGTCGCAATACTGTCTAGGAAGGCGAAGGATTACGAAGGCGAGATCGACATTTGCAGGCGCTGGCTAGCCATGGAAGATGACTTCATGGATTGGCGACAAGGGGATCAACGGCGCGGAGTGATCATTTCTGGTAGCCCTGTTGCTCGCCGAATCCGTGAGAGGTTACCCAAAGCCATGGCCTTACTAGACAAGCAGCGCTCGCCCAGCGCCTAAACCTGAGTACAGGTCTGATACAGGAGCCCCCGCCATTGAGCGGGGCTTTTCGTTGATCCGAGGCAGTGTGAGCAGTCTGGAATCTTGCTATATCTGAACAGCGAAAACTAAGAAGTAGATAGCGCAGGGAGTAGTTATGGGGAACACAACCAAAATGGTCCTGGTGGTCATAGGCGGCATCTTCCTTTACGCCATGCTCGCCGAGCCACCCGATGAACCTAAGAGATCATCGACAGCACAGGCTAGAGAGGCTCAGGCGCGAGAATCAGAGGCCAACCTTCCGGATTCCTTCATCTCAACCAGAGATGACATAGACGCCGTGGCAGAGGCTGCTCGTCGCTGCGTAGCTGCTCTGCACGGCGGTAGCGGCGGCGTAGCATGCGACTCGTTTGATGCGAAATACGCCGGTATCGCCAAGGACTTAGAAAGCAACCACGAATCCCTGAAAGCCGAATGGGAGAGTGACGTCTCAGCTTCCGAGATGAGCAGGCTCGACGCGCAACTCAGGACAATGCAGCGCAGAGTGAGCGAGGTAGGCGATCTTCGCAATCCATGGAGCACCCACCAAGGCACGTCCCGTATAGATGACAGCCCTACTGTCACGCTGCGCGCCAGGTCGAATGAGCACGTAACCAATTGGCTCGGTCGCCCCACGGCTCCAGCAACACTGACCTTGAGCTGCCTGGAAAACACGACCCGCATCTTCGTCAACCTGAATGATAACCACATGTCCAGCAGCCCCTACCATGACTGGGGTCATGTCACCATGCGTATCGATGACCAGCAGGCTTTTACCAACCGGATGCAGGAGTCGACTGACAACTCGGTGCTAGGGCTGTGGAGCGGCGGTCAGTCCATCCCGGTCATTCGTAGGATGTTTGGCGCGGAGCGCCTTACGGTCCGGGCCACGCCGTATGGGCAATCTCCCATCACCGTCACGTTTGATATCACCGGCCTGGAAGATGAGATCCAGCCGCTCCGACAGGCATGCAACTGGTAGCGATGTAGCGCAGCCCAGAAACCCGCCCCTCGAGGCGGGTTTTTAATGCCTGCACGCGCTCCAAAGCATATGTGGCGGACGCATACTCCCCCTTTAACGTTGTAACAGCGAGTTTCATGGCGTCTCATCAATGCCGATCCCTCATAATACCCAACAAAAAAGGGCTGATTAGGCCAGATTTGGCTATACTGTATAAAACCACATAGGTTTGAGGTGATCGCATGTCATCCGCACAGAATGGCCGTTTCAGGGGACCGAACGTAAAGCCCACCAAGGCCGCCATCGCTAACTATTTTCGGCTGCTGCAGGACAAGGCCAACCAGGGCGACACCCTGGCCGCTGCCGAACTCATCAAGATCGACCTTCTCGACCGACGCAAGGAAACCGCCGTATGAACCGCAAAACCGAAACCTTTGTCTCCGGCCAATACAAGCTACTCGTCACCGCTCACGATTGGGCGCCGATGCTTGAGCACAAGGTGTCAGGCGTCTATGGCCTGACGGCGCCGCTGAAAGAAGCCTCTACCTGGCAGACTGGCCGGCTGATGCGAAACGCTCGAGACCTGGCGCTTGATGCCGTCGCCAAGTTCGAGCAGTGGACGCCGCGCCTTGAGGCCATCCACAAGAATTCAGACCTGTCCTTACAGGGCCGCCAGCGTGCCGCCAGTGACATCGTGAATCCCATCCTGGCCGAAATGGAGGCCAAGGTGAGCGCGATGAATGAGGACATCGAGACGCTGTATCGGCAGGCCCAAGCCGGCCTTTCCCCCGTCCGCCCGCTGAGTGACAGCGATGTGGTAGGGCATGCCATGGATCGGGAGATCCGCGATTACCTGCGTGAGAACCCGCCCAGCGAGCAGATGCTAGGCGCGATGATGAAGGGTGAGCATCCGTCATTCGTGAGCGCTGTACTCCGCGCCCCGGAGCCAATGCTGGCCGGCTTCACCCCGCTGAACGCCCGACGCCTTGAGGCTGCCGGCATTGCCGCCGCCTTCGGTGAAGCGGTCGAGATGCTGGATACCATGATTGTGGCCTTCGATGACGCCCGCGTTGCTGCGCTGCGCTCCATCGACACCATGGCCGGCATCAACGAGTTGCGGAAGTCGCACAACGAGCTGGACCGCCGCATCAATGCCGCTTTTGCCAAGAACCAGACGCTGGCCGAGTTCCGCACCTGGCTCGCTGCTATCCCGCGTCCTGCAAAACGTTCTGGCGACCTGACAGCCGCGCCGTCAGAAGCAGCGTAAGGGGATAGGATGCTCACTTTCGACCTGCGCAAGCCCATGCTGACGGCCAGCCGCGTGCATGAGTCCGACCAGCACCCGCTAGAGGCGCTGCGCCGCCTGGCTGACCGAGCCATGGGAGTGTTCATGATCTACAACGTGGACGAACTGAACATCAGCTACACGGTCATGGCGTTCGATCCCGGCACCGGCAAGTACGTCACAACCGAGGCGCCGAGCCCAACCCGAGCCTATGAACTCGCTCAGGCGGAATACCAGCGCGACACCGGCCCTAGTCGGTCGGTGCAATAGGAGGCGCTCATGCAGAGCCGGCTAGAGATCGTCATCGACAGCACGTCAGGCGAACGGCGTCTGAAGTCGCTGAACTACCAACTCGGCGCCACCGAAAAGAGCGGCGACAGGCTCACCAGGGCTACCGGGGGAGTGAACGACGAGCTGCGCCGTATGCGTACCGTCACCCTGGCTGCTACCGGCGCCCTGGGCGGCCTGGCCGGCGTCATGAGCGCCCGCGAGGTGATCCGCTACGCCGACACCTGGCAGAACGTCACCAACCAGCTACGGCAAGTCACGGACTCCACAACCGAGCTTGAGAGCATCCAGGCTCAATTGCTGGAGACGGCCAACGAGACGCGCTCAGGCTTCGACTCGACCGCCAATCTCTATGCCCGCCTTGCTCGCTCCACGACCGAGCTGGACCTGTCACAGCGCGACCTGCTGGGCATCACCCGCACGATCAACCAGAGCTTTGCCACCAGCGGCGCCACTGCCACCGAGGCATCAGCTGCCATCACCCAGCTATCCCAAGGCCTGGCATCCGGCGCCCTGCGTGGTGACGAGTTCAACAGCGTGGCCGAGCAAGCGCCCGACATCATGCGGGCCATTGCTGCCTCGCTTGGCTTGACGATTGGCGAGCTGCGCGACTTCGCTGCCGAGGGCGGCATCACGGCTGAGATCGTGGTGAATGCGCTACGTGAAGCCTCTGACGAGATCGGGGGCCGCTTCGCTGACTCCGTGGCGACGTTCGGCCAGAAAGCCGAGGTGGCTAACAACAACCTCATGGCCTGGATTGGCACGAGCAATGAGGTAAACGGCGTTGTCGGCAAGCTGGGTGATGGTCTGGTGACTCTCTCCGAGAACCTTGACGGCATCGTGACCCTAGCCGGCGGCGCTGCCACGCTGTTTGCTGGCCGCTTGGCAGGAGCCACAGCGACCGCTGCCGGGGGCATGCTGGCTGCCCAGATCGAGGCCGCCCGCTACCAGGCAACGCTCGCCTCTATGGCTGGCGTGACCCGTGCAGCCGCTGCATCTCAACTCGCATTGGGAACGGCCACCCGAGGCGCTGCCGGCGCCCTGGCCCTGGTGGGTGGTCCCGTAGGGGCTGCTGTCGTGGCTGGTGGGGCGCTGTACTACTTCCGGGAAGAGCTGGGCTTTGTTCAGCCTGAGCTGCGCGCCTCATCCGAGCGGGTAGCCGAGCTGGTGGGCTCCCTGGATGCACTGAGTCAGGCCGCCATCAGAACGCGCATTTCAGAGCTGACCAGCGACCTTGCCAAACTCAAGACCGAGTTCATCGGGGTGACGGAGATCGGCACGGCGGCTGACAGTGGAAGGCGGCGGGGCAGTGGTACCCTGGGCTTGGCTGCCGGCGAGCTTGGCCGCCAGACGCGAGCGATTCAAGATGCCGTCAGCGGCGTGGGTGAGGGGATCCTGAGCCCGCAGACACAAGCCGAGATCAAGGCGCATGAACAGGCCCTCTCAGACCTGCAAAACCAGTTGGACAGCCTTGAAGGCACCAACATCAGGACGGCGGGCAGCTTCGCGGCCCTGAGTGGCGACACGAAGGATGCCGCCAAGGCTGCCAGAGAGGCCGAGCGGGAGCTTGAACGCCTCGCCAGTGGCTTCCAATCCCTATACGACCGACTGCGCCCCGTAGAGGCCTCACAGCGCCGCTACCGTGAAGATCAAGAAATTGTTAACCGGGCAGTTGAGGCCGGCCTGTTGCCACTCGCTGAGCAGTCGAGGCTGCTACAGGAGCTTGAGCGGGACTACCGAAACGCTGGCGATGCCGCGTCCGTGTATGGCTTCACTGGCAGCGGCCGGCGTGACGAGGACCAAGACAGCTATTGGGATCGCTGGCTGGCAGGAGCTGAGACGGCCTTTACTGACTTCGATCAGCTCGCCGCTAACACAGCACAGAGCTTTCAACAGGGATTCGGAAACGCCTTCGAGTCGATGATTTTTGACTCCAAGTCTGCCGGCAGCGCGGCCCGCACGATGTTTGAAGGCGTGTCCCGGACGGCGGTCAACGCCTTGGGACAGATGGCCGGCCAGTGGGTCGCCTACCAAGGGGTGCAGATGGCCACAGGCCGCACCATGGAGGCTGCTGCTATCGCTGGAGCTGCCACGACCGGTACGGCTATCGCATCGGCCTACGCGCCTGCTGCAACTATGGCGTCCCTCGCCTCGTTTGGAGCCAACTCTGCCCCCGCTATGGCCGGCATCTCGTCTACGTTCGCGCTAAGCAAGGGTTTGGCTCTTACCGGCATGGCACATGACGGATTAGACCGCGTGCCGCGTGAAGGTACGTGGCTCTTGGATAAGGGCGAGCGTGTCGTATCAAGGCCGCAAGCCGACCGCTTGGATCGCTACCTCGATCAACAGGAAGAGAAGGCAGCACCGTCACAGGCGCCTACCGTCATCATCAATGAAGCCCCACCAGGCACGAAAGCCGACGCCCGCCAAGATGACGATGGCCGATGGGTGGTGGAAGTCATGGTTGCCGACCTGAATGGGGATGGCAGGTTCGCTAAGGCCATGGGACAGACCTATGGAATGAGGAGGCAAGGGCGCTAATGGCTTTCCAAGCAGACAAATACGACAGCAGTCTTTTCACGTCCGGCACCTGGGAAGAGTTCCAGAGTGGCCGCTTCCGTATCGCCCTGGCGGGGAACGTCGCCTACCGTCAGGCGCTCGAGGACATGGCGAAGAAGTACCGCAGGCAGTACGGCGATGAGCTGACCCAAGCCCAGCAAGACGAGATCACCGCCGAGGCGATGGCTATCGGCATGCTGACCGGCTGGGAAGGCGTCACGGCCACGGACCAGGACTGCAACTCTGTAGAGCTGGAGTACAGCGTCGAGAATGCCAAGGCGCTGCTGCTGGAGCATCCCGAGCTAGTCGCCTTCGTCATGCGGAAGGGCGGCGAGATGGAGCGCTTCGAGAGGAAATATGCCGATGACGCAGCGTGACGGCAAAGGCCGATTCATCAAGGGCACCACCGGCAACCCCGGTGGACGCCCCCGCAAGGCTGACGAGCTGCGTTCGCTGCTGGAGGGTGACGCCAAGGACGTTGCCCGCAAAGTGATCGAGGCTGCCAAGGGTGGCGATATGCAAGCCTGCCGTATTGTGGTCGAACGCATCCTGCCGCCCGTCCGACCCGCCCATGCCTGCGTCGCTTTCGACTTCGACGCTGACGCATCACTGACCGACCAATCCCGCCAGATCCTCGCCGCCGTGGCAGAGGGCAAGCTACCGCCCGACCAGGGTAAGGCGTTGCTCGACGGCATCGCGGCACTTTCCCGCGTGACGGAAATGGATGAGCTGGCCAGGCGTATTGCCGCCATCGAGGAGCAGAGCAATGCTTGAGTACCCGGAGAAAGACCGTTACCTGCACAGCGCCGTGCAGCCCCTGAAGCGCCTGCATCGCGCTCAGATCGTCGTCAAAGGCCAGGTTAAGGCCACCCTGCAAGGTGAGGACGTGAGCAGCCTGAAAGACCGCGCTCATCGCTTCGCATCGGCTCAAGGCTGGCACCGCGCCGTGGTGCAGGTGGTGAACCATGCGTGACCTGGAGAAGCGCCTGGAGCGCCTGGAGAGCCGCCAGCATGACAGCATCGTGCAGGCAATCTCCGACCTGATAGACGAGCTGAGCGACAAGGCAGCCGGTGGTGACGGCACGCAGACGCGCTCCGAGCTGCTGGATCTGCTGGAGGACCACCATGCCACGTCATAGCCTGGCTTCGCTGGAAAAGCGGTTAGAAGCCCTGGAAACAGTCCACGCCGAACCGCCCGAAATATGGGTTGCTCCATCCGAAATGGAAATAGCCGGCTGGGAGCTGCTGCCTGGAAACAGCCTGTCCGAGAACGTCATGCGCCTGACAGGCGAGAGTGACGAGGATCTGAAGGGTAGGGCAAGGGCAGCCATGCGCGAGCTGTGGCGGCAGGGTGGGGCGCGTAATGCGGCAGCCATCTATTTCGCCATCAAGCCGAGCGGGGTGACGCTATGAGCCTCAAGGATCTACAGCGGCGCCTTACGAAGCTGGAAAACGACCGCTTCATGACCGATGACGGCATCGAGGCGTTCTTCATCAGCGTCGTGGACAATACCCGGGAAGGTGCCGGCGAGCCGCTACCAGTGCTGGGCTGGAGGTATCAGCGCTACATGGATGATGACGTGGTGACGATGCGCGAGCCTGGTGAAGATGACGACACGCTGAGGGAGCGCCACCTGGCCGCCGTTCGCCCGCTGCTGGTTAAGGGTAGCGTGCCGATGTTCCTGCCGATCAATCCATAGGCGGGAAAATCCCCCCAATCAGGGGTATTTGGCGTTGCATTCGTTGCATGCACACCAAAAAGCCGCCTCATCTCTACCGTTTCCGGCTTGATGGGCGGCTTGTTGGGTAACTTGCCGAAACGCTGCTAAGTTACTGATAAATAAGGGCGAGTGGCGGAGGGACAGGGATTCGAACCCTGGAAGGGCGTTAACCCTTGCCGGTTTTCAAGACCGGTGCATTCAACCGCTCTGCCATCCCTCCGGCTCACGGGGGCGAATATTACCAGTTATGCTCTTAAGGTCAAGAGGGGCAGCCAAGCACAGCCGAGGAGGCCGCATGCCGAACCATGTCGATTCGCCAGTGATACCTACGCCAGCCGCGGCCGCCGCACTCGTCCACCGGGGTAGATTGTTGACGGTGCGCCGACGGTACCCGCCGAATGCCGGACTGCTGGCGCTGCCCGGAGGCAAGGTGGAAGCCGGCGAGCCACTGCTTGAGGCAGCGGTGCGTGAACTGCACGAAGAAACCGGTGTGCTTGCCGAGGCAGAGCGTGTGTTGACCGCGCTCGATCAATTCCAGCACGACGATGCGGGGCTTCTATTGCATCATTTCGTCATCGTGGTGGTACTCTGCCGCTGGGTAGGAGGTGACGCGGTGGCAGGTGACGATGCCAGTGCGATTCACTGGCTTCCGGCCGAGCAGGCATGGGACGAGCCGGGGCTTTGCGCCAGTACCCGTCGAGTCGCCATCGATCTGCTGGAAAACCCATCGCTGCGATGAAGGGGCGTTGAGTCTTGTAGAACTAAGGACTTGCGCCGGGAACCAAGCGACGGCATTCTTGGTCAACTGCTGAGATCAATCAAGATCAACCACAGGGAGCTCTGGATCAATGGCCTATCACGATACACACATGGCCCAGCACTCGTCCCAGGCCGTCAGTGCCAACAAGGTACTGCGCAACACGTATGCGCTACTGGCGATGACCCTGCTGTTTTCCGCTGTCACAGCGGGTGCCGCCATGGCCATGGGCGTCGAGCGGATGAATATCTTCGTCTTCTTCATCGGCGCATACGGCCTGATGTTCCTGGTGCACAAGACGGCTAACTCGGCGGCGGGCCTGCTGGCCACATTCGCCTTCACCGGCTTCATGGGCTTTACCCTCGGCCCGATACTCAGCGCCTACCTGGCTCTGCCCAACGGCGCCGCACTGATCATGAACGCGCTGGCCATGACAGGGCTGACTTTCATTGGCCTGTCTGCCGTGGCGCTGGTGACCAAGAAGGACTTCAGCTTCCTTGGCAATTTCCTGATGGCTGGTGCCATCGTGCTGATTCTCGCCATGGTGGCTGGCCTGATCTTCCAGATTCCTACGCTGATGCTGATGGTTTCGGCTGGCTTCGTGCTGTTCGCCTCGGCCGCCATCCTCTACCAGACCAGCGAAATCGTGCACCGCGCCGGCGAGACAAACTATATTCTCGCCACCATTACGCTTTATGTCTCGATCTACAATCTCTTCGTCAGCCTGCTGTCGCTGCTGGGCATCATGAGCAGCGATTGATTTCGGCCCCACGAGGGTATCGTCAGGCCCCGCCAACGCGGGGCCTGTGCGTTTGAGTATGCAGGTATCTGCCCATGCGCTATGGTCTACTCGTAAAGGGAGCCCCGTATAGCAGCCAGGCCTCCCATTCGGCGCTGCGCTTTGCCACGGCCCTGCTGGCCCGGGGGCATCGCCTGGAAAGCGTCTTCTTCTATCACGACGGCGTCTACAATGCAGCGCGGCTAGCCGCACCGCCCCAGGACGAACCGCACCTCTACGACGCCTGGTGCTCACTCAATGCCGAGCACGGTACGCAGCTACAGGTGTGCATCGCCGCGGCCCTTCGCCGCGGCATGCTCGATGCCCGCGAGGCGGATCGCCACGGCAAAACCGGCCATAGTGTCGAACCGCCCTTCGAGCTAACGGGGCTTGGGCAGTTGATCGATCTGGGGCAGGGTGTCGATCGACTGGTAACCTTCGCCCCATGAGGAATAGCGCCATGTCATCGCTCTCCAGCCTCACCGGTGACTTACTGGTCGTGTTGCGCCACGCGCCGCATGGCGGCAGCTGGCTGCGGGAAGGCCTCGATGCAGCGCTGGTGGGCGCAGCCTTCGGACAATCGGTCTCCCTGCTGTTTCAAGGCGATGGCGTTCTGGCCCTGGCCAAAGGCCAGGGGCCAGGCCCGCTTGGGCAGAAGGGAACCGCTGCCACCCTGGACATGCTGACCATGTACGATATCGAGTCGCTCTTCTTCGACGAGGATGCGCTCTCCCGCTTCGGCCTCTCCCAGCGCGACCTGCAGCTGCCAGCCGCCGGAGCCGATCCCGGTGTGATCACAGAGCTGTTTGCCGGGCATCGGCTGGTCCTGATTTTCTGATTGGCTCTGTTGATACAGCGAGGGTGCCGATGATCCTGCATATTCTCAACCGCCCCCCCAGCTCGAGCCTGGTCTACCGAGAGGCGCTCGCCGCCATGGGCGGTACCGATCGGCTGCTACTGGTCGAGGATGGCGTGCTGGGCGCGTTACCTTCCCAGGTGCGCCATTTCCAATCAGTCCAGGGGCGATTGTTCGCCCTGCGGGAGGACCTCGCTTCACGCGGCCTCGCGGGGCAGTGCGACCCTGGCGTACAGGTCGTCGACGTGGATGGCTTCGTCATCTTGACTGAAGAGGCCGACAAGACAGTGAGCTGGTTCTGATGGCCTCCACCGAGATTGCACGTTACCTGCTTGTAGGAAGCAAACGCATCGCGCTCGACCCCGAAGGCTATCTGGTCGAGCTGTCCGACTGGACACCGGCCGTGGCCGAGGCGCTGGCTGCCGAGGAGGGGCGCGAACTGACCGCAGAGCACTGGGATGTAATCGAAGTGATCCGCGACTTCTACGCCCGCTATGAGGCGTCGCCTGCCATGCGGCCGCTGGTCAAAGCGGTAGGTCAAGCCCTGGGGTCGGAGAAGGGACGTTCGCTGCACCTGATGAGATTGTTTCCCGATAGCCCCGCCAAGGTGGCGGCGCGCCTCGCGGGGCTACCGAAACCTGCCAACTGCCTATAGCGGTGCCTGCATGAACTTCCTCGCCCATGCCTGGCTTGCCCGTGGAGGCAGCGACGATTTTCTCTACGGCAACTTGATCGCCGACGGCGTCAAAGGCAGCGATCTGACGGCTTGGCCCAGCGAGGTAGCCAATGGCATTCGCCATCATCGCCGGGTCGATGCATACGTCGACACCCACCCGACGGTGCTGTCGGCGCGCCGGCGTGCGCCCAAGGCCTACCGTCGCTACGCCGGTATCGCTCTCGATCTGGTATGGGATCACTTCGTTGCGCGGGAGCTAGCTCTCGACAGGCAGGAGTCTCACGTCGTGTTGCGCAGCTATCGTGTGCTGCGCCATCGGCCAGCGCCGGCTCGCCTGGCTCGACTGGTGCCGGCAATGATCGACCAGGACTGGATGCATCGCTATGCCGATTTCTCCTTCACCTGCAGTGCGGTGCGCGGCATTGGGGAACGCCTTTCCGGTCCCAATCGCCTGGCGGAACTCGTCCCCTGGCTGGAAGAGGATTACGCCGGCCTCGAACACGCCTTCCATCTCTTGTGGCCGGCGGTTGCCGTCGCGCTCGAAGTCGCGCCCGACGGCGAGACAGCAACGCTCAGGCGCCCTTGAGCCACAGGCACTCCACCTTGTCTCCCTCGACAATATGCGAATCGGCAGGGATCACCGCCAAGGCATCGGCAGCCACACAGGAAGAGAGCACACCCGAGCCTTGGTCGGCAAAGGCATGGGCGGTGATGCCGCCAGGCTCCATCACCAGGGAGACGCGCATGTAATGTCGCCGAGGCCCGGTACGGGTGGTAAACGCCGCGGAGGCGCTCAGCGTCGGCAACTTTGCCAGGCTCGGGCAGCCGAGCAGGGCGCCCATCAGCGGGCGCAGGAACAGCCAGGCCGCCACAAAACTGGAGACGGGGTTCCCCGGTAGACCGACGAAGCGCACCTCGCGTCCGTCGCCGGCGTCGAGCCGCCCCAGGGCCAGCGGCTTGCCGGGTTTGAGCGCCAAGCGCCATAGGTCAAGATGGCCTATCGCTTCGATGGCGGACTTGACGTGGTCCTCCTCACCGACACTGACCCCCCCGGTAGTCACCACGACGTCGGCCTGCTCGGCGGCAAGCGCCAGCATCGCCCGGGTACCGTCGGCGTCATCTGGCATGGAGGCGACGAAAGTGACCTCGGCGCCGAACGTTTCCAGCATGTCCTTCAGCATGGGTCGGTTGGAATCGTAGATCTGCCCCGGTGCCAACGGCTGGCCAGGCTCGACGATCTCATTACCGCTGGTGAGCAGGGCGACACGCGGCCGGCGGCGCACTGACACCTCGGCGATGCCCTGGCTCGCCAGATGCCCTAGCGCCGCACTGTCCAGCCGATGCCCGCGTTCGAGTAGTACGCTGCCGGCCGCCACGTCGCTGCCGCGGTGTCGCACATTGTTATCGACGGGTACCTGCGGTGGGATGTCGGCCTCGTCGTCGGTGAGTTCCACCTTCTCCTGCATCACCACGCAATTGGCACCGGCGGGCAGCGGGGCGCCGGTAAAGATCCGGGCACAGGTCCCGCGGTCGAGCGGCAAGGGTTGGCTGCCCGCGGCGATGCGCTGGCGGATCGACAACCGTTTGCCGGCATCTTCATGATGCAGGGCGTATCCGTCCATGGCGCTATTGTCGAACGGCGGCACGTCGAGCCTAGCCACGACCTCCGTGGCCAACACGCGCCGACCGGCCTTCTCGCAGGCCACGATTTCCGCTTCCATCGGGTCGACATGTTCCAGCAGGGCGGCGAGAGCCGCTTCGACGGAATGCAGGTCAGACATGCTGGCCTCGCTCGGGAATGACCAGATTGGCAAAATTGCACGGCTTGTGACGGCTGTCGAGCTGCTCCGCGAGCAGACCGTCCCAAGCGGTACGGCAGGCGCTGCTCGAACCGGGCAGGCAGAACACCACGGTGGCGTTGGCCAGGCCGCCGAGGCAGCGGCTCTGGATGGTCGAACTGCCGATCTCGTGCCAGGAAAGCTGACGGAACTGCTCGCCGAAGCCCTCGATACGCTTGTCGAGCAGCACGGACACCGCCTCGGGCGTGGAGTCCCGTCCCGTAAAGCCGGTTCCACCGGTGGTAAGAATCACCTGGACGTCAGGATCGGCAATCCATTCTGAAACCGCAGCACGAATACGGTAGACATCGTCGACGACGATGCGCCGCTCGGCCAGCCGGTGCCCGGCTTCGGTGAGCCGCTCGGCCAGCAGGGCCCCGCTGCGATCGCTGGCAAAATCACGCGTGTCGGAAATGGTCAGGACCGCAATACTGAGCGGTATCGGGGCCTCGCTCATGATTGCGCATCCCGCTTGCGGGCCTGTCGCGCCTCGAAGGCAGCTAGCTGTTCGGGCGTGGCCTGTTGCTGATACTGCGCCTTCCACTCCGGGTAGGGCATGCCGTAGACGTATTCGCGGGCGGTTTCGTAGTCGAGTTCGGCACCCTGTTCGTCGGCGGCCGCAACCAGCCACTTGGAAAGGCAGTTACGGCAGAAATCAGCAAGAATCATCAGGTCGATGTTCTGTACGTCCTTGTTGGCATCCAGGTGCTGGAGCAAGCGACGAAAGGCGGCCGCTTCCAGCTGGGTACGTGTCGCGTCGTCGAGATGCTGCATTGACGTTGGCTCCTGGTTGGATTCGGCTCAGGATAGCAGAACCGGACTGAACGCTAATCTTACGCGCTTCAGGCGGCGTCGCCACGGGTGCATACCGAAAGCACCACCGCATCTTCGTCGCTCACCGAGACGAGGGCGTGACCCATGTCGCTGTCGAAGTAGATGCTGTCGCCGCGCGATAACTGGAGCGGTTCGTAGAACTCGGTATAGAGACGAATCTCGCCCTCCAGGACCATCAGGAACTCCTCTCCGTCGTGGCGCACCCATTCACTGAACTCGTCGAAGCTGCGCGCTCTGACGATGGTCTTGAACGGGATCATGCGTTTCTGGGCCAGTTCGCAGCTGAGCAACTCGTGCTCGTAGGTGGGTGTAGGATGACGCTGTCCCTCGCCCTGGCGCGTCAGGTCCCGACGCCCCATGGTACGCGGCTGGGCGCGGGGAGGGGTGAGCAACTGCGGCAGATCGATTTCCAGGCCGTTGATCAGTTTCTGTACGGCAGTAAACGTAGGCGAGATCTGGTTGTTCTCGATCTTCGACAGGGTGGAACGGGCCAGGCCGGTACGCAGGCTGACGTCTTCCAGGGTCCACTGGTTGGCCAAGCGTATTTCCTTGAGACGCTCACCAAGACGCAGCGGCTCGACAAACGGCTTGCGACCCGAGGCAATGCGCAACGCGGCCTGCTGATCGGTTTGGGTGGACATGGTGGTGTTCACTATTGGAAACAGAGTTTCCCCAGCCTACCACATATGTCGCGTCATGCACCGAACCCCACACGCCAAGAGCGTGCGTGTTTCCGCCATCCTGTCCCTTGCTCAGCCTTCGAAGGGCAAGCCGAGGAGGGCCTTGACGTGCGCTTCCACGCTGCGACCCAGCGAATCCAGGTCATAGCCGCCTTCGAGTACGGAAACCAGGCGGTTATCGGCATAAAGCGCGGCGATGTCCAGGGCCAGCCGGGTGATCCAATAGTAGTCTTCGTCTTCCAGACAAAGTTCGGCCAGGGGATCGTCGCGATGGGCGTCAAAACCCGCCGAAACGAGCAGCAGTTCGGGCTTGAAGGCGTGCAGTGCCGGCAGCCAGTCATCCTCGACGGCACGGCGGAAAGCGGCACTGTCGGTACCGGCCTCAAGCGGCGTGTTGACCACGTTCTGCCATTCGCTTCGCAGGTAGCGCCAAGGGTAGAAGGGGAACTGGTAGCTGCTGCAGATCAGGATATCCGGGTCGTCCTTGAAGATGTCGATGGTGCCGTTGCACTGGTGTACGTCGAAATCGAGTATGGCGATGCGCTTCACCCCGTAGCGTGATCGGGCATGGGCGGCACCCACGGCGACGTTGTTGTAGAAACAGAACCCCATGGCATCGGTGGCCTCGGCATGGTGGCCTGGGGGCCTCACGGCGCAGAACACGTTGTCCGCCTGACCGCGATAGACCTGCTCGACGCCGCGTATGACCGCACCGGCCGCCAGCCGGGCGGCATCGAGGCTGTCGGGGGTCATCATGGTATCGCTATCCAGGGTGACGATGCCCGACTCGGGAACGCACTTGTCGAGGGCGCGCAGGTGACGAAGCGGATGCACCCTTGCGAGTTCTTCCTCGCTGGCGGGGCGCGCTTCCGATTGCATGGTCTGCTGCAACAGCCCGGAGAGGGCCAGGCGGG
The DNA here is from genome assembly GCF_052584175.1 of Billgrantia hypersalina. Lineage (NCBI taxonomy): Bacteria > Pseudomonadati > Pseudomonadota > Gammaproteobacteria > Oceanospirillales > Halomonadaceae > Billgrantia > Billgrantia hypersalina. Next base: position 31,236 of record NZ_JBMIQI010000018.1, read on the forward strand.
CCCGGATGGCCTCGAGGCGCAGGGGGCTTTCGGGGTGCTCAGGGCCCATATGGTGAAGATCGCAATCGGGATGCGAGATGAACGAGGTTATCATATGGAACTCCAGAGTGACTGAAATCACCTTAATGCGCGTCCTCCCTTGCACAACAGTGTCAATAAGTCGTACACAGGGGAGCATCATCCTGTTCCGGTGGAGGTAGCGTCTTGAGTACCCGGTTTTTGCGCCACTTCTTCGAACCTCGCACCATCGCGGTGATCGGCGCCTCGGAAAAGCCCCATTCCATCGGCGGCATCGTGATTCGGAACCTGCAGGAAGCAGGCTTTACGGGGACGCTCTGGGCGGTCAACCGCAAGGGCTATGAGACGGTCTTCGATCAACCCGGCGTCTCGCGGATAAGCGAACTGCCCGAGACACCCGACCTAGCCGTCGTATGCACACCGGCGGATACCCTTCCCAGGATAATTTCACGCCTGGGTCGTATCGGCGTCAAGGCTGCCCTGGTGCTCACTGGCGGTGCGCACCTGGATGAGGCCGAAGGGGACAGGGGGTCGATTCGCGACCGCATGCTGACAGCCGCGCGCGAATCGGGTATTCGTGTCCTGGGCCCCGAGTGCATGGGCCTGATCGTCCCCGGCCGACGCATCAACGCCTCCTATTCCAGCCAGCCGGTCAAGGCGGGCAAGGTCGCCTACCTCGGGCAGTCGGGCATGCTCGGCAACGCCATGATCGACTGGGCGGCTGGCCGCGGCATCGGTTTCTCGCATCTCATTACGGTGGGCGATAGCGTCGACGTGATGCTTCCCGATCTCATCGACTACATCAACCAGTACGCACCGACCCAGGCCATTCTGCTCCACCTGGAGCGCATTCAGGATGCCTTGCACTTCATGACCGCCTTGCGTGACGCGTCGCGTCATCGTCTGGTGCTGGCGATCAAGAGCGGGCGCACCTCGCAATCCGACCTCTCCGGCATGCCGCCGACGCCGGGCATCGCCAACCGCGACGTGGTATTCGATGCTGCCTTATCGCGTGCAGGCGTGGTGCGCGTCAACGATTCCGATGAATTGTTCGACGCGCTGATGACACTGTCGCAGATGCGTCCGCTGAAGGGCGATCGCCTTGCCATTGTCTCCAACGGGCTGGGCCCCGCCATGCTCGCCATCGACAAGCTGGTCAGTGCCGGTGGAACCCTGGCGAGCTTTCGAGAGGAGACGCGCGAGGCGCTTCGCGAGGGCGAGTTCGACATGAGCAAGCCCGGGGAGAACCCAGTGGACCTGGGCGGTAACGCCACGCCGGAGAGGTTCGTCGAGGCACTGGAGATCGTCGCCGCCGACCCCGGAGTCGACGCCGTGCTGGTGGTGCATGCACCCACGCGACTGGCACCGTCGAAGGTTACCGCCCAGGCGCTCATCGCCAACCGCAAGCGTTTCAGACGCAACCTGTTGACCAGCTGGATGGGGCTCGAGGGGGCGCTCTATGCCCGCCATGAATGCAGCATGGCGGGTATTCCCACCTATGTCTCGCCCGAAAAGGCGGTGAAGGCGTTCATGCACATGGTCGACTACCAACGCGTGCAGGCACTGCTGCAGGAAACACCGCCCAGCCTGCCATTCAGCACCACGGCGGACATCCGCGCCAGGTGCCGCACCCTGATCGAGCAGGCCAGGGCTGAAGGGCGCGAGACCCTGTCGCATTCCGAAGCCGCCCAGGTGCTGGAGGCCTACGGCATTCCCGTGGCCCCCAGTCGCTACGTGCATACGCCGGAGGAAGCCGCGGCGGCGGCGGAAGAACTCGAGGGCCCCTGGGCGTTGAAGGTGGTGCACGATGGCAACTGTCGTCCGTTTCGCTATCGCAAGCACCCCCATCGTATTTCGGCGGGTCTGCTTCAGGACTTGCACGAACCGAGCCAGGTGGCAGAAGGGCTGACGCGGCTGGGTCAAAAGGTGCACGAGAAGTTCCCACCGGTGAAGATCCGCGAGTACTGCCTGCAGCCGATGCAGCGAGGCAAGCAGTCGATGCAGATATGTGCCGGCATCACGCGAGACCCGGTGTTCGGCCCGCTCATCGTGTTCGGCATCGGCGGCTACAAGGTCAATATCCTGGCCGACCGCCAGGTGGCGCTTCCGCCGTTGAACATGACCCTGGCCGCTGACGTGGTGGGGCGGACACACGCCGCGCGACTGATTCGCGAGCACTCAGGCGAACCCGAGCGTGACCTTCAGCGTCTCTGCCAGCTGCTGGTCATGCTCTCGCAGATGGCTTCGGACCTGCTTGAGCTACGCGGGCTGGAACTCAACCCCTTGCTGCTCAACCGCGATGGTGTCCTGGCGGTGGACTTCGCGCTCGATCTGGGCACACCGGCCCGCTTCGCCATCATGCCGTACCCGGAGGAGTTGCGTGAGTGGGTGACGCTGAACAATGGGATGCAGGTAGAGGTGCGCCCCATCCGCGCCGAGGATGCCCCGCTGATCACCAGCTTTCATAGCCAGCTGTCCGAAGAAAGCATTCGCTTTCGCTATTTTCACAACAAGTCCGACTTGAGCCAGCGCGACCTGTCGATCCTCTCTCATATCAACTACGACCGGCAGATGGCCTTCATCGCCGAGCACCAGAAGGAAGACGGCAGCAAGGAGATGCTCGGCGTGGTGCGGGTGTGGAACGATCCGGACAACATCCGCACCGAGTTCTCCATCATCGTGCGCGACGACATGGCCGGGCAGGGCCTCGGCAGCCTGCTGATGAAAAAGATGATCGCCTATTGCAAAAGCGTGGGCACGCTGGAAATGATCGGCAAGATCATGGTCGACAATCACCCCATGCGCGCGTTGATGAAACACCTCGGTTTTCGCTGCCGTTATAACATGGAAGAGCAGGTGGTGGATGCGGTGCTGCGCCTCAACGAGCCAGAGAGCGAGTGGCAACGCCACCGCCTCGAGAGCCTGCCCGACTGAGGCAGGGCTCTCGCGACGAAGTGCTTCACCCGCTCGCTGCCGGCACGGGAGCGAGCACGGCTTTCAGGGTGCCAGGCGGAACGAGCGCCAGGCTTCGTCACGATATTCGTAGCGGATCCGATCGTGGAGCCGGCTCGGCTGCCCCTGCCAGAACTCGATCATGTCGGGCACCACACGATATCCCCCCCAATGCACGGGGCGGGGGATGTCCTGCCCCTCGTAGGCCTGCTCGAAGCGATGCTGCCGCTCTTCGATCCACTGGCGATCGGGAATCACCACGCTCTGGGTGGCAACCCAGGCGCCGAGCTGACTGGCGCGGGGGCGGCTGTTGAAGTAAGTGTCCGACTCTTCGTCGGAAACCGGCTCGACGCGGCCCTCGACACGCACTTGGCGACCCAGCGAGGGCCACCAGAACACCAGGGCGGCAAACGGTACGTTCGTCAGTTCGCTGCCCTTATGGCTATGATAATTGGTGTAGAACACGAGGCCACGCTCGTCGAAACCTTTCAGCAGCACGACGCGAGCGTGGGGCAGGCCCTGGCTATCGACCGTTGCCAACGTCATGACGTTGCCGTCCTCGCCTTCGGCATCGAGCGCTAGCGTGAGCCACTCATCGAACAATACCATGGGTGCTGCCGGGACCATTCCCTCGTCGAGTCTGCCACCCTCGTAGTCGCGCCGGATATCGGCAATATTGCGTGTCATGGCGTACTCCTCGTCATTATTTTCCATGGTCGCCACTGAAGCTAACGGCACAATACCGTACATGGCTCCCTATCATTCGCTGCGACCGGCTTGCATCAGGCGGCTGCGAAAGCGGGCATAGAACATGCAGCCGGTGAATAGCCCCAGGGCAGCCAAGGCCTCGGCGACACCGAGAACCCCCTGGCCGGGCAATGTTGCCACCATGACCCCCTGCACGAAATAGAGCAGGCTGACGAAGGCCAGCCAGGCATGACCGCGGGGCCTTTTACCTATGATCGAAGGCAAGAAGAGAAGCAGCGGCAAGGAACGGATCAGAATCGGCGTCAGCGGGTTGGTTCCGGCTTCCATGGCCAGGCCGCTCCACGTGATCAACACCAGCAAGACGACATAGCTGGCGAGGACCAGGTGTCGGCTACGCTCGGTGAGCATGTCCAGCCCGTGGCGTGCCTCCACGCTCTCTACCCAGCGCCTCATGTCGCCTCCCCGATGCCATCGAGCGCCAGGGCCAGGCGGGCCAGGCGCCGGCCCTGCGCGCGCACCAACCGACGCTCGGCATCGGCCAGCGGCTGGTTGCTGCGCTGCCCAGCGACATGACTGGCGCCATAGGGGGTCCCGCCGACGGTGGTCGTCATCAGGTCGGTTTCGCTGTAGGGCAAGCCGGCATAGACCATACCATGGTGCAACAGCGGCAGTAGCATGGAAACCAGGGTTGTCTCCTGCCCGCCATGCAGGCTGGATGTGGAGGTAAATGCCGTTGCCGGCTTGTCCACCAGCGCTCCGTTGAGCCACAGCGCACTGGTCGAGTCGATGAAGTATTTCAGCGGCGCGGCCATGTTGCCGAAGCGAGTCGGGCTGCCCAGTGCCAGGCCGGCACAGTGACGCAGATCGTCGAGATCGGCGTAGATTGCCCCCTCGGCGGGAATCTCGGGGTCGACGGCTTCACAGGTGGGCGAGACCGGCGGCACGGTGCGCAGACGCGCCTCTATGCCGGGACAGGACTCGACGCCGGCAGCCATCAGCTCTGCCATGCTGCGGGTGGCGCCGTGTCGAGAGTAGTAGAGAATAAGCACATAGGGCAGGGAGTCGCGCATCGTGGCTCCAGTTCGAAGGGCAGGGATCAGTCGTTCACTCGGACCAGGGCAAGTACGTCCTCGGGGGGACGACCGATCACGGCCCGCTTGCCATCATCGGCTATCGGGCGTTCCATCAGCTTCGGATGCTGGACGATGGCGGCAATCACCTGTTCCTGGTCCTGCAGGTTGGTACTCTCCTCGAGATCCTGCCACTCGGGCTCCTGGGTACGCACCAGCCGCTCGCCGTCGGCGTCCAGGCGCGACATCAGATCCCGTAGTTCCTCCTCACTGAGTGGCTCGTCGAGGTAGCGCCGCACCGTCACCTCGGCGCCATGCTCTTCGAGCAGCGCCAGCGCCTGGCGCGACTTGGAGCAACGGGGGTTGTGGTAGAGCGTGATGGCCATGCGAGACTCCTCGATCCTTGGAAAGGCTGACTTACATTGTAGAAGGGGCGCTGTGTCGGCCACAACCGCAGTTATCTCGAATTCCCGCTTCGATCAGTTGGTTGCGTCACCGGCAGGCGAGCGCTGCAGCTCGCTCATGCGACGATACACCCAGGCCATGCGGTCGTCGGCGAGCTGCATGGGCACGCGCTCGTAGCGAATGCCCAGGCGCTCATAACGATCCAGCCGCTCCAGTTCGTCGGCGTCGACCACGATGATCTCGCCCTCGACCCGTTCACCTGGTGCCGGCGTCAGGTCAAGCCCCTCACGACGAAATCCTTCGAGGACTGCCGGTTCGGCTTCTCCGGCGCGCCCCATTACCAGCCAGCGGATCGGCGCCAGGCGCAGCGTACCGTAAACGAAAACCGCGTGTTCGCCATCCTCTATGTCGGGCAGGTGGTCGGGGCGCTCGTAGGTGAAAGGGCTCAGCATGGTGAGCCATAACCAGGCCAGTACGGCCAGCAGGCCAACCAACACGCCTAAGGCGAAATGATGAAAGCGCATACGGTCTCCTGTGGTTCACGGTGCTGCTATCCTGCCATGGCACCAAGTCGCGAGTCCGGTTCATCCTCGGTGCGAGGCTCTGATAGGATGCCAATCAAGGCTCGACACAGCGGAGGATGCCCATGACCCAGTCAGCACACGACGATCAGGACTTCAGGGCATTGATGGGAGACGTGAAGCCGCTGCGCAGGAGCGCCAATCGCGCGAATCCGGGCCAGCGCCGCACCCGACCTACCGAAGCCCAACTGGCACGGCGCGAGAGTGCCCAGGCGCAATTCGGCCAGGACAGCTTCCTGTCCGACGATTTCGTCGAACTGCTGCTGCCGTTCGATCCCATCGAGTATCGCCGCGACGGTATCCAGCAGGGCGTCGTCGACCGCCTGCGCCACGGTGGCTACCCCGCACAGTCTCGCCTGCATCTGCTGCGCCGTCCCCTGGCCGAGTGCAGGCGAGCCCTGCCACCGTTCATCCGGGAAGCCTACGCCCACGACCTGCGTTCGGTGCTGATCGTCCATGGGCGCGGCACGGAGATCGACAGCCCGGCCAATGTCTTGCGTTCCTACCTGGCCAAGTGGCTGGCCCAGTTCGATGAGGTTCAGGCTTGCGTGTCGGCCCAGCAGGCCGACGGTGGCCTGGGCGCGACCTGGGTCATGTTGCGCAAGAGCGAACGCGCCAGAGCGGAAAACCGCGAGCGTCAGCAGAAGCGTCGCGGCTGAATCGAAACGACGGAAGCCGGCGCTAGGCCGGCTTCCAATGTGCCTTTTCCTTCCCGTGGCTAGACCAGTGCCGGCTCCGCGCGCTTGACGGCCTCGCGCATACGCTGGCGGAAGAGCGGCTCTGGCACGTCGACAGCCGGCTGGTAGGCGCGACTGAAGGCATTGAGCGCATGCAGCGCATCCTCCAACCACTGATCCTCGCGCAGCGACAGGGCATCAAACCCGCAGCGGGTGAGGAAGAACACCTGGTCGACGAGCACGTCGCCGATGGCTCTGATCTCGCCTTCGTAGCCGTAGCGTTCGCGCAATAGCCGCGCCAGGCTGTAGCCACGGCCATCGGTGAACTTGGGGAAATCGATGGCAATTAACGGCGCACTGGCCAATTCCTCGGCCAGCTCCAGTGTCAGCTCGGTGTCGCTGGAGAGCCAGGGCGCGAGCGCCTCGCTGCCCTCCGCTGCCTGCCAGCGCGCGAGGGGAACGATGGCAGGGGAGTCGGGCAATGCCGCTTCCTCGTCACGAATCAGTATCCAGCGGTCCTCGTCCGGCTTGCCGCCACGAATGAAGGGACGTAGAGAGGCGTTCTGATCAGGCATATACCCGCTCCTTGAAAGGCTTCAGGCCGATACGGCGGTAAGTCTCGATGAAGGTCTCGCCCTCGGCACGTTCCCAGACATAGACCTGCAGGACCTTGTCGATCACCTCGGGAACGCTTTCGCGATCGAAGGATGGGCCAAGGATCTTGCCCAGCGATGAATTGTTACCCTGAGCGCCGCCGAGCGAGATCTGGTACCACTCCTCACCCTTCTTGTCGACGCCGAGGATGCCGATATGGCCGACGTGATGATGTCCGCAGGCATTCATGCAGCCGGAAATGTTGAGATCCAGAGGCCCCAGGTCGTAGAGGTAGTCGATATCGTCGAAGCGTTCCTGGATGGCCTGGGCGACCGGGATAGACTTGGCGTTGGCCAGGGCGCAATAGTCGCCTCCGGGGCAGCAGATCAGGTCGGCCAGGGTACCAACGGTCGGATTGGCCAGACCGAGCTCCTGCAAACGCTGCCAGAGCTCCTCCAGGCGGTCTACTGCCACGTCGGCCAGCACCAGGTTCTGCTCATGAGTGACACGAATCTCACCATGGCTGAACTCGTCGGCCAGGTCGGCCACCTGGTGCATCTGCTCCCAGGTCAGATCGCCTGGCGAGTGACCGCTGCGTTTGAGCGACAGCGTGACCGCCTTGTAGCCCGGCACCTTGTGCCCGTGAACGTTATTGGTCACGAAGCGAGCAAAAGACCGGTTCTCGCTGCGCAGACGCTCGAATCCGGCAATTGCTTCCGCGCTGACGTCACGGCGATCCGGATCGACGAAATGCGACTGCATCGCCTCGACCGCTTCACGCGTCAGTGTCTGCGGCCCGTCCTTGAGGTGGGCCCACTCGGCCTCGACGCGACGGCGGAACTCCTCGACGCCCAGCGCCTTGACCAGGATCTTGATGCGCGCCTTGAACTTGTTGTCTCGACGGCCGAACTGATTGTAGACACGAACCAGCGCTTCCAGGTAGGTCAGAAGGTGTTGCCATGGCAGGTCGTCGCGCACGATCTCGCCAATCATCGGCGTTCGACCGAGACCGCCGCCGGCCAGTACCCTGACGCGCACCTCGCCCTGTTCGTCGCGCCACAGGCGCAGGCCCACGTCGTGGACCTGGATGGCGGCACGATCCTCGGCGGCACCCGTCACCGCGATCTTGAACTTGCGCGGCAGGTAGGTGAACTCCGGATGGAAAGTCGACCACTGGCGAATCAGCTCGCACCAGGGCCGGGGATCGACCTCCTCGTCTTCGGCGATGCCGGCGAACTGGTCGGCAGAGGTATTACGGATATCGTTGCCGCTGGTCTGGATCGAGTGCATCTGCACACTGGCGAGTTCGGCCAGCATGTCGGGAACCGTTTCCAGCTTCGGCCAGTTCAGCTGCAGGTTGGTGCGGGTGGTGAAATGCCCGTAGCCACGATCGTAGTCGCGCGCCAGGTCACCCAGCTTGCGCAGCTGGTAGGAAGCCAGCATGCCGTAGGGAATGGCAATACGCAGCATGGGCGCGTAACGCTGGACGTAGAGTCCGTTCTGGACGCGCAACGGCAGAAATTCTTCGTCGCTGATCCGGCCTGCCAGATAGCGGTTCATCTGGTCGCGAAACTGGGCGACGCGTTCGTTGACCAGGGTCTGGTCATGGGTGTCGTAGCGATACATTCAGCCGGTCCTGCTGCTAAGGAATTGGCGAAGCGTCAGGGGGCACCATAACGCCCCCGGCATATTCTATGAAAGAATAAATATTTATATTTTTTATACGTAAAAGCATATAAAGCGTCAAGCTGCCTCCGCGTCTATCGGAGTTGCGGCTGCAACCACTGGCGACGTTGCCAGATCACCGCGAACCACAACGAATTCAGGCAACGGTAGCCGAGCTGCACCCACCATATCCCCAGCAACCCGGCCTCCATGACCACGCCGACCCACCAGGCGAGAGGCAGGAAAACCAGCCATTGCAGGGTGAGGGTGGTGGTCATCACGGTACGATTGGCACCGGCACCGAGCAGGGCCTGACCCAGCACCAGGGCTACCGCATCGAGTACGATCATGACCGCAGTGAGCTGCAGCGGAAGGCGAGCCAAGGCTATCAGCTCCCTGTCATGCAGGAAAATACCCAGTACCTGGTCAGGTAGAGCAGCCATCGGCAACGCCAGGGTGGCCAGGCACAACCATGCCAGCCGTACGACGTCCCAACCCCAGCGATGGGCGTCCCCGGGAGCTTGTTGTCCTAGCGATTGCCCCACCAGACTCATGGCGGCCATACCCAGCCCCACGCCGGGCAGGATCAGCAGCAAAGACAGGTTCACCAGTACATGGCCTACGGCAACGCTGGCCGTGTCGATTCGTCCCAGGATCCAGAACAACACCGCGTAGCCGGCGGCGAACCAGAGCTGCTGGAAGGAGTGAGGTGCTGCCAGGCGCAGCGTGGTCATGAAGACGGAACGCCCAGTCCGACCGACAAGAAAGCCGCTGGGCCCGGCATGCCGCGTGCTGACCCACGCCCAGAGGGCGAGCCCGGCGAACAGCGACAAGCTCGTCCCTGCGCCGGCACCTGCCGCCCCCATGGCCGGCAGGCCCAGGTAACCGAAAATAAGACACAGACTGGCTGCCACGTTGACGACGTGCATCGCCAGCATGATGCGCAGGTAGAAGCCGCTCTGCTCGATGCCGTTCCAGTAACCGCGAAAGCAGAAGATCATGGCCACGGCCGCAAGCGACAACACCCGCCAGCGGAAGTATTCCGCCGCCACGGCATTCACCTCTGCGCTGGGGTTGAGCAGCGACATCAGCCTTGGAGCCTGCCACAGGCAAAGCAGGGTAACGGGAAGGGCTATCAGCAGCGCGATGACCAGACCCGCGTTGAGCGGCTGGGCACGCAGATGCCAGGCACACTCGCCGTGACGCCAGGCGGTTTGTGCCTGCACGCCGGAAGAGAGGCCAAACACCAGAGCAGTGATGAGGAACATGGCATAGCCGCCGATGCCTATGCCGGCCAAGGGCGTCTCCCCGAGCGAACCGACCAATGCGGCATCGATCAGGTTGATCAGGCTCTGGGTCAGCATCGCGGCAATGATAGGCAGGGCCAGGTTCAAAATGCGCCGGCGGCGGATCGAGTCGGGTAACATCCGTCGTCTATCGTTCGTCTCGGAAGCCGCCCGCGCCGGTGGCACGGGCTCCCATGGTACGGAGATCAGGCAGGGTCATAGGACAGGACAGGGGACAGCCAGCGCTCCATCTCCCCCAGCGCCATGCCCTTGCGCGTGGCCAACGCCTCGACTTGGTCGTGAGTGATCTTGCCGGTAGAAAAGTACTTCGACTGTGGATGGGAGAAGTACCATCCCGATACCGCTGCGGCGGGCCACATGGCGAAATTCTCGGTCAGTTCGATGCCCGCGTTGGCGGTGGCGTCGAGCAGGCGGAACAGCCTACGCTTTTCGGTGTGATCGGGGCAGGCGGGGTAGCCCGGAGCCGGCCGGATGCCCTGATACTTCTCGGCAATCAACGCGTTGTTGTCCAGTGTCTCGTCGGGCACGTAACCCCAGAATTCCTTGCGCACCCGTTCATGCATGCGCTCGGCGAATGCCTCCGCCAGACGGTCGGTCAATGCCTGGACCATGATCGCGCTATAGTCGTCCCCGGCGGCCTTGTAGCGCTCGGCCAGCGCCTCGACGCCATGCCCGGTGGTCACGGCAAAACCACCGATCCAGTCGGGCTTGCCACTCTCCCTGGGTGCCACGAAGTCGGCCAGGCTGTAGCAAACGCCGTCGCGGTTCTTGGTGGTCTGCTGCCTTATGTGATGCAGCCGCTCGATCACTTCGCTTCGCGATTCGTCGGCGTACACCTCGATGACATCGTCATCGACGCTGTTGGCTGGCCATAGACCGATCACGCCACGCGCCTGGACGTGCTTCTCGTCGATCAACTTGCGCAGCATCTGCTGGGCATCGTCGAACAGGTTGCGAGCCGCCTCGCCGACAACCGCGTCGTCGAGAATCTTGGGATACTTGCCCGCCAACTCCCAGCTCATGAAGAAAGGCGTCCAATCGATGCGCTCGAGCAGCTCCTCGATATCGTAGCCTTCGAACACCTTGAGCCCGGTCATGGCGGGCCTGGGGGGGGTATAGCTGTCCCAATCGATAGGCAGCTTGCGCTGGCGGGCCTCGGCATAGCTCAGGTCGGCCGCCTTGGGGCGACGCCTGGCATTGCGGTCTCGCACCTGCTCGTACTCGGCCTTGATCTCCGCCACGTAGGTAGGCTTGAGCGTCGGCGAGAGCAACTTGCCGGCGACACCCACCGCACGCGAGGCGTCGGTGACGTAGATCACCGGCTCGTCGTACTGCGGCTCGACCTTGACTGCCGTGTGGGCCTTGGAGGTGGTGGCTCCACCGATCAACAGCGGTAGCTTGAAGCCTTGGCGCTTCATCTCCTTGGCCACGTGAACCATCTCGTCCAACGAGGGTGTGATGAGTCCCGAGAGACCGATGATGTCGGCGTTCTCGGCGCGCGCCGTCTGCAGGATCTTCTCGGCCGGCACCATCACGCCGAGATCGACCACGTCGTAGTTGTTGCACTGCAGGACCACGCCGACGATGTTCTTGCCGATGTCATGCACGTCACCCTTGACCGTGGCCATCACGATCTTGCCCTTGGCCTGCTGGTCTTCCGCCGCGAGCTCGTTCTTCTCGGCCTCGATGAAGGGGATGAGATAGGCCACCGCCTGCTTCATGACACGCGCCGACTTGACCACCTGGGGAAGGAACATCTTGCCGGCGCCGAACAGGTCACCGACCACGTTCATGCCATCCATCAGTGGCCCCTCGATAACCTCGATGGGCCGGTTGGCACGCTGCCGGGCGAGTTCGGTATCCTCCTCGATGAAGGCGGTGATGCCCTTGACCAGGGCGTGCTCGATGCGCTTCTCCACCGGCCAGCTGCGCCACTCGAGGTCCTCCTTCTTGGCCGCACCGCTACCATCGCCCTTGTACTTCTCGGCCAGATCGACCAGGCGCTCGGTGGCATCGCGGCGACGGTTCTGCACCACGTCCTCGACTGCCTCGCGCAGTTCTGCCGGCAAATCGTCATACACCGCCAGCTGGCCGGCGTTGACGATACCCATGGTCAGGCCCGCGCGGATCGCGTGGTAGAGGAATACCGAGTGGATCGCCTCGCGCACGGGATTGTTGCCGCGAAAGGAGAACGACACATTGGAGACGCCGCCTGAAACCATGGCGTGGGGGAGGTGCTCGCGGATCCAGCGGGTGGCCTCGATGAAGTCGACAGCGTAGTTGTCGTGCTCCTCGATACCGGTGGCGATGGCGAAGATGTTGGGATCGAAGATGATGTCTTCCGGCGGGAAGCCGATATCATCGACCAGCAAGCGGTAGGCGCGCTGGCAGATTTCCGTCTTGCGGGCGAAGGTGTCGGCCTGGCCGGCTTCGTCGAAGGCCATCACCACCACGGCGGCGCCGTAGCGACGACACAAAGTGGCCTGCTCGCGGAATGCCGCCTCGCCCTCCTTGAGCGAGATCGAATTGACCACCGCCTTGCCCTGCACGCACTTGAGCCCCGCCTCGATGATCTCCCACTTGGAGGAGTCGATCATGATAGGCACTCGGGCGATGTCGGGCTCGCCGGCGACCAGGTTGAGGAAACGCACCATGGCCTCCTGCGACTCGAGCATGCCCTCGTCCATATTGATGTCGATGACCTGGGCGCCGTTTTCCACCTGCTCGAGGGCCACCTCGAGCGCTGTGGTGTAATCCTCCTCGACGATGAGTCGCTTGAACCGAGCCGAGCCGGTCACGTTGGTACGCTCGCCGACGTTGACGAACAGCGAATCCTTCTCGATGTTGAACGGCTCCAGGCCGGCGAGGCGACAGGCGCGCGGCCGTTCGGGCACCTGGCGAGGCGCCAGGCCCTGGATGGCGGCATGAATGGCGGCGATATGCTCGGGTGTCGAGCCGCAGCAGCCGCCGATGATGTTCACCAGGCCGCTCTCGGCGAACTCGGCAACGATGGCCGCCATCTCTTCGGGGGTCTGGTCGTACTCGCCGAACTCGTTGGGCAGACCGGCGTTGGGGTGCGCTGAGACGAAGGTGTCGGCCTTGGTCGATAGTTCTTCCAGGTAGGGGCGCAGCTCCTCGGCACCCAGCGCACAGTTGAGGCCGATGGAGAGCGGCCGGGCATGGCGCACCGAGTTCCAGAACGCCTCGGTGGTCTGGCCGGAGAGGGTGCGGCCGGAGGCGTCGGTAATGGTGCCGGAGATCATCACCGGCAGACGTTCGCCGCGCTCTTCGAACAGCGTCTCGAGGGCGAAGATGGCCGCCTTGGCGTTAAGCGTGTCGAAGATGGTCTCGATCAGGATCAGGTCGGCACCACCTTCGATCAGCGCTTCGGCGGCCTCGCGGTAGTTGTCGCGCAGTTCATCGAAGGTAACGTTACGCTTGGCGGGATCATTGACGTCGGGCGAGAGCGAGGCCGTGCGCGAGGTCGGCCCCAGCACGCCGGCGACATAGCGTGGCACACCGGTTTCGGCCGCCACGGCGTCGCAGACCTCACGAGCCAGACGCGCCGACTCGCGGTTGAGCTCGGGTACGAGCGCCTCCATACCGTAGTCGGCCTGGGAGAGGCGGGTGCTGTTGAAGGTATTGGTCTCGACGATGTCCGCACCGGCCTCGAGGTAGTCGCGATGGATGCGCGTCACCAGTTCTGGGCAGGTCAGCGCCAGCAGGTCGTTATTGCCCTTGAGCTCGGTGGGCCAGTCGCGGAAGCGCTCGCCGCGAAAGTCGGCCTCGTCGAGCCGAGCATTCTGCAACATGGTGCCCATGCCGCCATCCAGCATGAGGATGCGCTCGCCGAGCCGTTCGGTGAGGGTGGCGGTCAGTGCAGTGGGTAGGGCGGCCATGGGTCGGGTCGGTCTCCAGCGAAAGTCACGTCAGGGAATCGAGTTCGTCCTGCCGATTCTTGTTCGGCGACTGGCAGGGACGGTTTTGTCAGCCGGACATGGTAACAAAACCAGCCGCTTGAGGGCAGGGCTGGTTAAAAACCGAGCAAAATAGTCGGGATTGTCTCAAAGCGGGCTTTTGCTTACCATAAGGGTATGTCATTTATGGCCGGACCGACGAGGCCCCCGGCCCGACCAGCGAGAACATCATGAGCGAGATCATCCGGATTACCGACAGCGCCCAGGACTACCTCGCCGAGCTGCTCGAAAAGCAGAACGTCGAGGGTATTGCAGTGCGAATCTTCATTACCCAGCCGGGCACACCCTATGCCGAGACCTGCCTGGCCTACTGCCGGCCCGGCGAGGAAGAGCCCAGCGACCAGCGCCTGGAGCTCGACAAGATCACCGTGTTGGTGGACAAGAACAGCGTCCCCTTTCTCGAGGAAGCCGTGGTCGATTTCAATGCCGACCGTATGGGGGGGCAGCTGACCATCAAGGCGCCCAATGCCAAGATGCCCAAGGTCAACGCCGACAGCCCGCTGGAAGATCGCGTGAACTACATCCTCTACAGCGAGATCAATCCGGGCCTCGCCGCCCATGGCGGCGAAATCAAGCTGGTCGAGCTGACCGAGGACCAGGTGGCGATACTTGCCTTCGGTGGCGGCTGCCAGGGCTGTGCCGCGGTCGACCTGACGCTCAAGGAGGGCGTGGAAAAGACCTTGATGGATCGCATTCCAGAGCTTGCCGGGATTCGCGACGTGACCGACCACACGGATACCACCAACGCCTACTACCGCTGACGGCCCGCTGCCACGCGAAAGTTCGTCGTGGCGCGCGTGATCAGCGAACGCTCTCGGAAGGCTCCTCGGCGGAGCCTTCCTTCTTTTCCATTCCCCCCTCGGAATGGCGCGACGCCGCGTCACTCTCTCCCGGCTGCCAGATTCGCCGCATCAGTTCGGCATCCAGCGTGCGCAGCCGAGCCGCCTGCTCGTCAAGGTGACGCTTCTGGTCATCGATGCGCGCCTGTAGCAGCGACTGCTCATGGTGCAGGGTGTCGATGCGCTCCTCGGCGCGACTTTTCGCCCACTGGGTCTCGCGATGCTGCTTCTCCTCACGGGACAGGGCTGCCTGGCTCTCGTGAAGCTGCCGCTGCAGGCTCTCCTGGCGCTTCTCGAGCTGAGCGACGATGGCATCGTGCCGTTTCTCGGACGACACTCTCTCTTGGCGCGCTTCGTCGAGCAGGCTCATCAGGCGTGCCTCGGCGGCCTCGTGGCGCTGTTCCTCCTGATTCAGGCGCGCCAGCTGCTGGGCATCGCGGTCGGCCAGCGCCTGCAGGTGGGCCTGGGCCTGCTGCTCGTTCTCCTTTTGCAGTTTGTCGAGTTGCTGCAAGGTGCGGCCCAAGCGCTCTTCCAGTTGTCGCGCGCGTTCCTGCCACTGGTCGCGTTCGCTCTCGACCTTCGCCAACGCGGCACTGCGCTGCTCGAGCCGCTGCTCCGTCCCCGCCAAGTGAGCCGCCAGGGCGGCTTCACGCTGCTCGGCGTTTTCCACTTTGCGCTGCGCCTCCTGCATGGCAGCTTGCGCCTCGGCGACACGACGATCGGCCTGTTCACGATAGTTCGCCAACGCTTCGCCGGCAGCCTCCTGGGCCTTGTGCCATAGGCTTTCCGCCAAACGCTGGACGGGTTCGGGCATGGCCTGAGAAGCGGGCAGGTCACGGGCGCCGCGGCTGGTGTCTTGGCGCAGGCGCCATTCTCGCAGATGGTCGCTGATCGTCGTGAAGCTACCAGTTCCCAGCACTTCACGAATCTTCTGAACGCTGGGTGCTTCGCCTTTGGTCAGCAGGCTCTCGATGACTTCCCGAACGTCCTCATATTGCACACCGCTGCGTGCCATGACGGTCTCCTTGGTGGTGTGGCGATTGCTCCTTGCATCACGCGGCGGGCGTCACTGCTCTTGCTTGCCGTGCGCCCACTGAGGCTCCTAAGCATAGTCGCTTTCCGTTAGGAGAGAAAGGAAATTACATTTTATGTATTACGTAATTTATGTAACGATAGAATAAGAGAATTCAAGATTACCCGTCTTATCTTGAATTCATGAAAATTACGCAGGAAACTGGAGCCTACAGGCCAGTTGCCACGGACTGAAAGATGAAGACGCCGAGCGAGAAGAATGCTGCCGTTTCTCTCAACCCGACTGGGGTGGACACTAGCCGTCTCGCGTTACCCGGCTCAGCTAGGACGTTGGCGGAGAGTGCTTCCGAAAGAGCCCGCATTACCGCCCGCAGCGATGCCGAAGCCGTAGCTCAATGGCTCGGCGAGTTCCGTGACAGCCCACGCACCTTGCGGACCTACCGGCGCGAGGCCGAACGGCTGCTGCTGTGGCTGGAGCACCGAGGACTCGGGCTCTCGGCGTTGCGCCGACAGGACCTGGAAGCCTACGAGGCGTTTCTCGTCTCGCCCACGCCACGCCATTTATGGGTGGGCCCACCGCGGCCGCGCCACGCGCCGGATTGGCGACCTTTTCGCGGGCCGCTGTCGCCGGCCAGTCGGCGACAGAGCCTGGTTATCCTGCAGGGGATGTTCGCTTGGCTGGTGGAGGCGAGGTGGGTCGACCACAATCCCTTTCGCCTGATGCGTGACAAGCGCCGTCGGCTTGACAATCGCCAGGCCGGTATCGATCGCTACCTGGAGCGACCGCTCTGGGAGTGGTTCTGGCAGTGGCTGACGCGCCCCCTTGAAGCGAACGCCGGCGCCAGAGAGCGCTATCTCTGGCAGCGGCGGCGCATGATCTTCGGTTTCGCCTACCTCCTTGCCCCCCGAATCGGCGAGATGGCAGCTGCCGAGATGAGCGACTTTTTTCTGCGCGAAGGGCGTTGGTGGTGGCGCGTAGTGGGCAAGGGCGACAAGGCGGCGCGCATCCCGGTGCCCGACGACATGCTGGCTTTGCTGCGCGATTGGCGCGATGTGCTGGGCCTGGCACCCGAACCGTCATCGGGTGAGTCGGGGCCCGTCCTGCGGGGGCTGGATGGCCGCCGCGGCCTGGGCGACAACCAGCTCTACCGGCTGATCCGCCAAGCTTTCGGCGAAGCAGCCACGGCACTGGAGGCCGAAGCCGGCGACAGCGCTGAAGCCCAGGTAGCTCGGCTGCGCACCGCCACGCCGCACTGGCTGCGCCATACCGCACTCACTCACCAGGCTCAAGCCGGCGTCGAACTGCGCTATCTCGCCAGCACAGCGCGCCATGCGCGGCTCGACACCACGGCACGGTACCTGCACGCCGAGGACGAGGAGTGGCATCGTCAGCAATCCGCCCATGGCTTGCCCAGCCGGGTGCACGAGCCGGTATAATGAAGGATTCAGACAGGGGAGAGGACATGACGACCGAAGCCACGGCCGAACAGGCCCAGCAAGCGCTGCGGGAAGAGTTCGAGATGTTCGATAACTGGATGGATCGCTACCAGTACATTATCGACATGGGCAAGCAGCTGCCGGCATTCCCCGAGGAGTGGAAGACGCCCGACCACAAGATCCAAGGCTGCCAGTCCAACGTATGGATTCACCATCGCCGCGAAGGCGAGGTGCTGCACTTCGACGCGATGTCGGATGCCGCCATCGTTTCCGGCCTGATCGCGGTGCTGATGCGCATCTACAACGATCGTCCCGCCCGCGAGATTCGCGATACGAGCCCTCACTTCCTCGAGGACCTGGGGCTCGACAAGCACTTGTCCCCTACGCGCAGCAACGGATTGCACGCCATGCTGGGCAAGATCTACGAGGTTGCCGAGATAGAGGCGCCTTCCGCCTGATGCCGCTGCGCCCGGGGTGCACCGCCATGGCGCCTGCGTTCCCGCTCCAGGATACGCTCGGCATCCAGGTCGGCTATGGCGACGTTGCGCCCCGCAGGAATCTCGCCGGCAAGTTGTAGCGCCTGGTAGCGAGCGCAGCAGACGCGCAGGAAAGAGGCGAAGTTGGCGGGGTCGTGGCCGGCCTCGGCGCACTCCCGCGACAGCTTCGCCACCAGCTGGCTGAGGGTGAGGCTGTCGCGACGACCTATCTCCTCCAGTACCATCCAGAAGAAGCGTTCCAGGCGTATGCTTGTCGACACGCCCTCGAGGCGCATGGATCGGGTCTGAGGCGCCCAGAGGTCAGGTTCGGCTCCGATGAAAAGCCTGCACATGCTTTTTTCCTCCCTCGCTGACCCGGCCGACACCTTCATCATGGCGCCAGGCGCGAGCCAGGGCAAGGAGTCTTACCGAGCCAACCGCTAGAGCTCGATTCGCGTCTCCAGCACGACCAGGAACTGGGCGATCCAGGCCGGATGTGCGGGCCAGGCCGGGGCGGTGACCAGCTTGCCGTCGGTTACCGCGTCGTCCACCGCAATGTCGGCGTAGCGCCCTCCGGCGAGTTCCACCTCAGGGCGACAGGCTGGGTAGGCCGAGCAAGTGCGGCCCTCCAGCACCCGGGCTGCGGCCAGCAGCTGGGCGCCATGACAGATCGCCGCTACCGGCTTGTCGGCGTCAAAGAAGTGGCGCACCAGCTCGACGACCTTCTCATTCAGGCGCAAGTACTCGGGGGCACGCCCGCCGGCAACAACCAGCCCGTCGTAATCGGCGGGGTCGACAGCGGCGAAGTCGGCATTAAGGGTGAAACGATGTCCGGGTTTTTCGCTGTAGGTCTGGTCACCTTCGAAATCATGAATGGCGGTGGCAATGCTATCGCCGGCCCGCTTGTCGGGGCACACGGCGTCGACGCGATGGCCCACGGCCTGAAGCGCCTGGAAGGGCACCATGGTTTCGTAGTCTTCGGCGTAATCGCCACATAGCAGGAGCAGTCGCTTGGCGGACATGGCGTATCTCCTCGTCGTTGATGGTTCGGTTGTGCCGCCAGCCAGTCTGGCACGACCGATCGCAAGGAGGGTGGTAGCGGGCTACTACAGTGAGCGGGAAGGGAGTCGAGCAGGGCGGTTATCGGCGCCGGCGTCAGCGGCAGCGATAATGCTCGTCAAGCTCGGGGTCATCGCGGCACAGCCGCTCGCTGGGGCCGCCCGGCACGGGGTCGATGCCGTTGTCTCCCCCGGGGTGGCAGCGCGCGATGCGCCTGGCGGCGAGCCAGCCGCCGCGCATCGGGCCGTGGACCTGTATGGCCTCGGCGGTGTAGTGCGAACAGCTGGGCCAGAAGCGACAGCGGGGCCCCAGCAGGGGGCTGAGCACGAGCTGATATAGCCGGACCAGCCCGATCAACACCAGGCCAGCCGCTAGACCCAGGCCCCGACCCAGCCGCAGAAGCCAAGCCGCCAGACAGGGCATGACTCAGCCTCCCTCCGGGGGCTTGCGATAAAGCGTCTCGGGGTCGATCAACGGTTCGCTCGAGACACGCGCTTCGCCGTCCTCCAGGGCAACATAAAAGCAGCTACGCCGCCCGGTGTGGCACGCGGGTCCGGTCTGCTCGACTCGAAGCAGCAGGGTATCGCCGTCACAGTCGAGGCTGGCCCCGCGCAGGTGCTGTTGCTGCCCCGACGATTCCCCCTTGCGCCACAGCTTGCCTCGCGAGCGCGACCAGTAGCAGACGCGCCCGGTAGCGAGGGTCTCCTCCAACGCTTCGCGATTCATCCAGGCCAGCATCAGCACTTCGCCGCTGTCATGCTGCTGAGCGATGGCGGGAATCAGGCCATCGCCATTGAAACGCACGGCAGCGAGGATCTGCTGTAGCGGTAGCCGTTCATCGAGCTCGGCGCGTTCAAGTTGCTTGAAAAGGTCAGTCATGGTGAATCCGTGGATCGGTTCAGGCGTGGGCAGCCGCGTCCAGACAGGCATCGCAGCTGCCCAACAGCTCAATGGTCTGTCGCTCGACACGAAACCCCAGGCCGCGTGCCTGAGCGCTGAGCTGTGCATTGACGTCATCCAGATGAAGTTCCTCGACACGACCGCAGTGACGGCAGATCAGCAGCTGGAAACCATGCGCATGTTCAGGGCAGGGACAGGCAACATAGGCGTTGAGCGATTCGATGCGATGCACCAGTCCCTGCTCGATCAGGAAATCCAGCGCTCGGTAGACGGTGGGTGGGCGAGCCGCAGCATGTTCGACGGCAAGCCGGTCGAGCAATTCGTAGGCCTTGAGCCCTCCGCTGGCCCCCGCGATCATCTCGAGTACACGGCGTCGTATTGGCGTGAATCGCACCCCACGAAGCTGGCATTGTCTTTCGGCCTGCGAGAGCAGGGCAGTAGCGTCGGTCATGGCTGACCCGATATGTCTGGAATGGCGCCCATTCTACGTGTTGGTGCAGGGCTAGGCCAGCTCGGGCTCCGCGGCCACCGTCCGCAACTCGCCCCGGCGGGCAAAATGGTGCTGGGCGAAGGCAACCCGCTCCTTGACGCCGAGGCCTTCGGGTTGCTTCTCCACCAGGTCCAGGCGCCGCCGCAGGCCCTCGCCGTTGGCCATCTGAATGGCCAGGCCAGGTCGGGCATTGAGTTCGAGCAGCATGGGCCCCCGGTTGCGGTCGATCACCATGTCGGTGCCCAGGTAACCGAGCCCCGTCATTTCGTAACAGCCTGCGGCCAGCTCGAGCAAGCCGCCCCAGTCGGGGATCTGCAGGCTGGCCAGTTCATGCCCGGTATCGGGATGGTCGCGACGGGAACGATCGAACTGGACGCCACGTACCGCCGTACCCGTGGCGATATCGAGCCCCACGCCCACGGCCCCTTGGTGCAGGTTGGCCTTGCCGTCGGAAGCGGCGGTGGAGAGACGCATCATGGCCATGACCGGATAGCCGCGGAAGATGATCACGCGAATGTCCGGCACACCTTCGTAAGTGTACTCTGAGAGCTTCTCGTCGAAATTGATCAGCGCCTCGATCATCGCCACGTCGGGAGTGCCACCGAGGGAGTACAGCCCCGACAGGATGTTGGAGATGTGGCGGTGCAAGTCCTCGAGGCTCAGCTTGGCGCCGCTGGGCTTGACGAAGCCGTCCTCGTCGACCCGCTCGATCACCAGAATGCCCTTGCCACCGCTGCCCTTGGCCGGCTTGATGGCGAAGCCCCCGTGTCCCGCTATCATCGCGCCGACCTGCTTGACCTCGAACTGCGTGGTTACCGTGCCGATCAAGGCCGGCGAGGTGATGCCATGCTTCTCGGCCAGCAGCTTTGTCTTCAGCTTGTCGTCGACCAACGGGTAGAGACGACGCTTGTTGTAGCGCCCGATATAGCGAATGTTGCGCCGGTTCATGCCGATGATGCCGCGATTTCGGAGTTGGCTAGGCCATACCCACATGATGCTTAGTCCTCGGTGACCGGTTTGAAGCGCCGCAGCTCGAGCAGGCGATAACCGGTGTAGTTACCCAGCAGCATGATCAGCGCCATGATGATCAGCTGAACGCCCAGGAAATTGAAGGTGATATGACGAATCCAGGGATTGTTCATTGCCAGATACGCCAACACCGCCGTTATGAGGCTGCCGCCGCCCTGAATCACGACCTGCTTGGGGCCTTCTTCCTCCCACAGGATCGACATGCGCTCGATGGTCCAGGCCAGGATGATCATCGGGAAGAAGGTGATCGTCAGGCCGGCATTGAGCCCCACCCTATAGGAGAGCACGGAGAAGATCGAGATGATGGCGATGACCGTAATGATCACCGCCGACACTCGCGCCACCAACAGCAGGTTGAGATACGAGAGATAGTTGCGTATCACCAGCCCCATGGCCACGATCAGCAGGAAGCCGATCAGGCCGGTGGGCAGCGAGGTCTGGATGAACGCCAGCGCGATCAGGACGGGCATGAAGGTGCCGGAGGTCTTGAGACCGACGATGATGCGCAGGAAGACGACGACCAGCGCGCCGATAGGAATCAGCAGGATGGTCTGGAACAGGGCCTGCTCCTCCAGCGGCAGGCTGTGGATCGAGAAGTTGAGCAGGGTGTCGTCGGCCAGCTGGCTGCGCACCGCGGCCGCGGCCGGCTGGCTGCGTGACAGCATCGAGAAGGTCACGCGGGAGTTGGTGCCGCCTTGTACCTCAAGCAGTGCGCGCCCGCCGGTTTCCCAAAGCAGTAGGTTTTCCGGCTGCCCCTGGTCCGCGGTGCTCGGATTGAACAGGGCCCAGTTCTCCTCGTCCTCGAAGACCATGATCCAGGATGACACCGTCTGCCTCCGACGGCCGTCCTCGAGCACCAGGCCACTGACCTCGCGAGCGTGCACGCCGGCCTGGTTGAGCAAGCGGACGAGCAGGGGAGTGCGGTCGAACTGGGTCAGCAGCAGGCGCGCATTCTCGCTCTCGCGATCATCGCCAAAATCGCGTATCAGCTCCCGGGCAAAAGTATAGGGATCGGCGCTGCGCATCCAGGCCCGCTCGATGACCTGGGCGGCCGCGGTGTCGTAGGGCCGCTCCCAGCTGACCTCCAGCAGTTCGGGCCTCGCCAGCTGCTGCTGGCGCTTGTCATCGGTTTCCAGCAGGCGAACGGAGTAATAGAGCTGCTGACTCCCCGTGGCACTGCGGATCGACCACTGCGCACGCCGCCCGGTCTCGTCCTGGAGAAAAGACAACCCATAACCCGGCGAAGCGGTGTTCTCTGTCAGGATACGGTAGCCGCGCTGATGCGAAGGCAACGCCAGGTCGACGCGCACGGGATCGCCCACGGCCGTAAAGTCGACGATGGCTTCGACCTCCCACACCTGCCGCTGCTCACCAGGAGTCCACGGAACCTCCATCTGGTAATGCCGGTGAAGGCTGGTGCCGATGCCAAGTACCATCAGCAAGCCCACGATGAAATAGAAGGGCAGTCGCGACATGTATCATCCTTGCAGTCAGGGCGCTCAGGCTTGGTTTCAGCCTTCTTCTTCGTCCAGGTCGTTGATCTCGTCCTCTGGCGCCTCGGAAGCAGGGCGACCGCCAGGGAATTCGGGGCGGGGATGCAAGTAGTCTTCTGCCACGTCGATCACGGCGATATCCATGAGGAAACGGCGACCCAGCAGGACCGGGTAATTGAGATGGGAACGGTCGTTGAGCGTGAATTCGACCTGCTCGCGGATCGGCCCCAGCGTCATCAACATGCTGACGACCGGGCGCGATTCGCTACCCGCTGCCTGCAGAATCCGAACCCGCCGTTCCACGGGACGCTCAATCCACTCGCCGCGTACGTTCTCGACGACGACATCGTCTTCGTTCAGGCCCAGCTTGAAGCGCACCCAATCTTCGCCATCACGCTCGAAGCGGGTGATTTCGGTGGCGGACAGCGACGATGTGTTGGCGCCGGAATCGACCCTGGCGCGAAGGTAGGTGCCGACCTCCGGTAATCCGATCCATTCGGAGCGGCCGACCATCTCCTTGGCCGATAGCGTTTCGCTGAGTTGGGTATCGCAATCCCTGGGCACTTCGACCGGCTCGTCGCCGCGCTGCTTGAGCGCTTCGACGTCGCCACGCAGATGGCGCAAGGTGACGCCGGCATCGCGCAGTTCGGCAAGCAACTCGGCCTGGCGACGATCATGGGCATCCTGTTGGGCGTCGGCGCGTTCACAGCGCTGGACGATTCGCTCCTCGAGGTGGCCGATACGCTCCTCGAAGGCCGCGGAACTCAACAAGGGCTCGGGTTCGGTGTGTGAGCCGGGAGTGAGGGTGCATCCGCTGATCAATAAAGTGCTCGCCAACCAGATGGGTGCGGCTAGCGTTCTCGGTCGCATGGAATCTGACAGCCTCCGATCGGGCTGCGAACAGGGCGCAGCGGCAGTGGGCTTGGCGTGATGGCGCATGGAACCATTGCACCGGGACATGACGGGGGATGATAAGGATACCGAGGTAGGCTTGTCCAACACTGTGACGGATAGTCGATTTAACATAATATACATTATGCGAACCACAGTAATGCTTAAGCATGACTGGCCACATCGAGCACTGGGTACTTCACCAGCCTGTATCCTCAACTAAAGAACCCCGGCGCTGTGCCGGGGTCTCTGTCATCGAGCTGTCAGGGCTTAGGCTTCATCGGGCGGCGCGTAGGAACCGTCCTCGCGGTGCACTTCCTTGCCCGTGATCGGCGGTGTGAACACGCAGGCGAGATGCATGGTCTTGTGGGCACGCAGCAAGTGCTCGTCGTGCTGGTCGAGGATGTAGATATCGCCCGGCTTGATCGGCCAGATCTTGCCATCGGCCAGGGTTTCCACTTCGCCTTCACCCTCGATGCAGTACACCGACTCGTAGTGATGCTTATAGTGGATATGCGTCTCGGTACCTTCGTAGATACGCGTGATATGGAACGAGAAGCCACCACCGTCGTTGGCCAGCACCAAGCGCGTGCTGTCCCAGGTGCCGCTCTCCGACTTGACCAGACGGTCCGTATTACGCGCTTCCTCGAGATTGCGAACGATCATTTTCACGTCACTCCGTACAATCCATAGACGGGCCGGCTGATCTTCAGCCGGCCGATGACATGCTGCCAGGCGCCGATCGGGCTAGGCACGCCG
Organism: Billgrantia hypersalina; assembly: GCF_052584175.1. Taxonomy (NCBI): domain Bacteria; kingdom Pseudomonadati; phylum Pseudomonadota; class Gammaproteobacteria; order Oceanospirillales; family Halomonadaceae; genus Billgrantia; species Billgrantia hypersalina. Next base: position 55,595 of record NZ_JBMIQI010000018.1, read on the forward strand.
ATGCTCAGGCAACGACTTCCTTGACGCTCTCCTCGAGAATGTCCAGCCCCTTGAGCAGGTCCTCGTCAGGTATGGTCAGCGGACACAGGCACTTGATCACTTCGCCTGCCTGGCCGCTCGTCTCGATCACCAGGCCTTTCTCAAAAGCCTTGGCGGTGATCTTGTCAGCCAGGTCTCCGTCACCGAGGTCGATACCGCGCATCAGGCCACGGCCACGCTCGGAGGCCGGGATACCTTGCTCGCTGATCCAGGCAGCGATCTTCTGGAAGCGGTCCTCGACCACCCTGCCCTTGCGCTGAACGTCGCGCTCGAAGGTGTCGTCCTTCCAGTAATGTCGCATGGCCGCCGCTGCCGTGGCAAAGGCCAGATTGAAGCCCCGGAAGGTACCGTTGTACTGGCCAGGTTTCCACTTGTCGAGATCGGGACGCATCAGCACGTGGGCGAACGGCAGGCCGAAACCGGATAGCGACTTTGAGTTGGTGACGATGTCGGGCTTGATGCCGGCGTGTTCGAAGCTGAAGAACTTGCCGGTGCGACCGCAGCCTGCCTGGATGTCGTCGACGATCAGCAGAATGCCGTGCTCGCGGCATATTCCCTCGAGGCGCTTGAGCCAGTCGAGGCCGGCAACGTTGATACCGCCCTCCCCCTGTACGGTCTCGACGATCACCGCCGCGGGCAGGTCCAGGCCACTGGAATTGTCGCCCAGCAGCTTCTCGAAATAATCCAGGCTGTCGGCGTGCTCGCCCAGGTAGCCGTCATAGGGCATGAAGGCGCTGCCTTGCAGCGGGATGCCGCCGGTGGCCTCGCGGAACTTGCGGTTGCCGGTAGCGGCCAGCGCCCCCATCGTCACGCCGTGGAAGCCGTTGGTGAAGGTCACGATGTTGTGTCGGCCCTGGGCCACGCGGGCCAGGCGAATGGCGGCCTCGACAGCGTTGGTGCCGGTCGGCCCCGGCAGGTGCACCTTGTACTCCAGGCCGCGCGGCTTGAGGATCACCTCTTCCAGAGTTTCCAGGTAGTCACGCTTGGCGGCGGTCCAGAAATCGAGACCGTGGACGATACCGTCGCTATCCAGATAGTCGAGCAGCGCCTGTTTGAGATGCGGGTTGTTGTGCCCGTAGTTGAGGGTGCCGGCGCCGGCCAGGAAGTCGATGTACTCGCGACCGCTCTCGTCGGTCAGGCGCGCATTCTTGGCCTTGGTGAAAACCACCGGGAACGAACGGGAATAGGTCCGCACATTGGATTCGAGACGTTCGAGTGTTTGGGTCTGCATGACGACCTCCTGTCGGAATGATCAGGCGTAGGAGTGCATGGATGGCCGAATGCCTCGGCCATCCAGCGATTCGGATGGGGATCAGATGCGCCGCGTATCGAAGGGACCGATGCGCACGAGGTTTTCGGGATCGTGTTCACCGCCCAACTGGTCCGTGGAGAAGTATTCGCGGCTGTTGAGAGGCGCCTGCCAGCGATCGGCGAGACGACGAAAAAGCCCCCAGGACGCCTGGTTGTCAGGCGTAATGGTGGTTTCCAGATGGTGCACGTCATCCAGCTCGGGACGGCTCATGACGGCTTCCACGAGACGCCTGGCCAAGCCGGTGCCGCGGGCCTTCTCGCCCACCGCCACCTGCCACAGGAAGTAGGTGTCGGGAGCGTTGCTCTTCACATAGCCGGAGACGAAGCCGACGATCTCGCCCTCTTCGTTTGTCGCTACCGCACAGGTGTCACGGAACTGCGTCGCCAGGAGCAAGTAGGCATAGGCGGAGTTCACATCGAGCGGCGGGCAGGACTTGACCAGTTCATAGATGCCCCAGCCATCGTCAGGGTTGGGCTTGCGAATGAAAAGTGGCGAGGCATCGCTGCCGACCACGGCATCGGCCACGCTGGGGCGAGCCAGGTCAGCGGAAGGAGTGAAGGGCTGCGGTGTCATGTTCATGTTCAGGTTTCGCTGTAGCGATGATGCTCTTAATGATAACAGGCCTCATCGACAAATCAAAACAGGCGTTATGATTACCGCACAGTTGCATAACAAAAAATTATCAAATATTGCCGACCGCCTCCCAGCGCATCGAACTGGAGAGCCGCTCCCGTCACAATATGGCGCAACCAGGCATCGCCCAGGTTCAGCCCATGACGTGAGTCTAGCCCAGGGCGGGCGGGTGGGCAGAAAATAAGATCGGGCCGCCGATGTGGCGACCCGATGTCGGTAGTGCCAAGGCCGGAAAGCGGCGTTTCAATGTCGTGAAAGGGTACGCATGGTGACGAACTCCTCCGCTGCCGTCGGGTGAATGCCGACAGTGGCATCGAAGTCGGCCTTGGTGAGGCCAGCCCTGACGGCGATGGCAATGCCCTGGATCAGCTCGCCGGCCTCTTCACCCACCATATGAGCCCCGATGACCACATCGCTCTCGTCATCGACCACCAGCTTCATCAGACAGCGTTCCTCACTGCCCGAAAGCGTGTGCTTCATGGGCCGAAAGTCGGTGCGATAGACCCGTATCGAGCCATACTGCTTGCGCGCGTCCTCTTCCGAGAGACCTACCGTACCGATGTTGGGATGACAGAAGACTGCCGTGGCGATATTGCGATAGTCCATCGGCCGCGGTGGCGTGTCGCTGAAATGCTGCTGGACCAGATGCATGGCTTCCGCCAGCGCCACGGGCGTCAGCTCAGGTCCGCCGGTGACGTCGCCCAGGGCAAGGAGGGAGGGAATGGACGTCTCGAACCGATCGTTCACCTTGAGTGTGCCGTCGGCATTGAGCTCGACATCGAGCGCATCGAGCCCCACCCGATCCAGATTGGGCTTGCGTCCGGTGGCGGCGAGCACGGCATCCACGACAAGCGACTCACCGTTGGTGAGCGATACCTTCAAGCCGTCCTCGACCTTGTCGATACGTTCGATATTGGTTTCAAAATGCAGATTGACGCCTTTGGCAGCCATCTGCTCCCGGGTAAATTCACGTACCTCGCGATCGAACCCTCTCAGGAACAGCTCGCCCCGGTAGACCAGGTGGGATTCACTACCCAGCCCATTGAATATGCTGGCGAACTCCACCGCGATATAGCCACCGCCGAGGGCCAGGAAACGCCTCGGCATCCGCTCCAGGTCGAATACCTCGTTGGAGGTCACGACCAGCTCGCGCCCCGGAATATCGGGTACCCAGGGCCAGCCGCCAACGGCCACGAGAATCTTGGCAGCGGTAAAGGTTTCAGCGCCGACCTCGACCCGATGGGCATCTACCACCCGTGCTCGGCCATGGATAAGACGTACTCCGGCATTTTCCAACAGGCGTGCATAGATCCCGTTGAGGCGCTTGATCTCCGCGATCTTGTTGTCGCGTAGCGTAGCCCAGTCGAAGCGCGGCGCTTCGTGCAACTGCCAGCCGAACCCGCGAGCATCCTGAAAGGCATCATGAAAATGTGCAGCGTAGGAATAGAGTTTCTTGGGAACGCAACCCACGTTGACACAGGTGCCACCCAAGTAGCGATCCTCGGCAACGGCCACCCTGGCGCCGGTTGCCGCTGCGGTACGGGCGGCACGCACCCCGCCGGAACCGGCCCCGATCACGAACAGGTCATAGTCGAAGTCAGACACTCGATTCTCCTCGTCTAGCCGGGTCTTGATGATGAACCCGATCTGATCCCGCGATCTTACCAGCGCCGGCGCTACCGTGTAGAGCCAAGCGTGTGGCAGCACTGCGACAACCCCGCTCGCCCGCTTGCAGGAACCAGGCTTCGCCCAACTCGAGTCCAAACTCGAGTAATGAAGCCCGCCGACGGCTCGAAACCCGCCTCCCAGAGGCTTACACTCCAATTGAAACATCGTCGAGGTAACCCATGACCGACCCTCTAGCCCAGCTCCAAAAGAGACACCTCGCGGAACTCGAGGGCCGATATGCCGAAGTGCTGACTACCCTCGGCTTCGATGGCGTGCTGATCTACAGTGGCCACCCTGCCCGACTCTACGGCGACGACCAGCATGCCAGCTTCTTTAGCTACGGGCATTTCCAGCACTGGACGGGCCAGGCCGGACTCGCCCACAGCTGGTTGCTGATCCAGCCCGGCCGGCGCCCCGTTTGTTTCTTACATGCGCCGGATGACTTCTGGCATCTACCGCCACACTTACCCGATCAGGCATGGACAGCACACTTCGAGGTGGTAAAGGGCCGCTTTGAAACGCCTCCGCCATTGAGTCGCGGACGCTACGCCGTGATCGGAGACGTCTCGGAGGCGACGGCCAAGGCCATCGCGGCAGAGTGCAACCCACCGGCCCTTATGGCCGCGCTGAACGAGGGGCGTGTACGCAAGAACGACTACGAGATCGCCTGCCTCAGTGAAGCCAACCGCATGGCCATGCGGGGGCATCGAGCCGCCGCGGACGCCTTCCATGCTGGCGATAGTGAACTCGATATCCAGTTGGCCTATCTGCAGGCCTCGCGTCAGCGTGAAAGCGAACTGCCCTACGGCAATATCGTCGGGATCGGTCCCCATGCTGCCGTGCTTCATTACCAGCATTACGAGATTGAGCCACCCCGCCATCGGCACAGCCTGCTGGTGGACGCAGGCCATCGCTTTCGCGGCTACTGTGCGGATCTGACTCGCACCTGGTCCGGCCCGGACACCGACCCGCTTTTCGCCTCGCTGATCACGGGCATGCATGAACTCAAGCGGGAGCTCGCCGCCGCCGTTGCTCCTGGTATCGATTTCGTCGAGTTGCATGAGCGCATGCATCGCCTGCTCGGCACGTTGCTTGCCGAGAGCGGGCTGGTCACCGGTTCGGCCGAAGCCGTAGTGGAAAGTGGGGTGACGCGTGCTTTCTGCCCCCACGGGCTTGGTCACCTGCTTGGCATTCAGGTGCACGACGTTGCCGGACGCACGGCGCGCGATGGCACACCTCGGCCGCCGCCGCCCGACCATCCGGCACTGAGGCTGACGCGGGAACTGGAAGCCGGAATGGTGGTCACCATTGAACCCGGACTGTATATCATCCCCATGCTGCTCGAGCCGCTCGAATCAACCCCCGCCGGCCGCGACGTAAACTGGACCATGGTGGCGCGCCTGGCACCCCACGGCGGCATACGTATCGAGGACAATGTAGCGGTCACCACGGAAGCGGCCCGGAACCTGACAGCTGAGATCGAGTGAGTGAAATGAGGGAACGGCGGGCAGCAGCCGACTTTACGCCTCCGCGCGGACTCTCCAATCCGCACGTGCAGACCCTGTTGCCCCGCTTGATGGCCAGGCCTGGCATTGACCGCGATATCGAAAACCTCGAGCTGCCCGATGGCGACTTCGTCGAACTCAACTGGATCCGTCCGACGCCTGCCAGCGCCGAGGCGCCGATTTTCGTGCTTTTCCACGGCCTCGAGGGGTCGTTCGATTCACCCTATGCGCGTTGCTTGCTGGCAACGGCCAGCCGCATGGGCTGGCGAGCGGTACTGATGCATTTCCGCGGCTGCGGCAGCCAGCCGAACCGGCTGCCGCGTGCCTATCACAGCGGCGATACGGCCGACGCCTATTGGTTGATCGCCGAATTGTCGCGTCGTTACCCCAAGGCTTTGAAGATAGCAGCCGGGGTCTCGCTGGGGGGCAACATGCTTCTCAAGCTCGTGGCCGAACAGGGCGGTGGCGGCCTCGACCTGACCGGGGCCATCGTGATCAGCGCACCGCTCGACCTGGCGGCCAGCGCGGCGAGACTGCACCGGGGGTTCTCCCAGGTCTACGAACGGCATCTGCTCAACGCGCTCAAGCGCAAGGTCGCGCCACGACTGGCCAGGAGTGAACTGCCCCTGGCACTGGATATCCGGACGCTCTCACGAATCGACAGCCTGCGCAGTTACGATGATCTGGTGACCGCGCCGCTGCATGGCTTCGATGACGCAGCCGATTATTACCATCGGGCCTCTGCCGGACGCCTGCTCGGCGAGGTCGAGCTGCCTACCCTGATCCTGCATGCCGATGACGACCCCTTCATGCCCGCCGACCTGTTCGGCCGGCTGCCTCGACCGGCCGACGCGGTGCGTCTGGAGGTGACCCATCACGGCGGTCATGTCGGCTTCATGGAGTGGCGTGATCGCCGCCTGCGTCCCTGGCTGGCCCGGCGACTGGCGCGCGAGCTCGCCTGCTGGGCCGACACCGGCGCCTCCTGGCAATCGGCCATGAATCGCCACCTCAGCCGATCGGACAGCTGACCCCGGTGCCCTTCAGTCCACAGTATCCGCCCGGATTCTTGTGCAGGTACTGTTGGTGATACTCCTCGGCCGGGTAGAACGTGTCGAGCGGAGCTATCTCGGTCGTAATCCTGCCACGCCGGGCCTGCGTCAGCTCATTCTGGTAAACATCACGGCTATGCTTGGCGGCCTCGAGCTGCGTGTCGCGGGTGGCATAGATTGCCGAGCGGTACTGGCTGCCGATGTCGTTGCCCTGGCGCATGCCTTGGGTGGGATCGTGCGCTTCCCAGAAGACACGGAGCAACGTCGCGATATCCACTACGCGGGGGTCGAAGACCACGCTGACCACTTCTGCATGCCCGGTACGCCCGGTACAGGTCTCTTCATAGGTGGGATTGCGCGTCACGCCACCGGCATAACCCACCGCGGTGACGTGTACCCCGGGAAGCTGCCAGAAAAGTCTTTCGGCCCCCCAGAAACAGCCGAGGCCGAAGACGATCTGCTCATGGCCCTCCGGAAAGGGGGGCAGCATCGAGCGACCGGTCACGGCATGCACACCGGAAATGCGGATGGGGGTGTCGCGCCCCGGCAGGGCTTGGGCGGGATCGATGATCATGATGCACTCCTCCAGAAGCGACGTATCGTATCGGTTCATGGACCGCCGTTCAGCTGTGGCGGCTGGCCGGGTCGGGTAAAGATGTAGATCAGGTCCACGGCCTGGGCAGCACCGGAGACGGCCTGCACGTAGAAATCGCGCCACAGGGTATAGCGCAGCGTGAGCTCGGCGATCGGAGAGAAGATACCGACACCATAGCTGACACGCAGATCGTCTGTCAGGTACCCGCTCACCACCACCTGGCTCTCCTCGCCGGTCCCACTGGTTTCCAGCGCCAGATCGTCGATACCGAAGGCCTGGCCGATGGCTCCCACCACACCGCCGGTCTGCCCCAGCGTCAGGCCGACCAGGGCCGCCGTCAGCGCACCGTCGGCGTCGCCGTCACGCGGGGCGCGGCCACGCAGCAGGTAGGAGAGCGCCCGCGCCTCGTCCATGGCCGGTTCAGCGAATATCGTCAGGCTGGGCTCGGCGGCGAAACCGGTGACGCGCAGGCCGGCGATGACGCCATCTTCGGTAACGTCGGGATTGCGTATGGCCTCGAAATCGAGCAGCGGCTGGCTGGGAGAGCCGCTGAAGAGCAGCTCTCCCTGGCGTATCAGCAGGTCCTGGCCGAAGGCACGGAAGCGGCCGTCGGTGAGGTTGACATCGCCGAACAGCTGTACCGGCCCATCCTGCTGACGTACCTCCAGGGTACCGGCCAGGCCCGTCTCGAGGCCTGAAGTGTCGAGGATCATGTCCGGCCCGAGGTGCAGCTCGATGAGAACGTCGAGTTGCATGCCCGCCTCACGTAGGGCGACCGCGGCCGCCTCATCGTCCCCGGCGGTCGCATCCAGCTCTTCACGCTGTTGGGCCCGGGCCTCGTCACGCCGGGTGATGATGACTTCATCGGGGCTGGGACTGACCGCCGCCGGTGGCGCTTCGCCGATTTCCAGCCGCGCCCAAGGCACCTGTACGTCACCGCGCACCCGCAGCTGCTGCGGATCGATCCGCACGGCGATATCCGGGGCGACTCGCAGGCGACCGAACTGAGGCAGTGTGATCAATAGCGGACGTCTGGTGCCGTCGAGATTCACGGCAACTCGCCACTCGTCAAGCGATGGCCAGCTGGCGTCGCCGTCGATGATCAGCCTCCCTTCGTCACTGGCGACATAACCCATGAGCCTCGCACTGTCCCCATTGAACTCGATGCGTATGCGGCCATCCTCGACGATCAGCGGCACGTCGAGCCCCGAAGCACGCAGCCCGGTCAGCTCGAGCGCCCCGTCCAGACTCGGGCTGTCCCGGGTTCCGGATATCCCGACCCTGCCCGAGACAACCCCGTCCAGCGTATCGAGCCCCTGTGCCAGGGTGCGATAGCGCGACAGATCGAGACCGTCGAGCACCAGGGTACCGTCCAGCTCGCCGGTACCCAGCGGGTCGTCGAGGCCGATATCGAGGTCGAGGCGACCGGCATCGCCAAGCGCCAGGTCGAGGTTGAAGGCCGTACGCCCCTGGTTGGCATCCAGTCGCACGTTGAGTTGCGTGTCGGGCATCGACCACGGCTGACCATAGATGTCCAACCCTTCAAGATTCAGCTCGCTGGCAAGATCCGCCTCGACATTCCACTGTTGCCCTCCCTGTCGCCACTGCGCCTGCAGGTCCAGCTCGGTCGTACCACTGGCACGCCAATCCTGCGGCAACCACTCATCGAGCATTTCCATCGGCAGGTCGCGTACCGTCAGGGCCACCTGCCCCTGCTCGGCGCTTGCCTGAAGCGTCTCCTCCAGGCATACCCGACCGCCCTGTTCGCGGCGCAGGCAGAACGGCTGCACCCGAGCCCGCCCGCTTGTCACATCGGCGTCGAACGCGATCGGCGAATCGAGGCGCATCTCGCCGTAATCGGTATCGACTTCCAACGGAGCGATACGACCCGCATAGCGCTGGCGTTCTGTGGAAAAGCCACCTTCGAGGGTCAGTTCCGCCCGCGTAAGCGGCATGCCGCGCCCGGCCAGGGCCGTCAAGGTTGCGCGATGGGATGACAAGCGACCGCTCAGGTCGAGGCTCACGTCGCTGAAGCGTTGCCCACCGGCATCCAGGCGCTGGGCGTCAAGCTCGATGTCGAGCTCGGGATCGTCGAGCCCCTGGATGCTGCCCGACAGCTGCAGCGCTTCGAGACGATTGTCGGCAAAGGCGAGCTCTCGGCCCTCGAGGTCGAGCTCCAGGCGTGGCTGCTCGGGTGAGCCGCCGGTACGAAAGCGCCCCGTCAGGCTTCCGCTCAGGTCGTCGTGAAGACTTCCCAGCTCCGTCAGGGCTATGTTGCCGCCCAGGTCCATGCGCCGCTCGGAGATGGCGCCACTTGCCGTGACACGGTTGTCTCCCTGGCGGAAGTCGAACTCCTCGACCTGCCATTGCATGTCGCTGTTACCGGCCAGGCTGGCACGCAACGAGAGCGGCAGCTCTTGCAGCTCACCGTCGACCGCCAGACGCGGCACGCGAAGCTGCCAGCCGTCAGTCGTCTGGCGGAAGGCAACGTCGATGTCGCCGCTCAGCCGCCCTTCCATGGCATCGGTGAACCGCCCCGGATCGACATTGTCCAGGCGTGCCGTGGCATCGACGTCGAGTCCATCGTGCCATTCGACTCGCCCACGGCTGACCACCGAGGCATCGCCAAGGCCTAGAGACAGCGGCGTCCAGGCAAAATGCTCGAAATCGCCGCTGCCCGACAAGGCCACCTGGGTCAAGGGCACCTGAGGCCCCTCCACACGCATCGAAAGCGAGGCCCGATAGTCGACCAGGCTACCCGAGAGGCGCAGGTCGAGATCCTCGATCACGTAGGGGTCTGCCACCGCTTCCCCTTCCTCGGCGTGGGCGATGGCCATGGGCAACGGCCATTGCAGGAATTCACTCTGCAAGGAGGCACTAAACGGCAATTCGGGGTCCAGTACATCGCCCTGGGCGGAGAGCCGGGCCTCCACCGGGCCGCGTGCCGCCAGCTCGGCGCTCAGGTCGGCCAGGCTGCCATCAAGCCGGAGGTCGAGACGCTGACCGGCCAGTTCCGGCATCAGCTCAGGCAGCCACAGGGCAGCCTCGAGGTGCGCTTCAAGCGGGTAGTCGTCGCGCAGCGCAATGCGCCCGGAAAATCTCGCGTCTATGTCACGGCTCGCCGCTTCCAAGGTCACGATCTCGACCTCATGGCCACTCGCCTCGAAGGCAAGGGTGAGAGAGCGCAGGTCGTAGTCGACCGGCCCTCTCACCTCTACACCGTCGAGGTGTATCCGCGGCGCCGCGATCGTCAGTGGCAGGTCGATTTCCGGCAGCGCGACACGTTCACGCTGCTCGAGGGGCACTTCGGGCTCGGTTGCCTCGACAGCCGGTGCCTGGACGGCCTGGACAGCCGCCAAGGCTTGCTCGCTCAGCACCCCATCGCCCTCCGAAGGGTCCAGGGCCAGTGCTGCCGCACCGGACGCTGGGATGTCGACCTGCAGCCGCTCCAGGCGAGTCGGGAGCAGTCTCAACCGTTCTCCTTCGGCTTCGATACCGGTATAAAGCACGTCCCAGCCGATTCGCGTACCGTCGGATAGCCTGATCTCGACATCCTCCAATTCGAATTCTGGCGCAGAAACGTCGAGGGGGAAGCGGAACGATGCGGGCGCTATCTCCTGCGGCGCCTCGTCGAGCGCCTCCAGGGCGGGACGCGGGGGTACCTCCGAGGCTCCTTCTGCTTCATCGGTCGCTACCTCGGGCGTCGCCTCGGCGCTTGCCGGCAGGATGACGTTCAGCCCCTCGGCGCGGGAAGCATCCAAGCGCAACCGCGACGTTTCGGCCTGGGCCGCCGTGGCCAGATAATCAAGCTCGATCCGTGTGCCGTCGGCCAGTTGCAGTCGCGTGTCTTCCAGGACCAGCTCACGCACTTCCACGGGGAACGGCAGGCGCACCGGGTCACCCGCCCCTGCCTGCTCCCGCGCCTGTTCTGCGGGTGGTTCGCCCGGCTCGCCTTGCGCTTGCAATTGGACGCGACCTCCTTGCATGGCCAGTCGCTCCACGCACAAGCGACCGCGCAACAGGCAATCCTCCGACCAGGCCAGCTCCAGCCTCTCAGCGGCAACCTGGGCCGGGCCTGCCTCAACCTGGAATCCATGCAGCACCAGGCGATCGAGTGGGGCTCCCTCGACACGCTCGAGCTGGTAGTAGCCGCGCTTGGCGCCCTCCTCGAGCAGCAAGCCGGCGCCCCAGGGGGACAGTGCGAGACCGAGCACGAGGAACACGATGCCGATCGCAAGCACGGGCAACACGATCAGCAGCTTCAAAAGGGCAAGGGACAATAACCGCATTATCAGAATTCCGGGCCGATGGCGAAGTGAATACGCCACGAATCATCCTCGTCATCGAAGGGGTGGGCGATATCGAAACGCACCGGCCCGACGGGGGAAATCCAACGTACGCCAAGGCCGGCACCGGTGTTGAGGGTTTCCGGCCACCAATCGTCGAAGGCGTCCCCACTATCAACGAAAGCTGCACCCCACCAGTTGCCGGTCACGCGGCGCTGGAACTCGATGCTGCCGGCCAACATCTGTTGACCGCCGCGCAGCAGGCCCTCCTCGTTGCGCGGTGCCAAGGTTTCATAACCGTACCCGCGTACCGAGCGATCACCCCCGGTAAAGAAGCGCAAGGATGGCGGTATCTTGGAGAAGTCGTCGGTCTCGATGGCGCCCAGGGCCAGGCGAGTCACGAAGCGCAGGTCGTCCCCGAGCATTCGAATCCATTCGGTGTTTCCAGTCATCCGCAGGAAATCGGCATCCGAGCCCCATATGCTGTCGGAGTATTCGAAGGTGATGCGCTGGCGATCGCCCCATGTGGGAAAGCGCGGGTCGCGTGTGCGCGTTCGCGTCCAACTCACCCCCGGGTAGTAGATGAAGACGCTATCTTTCTCTCCTCCCTGGGCGAAATCCTCGTAGGTCGCCCGGACGAAAAGGGACTGCACCCAGTGGTTGTCGAACTCCCAGCGTCGTGCCAACTCGATGGTCGCCTCGTTGGAGCGAGTGTCCTCGTTGTCGCGGTGGCGCAGGCCGTACTGGAAACGATACTGGTCGCGCAGCGGGTCGGCCAGCGGCACAAGATAGGTGCCGGTCAGCCGCACCTCAGGCTGCGAGAGGAAAAAATCCTGCTCGAGACTGTGGCCATAGCGATTGATCCAGGGCTGGTTCCAGCCGAACTGCAACCGAGGCCCGACATCGGTGGCATAGCCGATACCTGTCTCGAACTGGTGTCGATCGGCCGGCGCCAGCGCCACATCCACCGGCATGGAGGCACGCTCGGCGGCATGCAGCTCCGTTACCGCCGACAGCGCCAAGGCGGAAAGCCGGGGACCGCTGGCCATTGCCGCTCGGGTGGAGGGAGCCTGGGGCAGCGCTGCCTCTCCCTCGGTCGCCACCGAGTTCCACCAGCCCAGGGTCGGCGGTTCCAGGGCGAGCTCGCGCCGGGCGTCGAGGCGCGGCCGCACACTCACCGAACTGAACCAGTTCGTCTGTCCCAGGCGCTGGGCGTAGAGCGCCACCTCGCCGGCAAGATAAGGGTCGCCCGGCTCGAACGGCGCCAGGCTGCGCAAGCGCTCCTCGACGATATGATTGCCACGTATCGTGATGTTGCCGAAGGCGTAGCGTTGTCCGCTATCGAGACTGAGATAGAGCCTGGCACTCTCATCGTAGGGCCGCACTTCCATGCGACGATCGATGAAGGACCAGTCGAAGTAACCACGCTCAAGGGCGAGGTTGGCCAGCCGACTGCGCATGCGATCCCAGGGTGCATGCACCAGGGGATCCCCCTCCGACAGAGGTAAGGCGTCCAAGGTATCGCGAAAAGGCTCGTCTTCCGCTGCCTCGCCTTCGAGCCGGATATCGATGGTTTCGATGATCACCTGCGGGCCGGGCTCGATGGCCAGACTCACGTAGCGCGGCGGGTCGGCCTCATCGAGCTGAGACCGTACCTGCGGCTCGTAGTAGCCATAGACCCGCATGGCTTCACGGGTTCGCCGTATTGCCTCGCCTTCTAGGCGACGGCGATCGTACTGGGCTGCGTCCAATGCGTCGAGATAGTAGCGGACGTTGTCGGCCACATCGCCCTGCAATCCGTCGATACGTGCCTCGAGTCCAAGCGCTCCTTGCGCCATGCCAAGACACAGGGCCGCCGCCCCCACGCGTGAAAACACGCCTCTTCCCATATTACGGCTTCCCGATTAGGCTCCTGCCCAGCCTCGGCAGGGCCTGGCGAAACTACTGCAGGGCTTCCAGCCCTGCGCTGAGAGAAAGCTGCTCCTGTCGCAATTCGCGCAGCTCGGCCTCCATGCCCGTCAGCCTGGCCTGGAGTCCATCGATGGCCTGGGAGGCCTCTCCCGCTTCGCTGGCCGCTTCCAACTCGGCGGCAAGTTCGTCGAGGCGCTGCTCCAGGGCATCTTCGCGAGCCTGCATACGCTCATCGAGCGCAGCGATCTCTTCTTCCATGAGCTGCTGGAAATGTTCGTCGACGGCTTCGAGCCGCTCATCCAGCGATGCTCTCACGCTCTGCTGCCGTTCTGCCAGTACCTCCTGCTGTTCTTGCCACTCCTCCATGCGCTGGGCCTGTCGCTCGTTGGCCTCAACCAGCGATTCGATCCTCGCGGCCAGGCTTTCGCGTCCCTCTTCATCGACGCGTTCCAGAGAGTCGAGTGACGTTCGTACCGCCTCGAGCAGGGCCTCGCGCTCCTCGGCCTCACTATCCAACCTTGCCAAGCCGTCTGTCACTTCCTCGACACGCTCGTCCAGTGCTTCGAGCCGGGAGGCGTCACGCTCGACGACCTGCTGCACGTCCACTTCCAGGCTTGCCATACGTGCCACGATCGATTCGGCATGCTCCTCTACGGAGGAGAGCCGAGCTTCGATGGTTTCGAGGCGATCGCCACGTCCCTCCTCGGCATCGAAGCGAGCGTGTACGTTGGACATCTCGGAAGACATTTGGTGCATCTGCGCACTCAACCGCTGGCGTTCCTGCCAACCCAACCAGACCACACCGATCAGTATGGCCAACAACAGCAGCACCGCGAACTTCAGGGGCCACAGCCGTGGACGAGGGGCCGATGAATAGCGGCGTGGTCTCGTCAGGCTGGTATCGGGATCGGGCACGATGGGACGTCGCTCGGAAGGACGCGCTTCGGGCATGTCTGACTCCTTCTAGGCAGGTGCGGCAGGCGCCTAACCATTGTAAGCGGGTTATACGCCTGCGCGCACACTGCCGCCTCAACGCGTCGAGGGTCGCTCCTGCGGTTCGGCACGACGGCCGATGCCACGGTAGACCAGCCCCCAGCTGGCCACGTGGGCAGGATCGTAAATGTTGCGACCATCGAGCAAGAGGCGTTCGCGCAGCGACTCGGCCAAGCGTGGCCAGTCAGGGTTCCAGTAATGCTTCCACTCGGTGACGAGGATCAAGGCATCGGCATCTTCGCAGGCTGCATAAGGGTCGCCATCGAACAGGGTCAGCAACGGATGGTTGCCCACTTCGGCGCGTAGGGCCGGAATGGCGGCCGGGTCGTGGAGTCGAACCCTTACCCCCTGCGCCCACAACGCCTCGAGCAGCGTGAGTACCGGAGCATGATCGATGCGCGCTGAGCCCGGTTTGAATGCGGCCCCCCAGATCGCCACGGTACGGCCCTGGAGCTGTCCATGGAAATGGGTCCACAGCTTGCGAAACAGGGTTTCCTTCTTCTGCTCGTTGATATCCAGGACCTGTTCGAGCAGCGCCGAGCGTCGCCCGCTGGCCTGCTGCACGTCGGCCAGGCGCATCAGGTCGCGGGAAAAATGGGGGCCGCCAAAGCCACAACCCGGATAGAGGTACTCGTAACCGATACGCGAATCCGCTCCCATCCCCTGGCGAACGTATTCCACATCGACCCCAAGGCTGTCGGCGAGCCCGGCGATCTCGTTCATGTAGCTGATTCGCGTGGCGAGCATGCCGATCGTTGCCAGCTTGGTCAGCTCGGCGGCGCGGCGCGGCATGAGCTGCATGACGTCACGACGTCGATTGAACGCCCTCAGCAATTCGCGTACCTGAGCCTCGGCTCGCTCGTCGTCACAACCCAGCAGCCAGCGTCCCGGCCGGGTGAAGCTGGCCCAGGCACGACCTTCCTCGATCATGTCCACCAGGGCCACTGCGCGCCGCCCGTTTCCCCCGAGCCGCGCTTCCAGCCGCTCGGTCTCGCCGACCGGGAAGGTAGAGTTATTGATGAGTATCAAGGGTCCCTGCTGGCGCCCTGCGACCTCGCCCACCAGCTCATCGGCTTCCTCACGCTGCTCCGGTGACAGCGCGAGCCAGAGAATGTCGATGCGCTCGCCTGGATCCACGCCTTCGCCGTTGGCCAGGATCAGGGTACCCTGCTCGAAACCCTCCTCGAGACGTTCGAGCAGATCCGGCTCGCGCCGCATCCAGTCAGCCGCCTGGAGCGCCGGCCAGCGCATCGTGGCGTGGGGTACCCAGCGGACCTGGTGGCCAACCCAGGAGAGTGCGGCGGCGGCCGTAGCCGCCGCCAGCTCGCTGCCATGTATCTGTATCCGCATGGTGTTTACTCCGCCTGGCTATAGCGGGTGAGCAGCTCGCGAAAACCCTCGCCGAAGCGGGGGTGACGACGGCCGTAGACCAGAGTGGCTTCGAGATAGCCCAACTGGTGCCCGCAGTCGTACGTCTTGCCGCGCATGCGCCAGGCATCGACACCGTCGCGCTGGCGCAGGGTCTCGATGGCGTCGGTGAGCTGGATCTCGTTACCGGCGCCCGGTGGCGTTTCGGCCAGCAGCGGGAAGATGTTGCCCGGCAGCACGTAGCGGCCTATCACCGCCAGGTTGGAGGGGGCATCCTCGCGGGCTGGCTTCTCGATAACGCCGGCCAGGGGGCAGGACTTGCCGGCGGCCGGCGGCTCGCCTTCGGGTTTCACGATGCCGTACTTGTGCACGTTCTCCCAGGGCACGTCCTCGACCATCAGCTGCGGGCGCCCCGTCTCCTCGTAGGTATCGATCATGCCGGCCAGGTCGTTGCGCTCGAGGCCCTCGTCATCTACCAGCACATCGGGGAGCAGCACCGCAAACGGCTCGTTGTCACCAATGACGGGGCGGGCGCAAAGCACCGCATGCCCCAGTCCCAGCGGCTCATGTTGACGCACGCTGATGATGTTGACGTCGGGGGGTACGATGGCGCGCAGCTCGTCGAGCAGCTCCTGCTTGTTCTTGGCCTCGAGGGTGGATTCGAGTTCGTAGTGAGTGTCGAAATGGTTTTCGATGGCGCTCTTGCTGGCATGGGTCACCAGCACGATGTCGCGGATGCCGGCCTCAACCGCCTCGTTGACCACATACTGGATCACGGGGCGGTCGACGATAGTGATCATTTCCTTGGGAATTGCCTTGGACGCCGGTAAGCAACGAGTACCAAAACCAGCGACGGGCAATACAGCCTTGCGAATCATGGGTGCCATCCTTGTCGGTTGATCATCAGGGTCAGTGAATGTCACTCCCCGGGCCGGTCCTTGATTCCCTCATGGGAAAGCCCGGGCAGCTACGGGTACAATAGCGCATGATACCGAAGGTAAAGAATGTTGCCAGGGTGCCGGACCAATTGACACGGAGAGAGAAGATGAGCGCAACCCTCCACCATAACGTCGACCAGGGCGAAATCGCCAAATTCGAGGCCTTGGCCAGCCGCTGGTGGGACCCCCATAGCGAGTTCAAGCCATTGCACGATATCAATCCGCTGCGCCTGGACTTCATCGACGCCCGCTGCGGCCTCGCCGGACGCAAGGTCATCGACGTGGGTTGCGGCGGCGGCATCCTGGCCGAGGCAATGGCTCACCGCGGCGCAAGCGTGACCGGCGTCGACATGGGCGAGGCACCGCTTGCCGTGGCGCGTCTGCATGCACGGGAGAGCGGCGTCGAGATCGAGTATCGCCAGGCCAGCGCCGAAGCCATGGCCGACGAACATCCGGGGGAATTCGACGTCGTGACCTGCATGGAGATGCTCGAACACGTACCCGACCCCGGTTCGGTGGTCCGGGCCTGCGCTATGCTGGTCAAACCCGGCGGGCACCTGTTCTTCTCGACCATCAACCGCAACCCCAAGGCCTATGCGCTGGCCATCGTCGGCGCCGAGTACCTGTTGCAGCTGTTGCCTCGAGGCACCCACGAGTACCGCAAGTTCATTCGCCCCTCCGAGCTGGCCGGCTGGTGTCGCGAGCACGGGATTGCGGTGCGCGAGCAGAACGGCCTCACCTATAACCCGCTGATGCGACGCTATCGCCTCTCGACGAGCGACGTCTCGGTCAATTACATGATGCATTGCCGTCGGGAGCCGGCATGACGCACGTGCCGCAAGCACTGCTGTTCGACCTCGACGGCACGCTGGTCGATACCGCACCAGACCTGGCACGGGCCACCAACGCCTTGCGCGTACATCATGGCCTCGAACCACTGCCCTACCCTACGATCCGCGCCCAGGTCTCCAATGGCGGCAGCGCCCTGGTTGTGCTGGCACTTGGAATCGACAAGGCAGAAGAGGGCCACGACGAGGCGCGGCAGTTTCTGCTCGACGCCTATGGCCGGTCGTTGGCCGAGGAGAGTTGCCTGTTCCCTCATTTCGATCGCCTGCTGGCCAGGTGGGAAGCGGAGAGCCGCCCCTGGGGGATCGTGACCAACAAGCCGCGGGCCTACGCCGCGCCTCTGATCGATGCGCTGGGGCTGGCACCGGGTGCCCTGCTCTGTGCCGATGACCTGCCGCTCAGGAAACCGTCGCCCGAACCGCTATGGGCGGCGGCCGATCGTCTGGCGGTCGCACCCTCGCAGTGCTGGTACATCGGCGATCACTTGCGTGACATGCAGGCGGCCCGTGCGGCCGGCATGGTGGCCGTCGCCGTGGGTTACGGCTATATCGAGGAGGGAGAGGACTACCGGGCGTGGCCGGCAGACCTCTGGTTCGAAACCTGCGAGTCGCTAGTGGAGGCGCTGCTGCCTGCCTGATATCCCAGGCAGGCTAGCGCAAATAGGCGAGCGGGATGAAGCGCCAGACGCCCGGAGCACTGCAACCCGAGCGTATGGGGTTATACGTGAGGAATGCGAGCATTCGGGCACCAATTCGCCGGGAGCGAATTGGAACAGCCGAAGGCTGGCCCGAAGGGTAGCCGCCAGGGATGGCGGCTATAGCGCAGCGATTCGCCCGCGCAGCCATTTGCTTACTTGGGCGGCTGGGCGTCGAAGCGCTCACCGTTATGCCCCCGGCTGTCCGGCCCCATCAGCCACAGGTAGGTGGGCATGATCTCTTCTGGGGTTCGCAAGGTCATCGCGTCCTCCCCCGGGTAGGCATGCGCGCGCATCGCCGTACGGGTGGCACCGGGGTTGAGCGAGTTGACGCGCAGGGTACCCAGGTGCTCCACCTCGTCTGCCAGCACTTCCATGAAGCCTTCGGTAGCGAACTTGGAAACGGCATAGGCGCCCCAGAAGGCCCGCCCCTTGCGCCCGACGCTGGAGGAGGTGAAGACGACCGAAGCGTCGGGCGAGGCCTGCAATAGCGGCAATAGGGCCTGGGTCATCCAGGTGGGGCCGTTGATGTTGACCTGCATGACCTGATCCCACAGCGCCGGGTTGTATTGCTCGAACGGCGTGATACGACCCAGCAGCCCTGCATTGTGCAGGAGCCCATCAAGACGCCCGAACTCCTTGTCCAGGGTTTCGGCCATGTCATGGTAGTCCTTGAGCGTAGCCCCCTCGAAGTTGAGCGGGAAAATGGCCGGCTGGGGCCCGCCCGCTGCTTCGATCTCGTCGTAGACCTTTTCCAGCTTGGCAATGGTGCGGCCCAGCAGGATCACGGTTGCGCCATGGCGAGCGAAGGCCAGGGCAGCCGCCCTGCCGATACCGTCGCCCGCTCCCGTGACGAGTATGATGCGATCGGACAGCAGGTCGGCAGGCGCCGCATAGTCGATCTTGCAGGTCATCGTGGCTCCTTGAGCGGGGCCAGTCCGCTACAGGGACTGGCGCAGGAAGTCGTTGGCAAGCCCGGCAGCACTGCTGTCGGAGTAGTCGTCACGCACACGCTCGAGCAAAGCACGGCTTTCTTCGATGTCGCCCTGGCGAGCCTTGATCAAGCCAAGCTTGTAGAGGGCGTCGGGTACCTTGCTGCTCTGGGAATAATTGTCGATGACTTCACGAAAGGCGGTTTCCGCCCGCTCCAGGTTGGCTTCTGCCGAATGCAGCTCACCTAACCAGTAATAGCCGTTAGCCGTCAGGCTGGTGTCCGGGTAGTCCTGCACGAAGGCTTCGAAAGCCGCAATCGCTTCGTCGAACTGGCGCGCCTGCACCTTGGCGAAGGCAGCTTGGTAAGCGGCTTGGGCATCGGGGCTGTTTCCGCTCGGCGAAGGGGTCTCCGCCACCTGACGCGCGGCCTCCTCGTCAACCTGTGGGTTGGCTTCGATACCGGCGCTGCCGGCCATCAGGCGCTCGTCGAGGTCCATGTACTGCTGACGGGTCTGGTTGCGCAGCTGCTCGAGCTGGTGACGCAACTCCTCGATCTGACCTCGCAGTTGCTGAATCTCCTGCTGGTGCTCCTGCAGCTGGTTGTAGAGAACCAGACTGCCACCCGCTTCCTGCTGAACTTCGGCCTGATCGAGGAATCCGCCTCGCGGTTGAGCGGTGCGGTCCTCCACGATCGGGCGCTGCTGGGCTTCGACAAGGCTCATCACGGACAGCGGGAGCACCAGGGCTCCCGCGCCGCACAGCCTTTTCAGACTGTGTCGCATTCGTCACTCCATCGGCGCGCGAGGGCGCCCGTTGGCTCAGTAGGCAAACACCACGCGGCGGTTCTGGGCATGAGACTCTTCCCCGCTGCCACGCTGTGCCGGACGCTCTTCACCATAGCTGACCACTTCGAGCTTCGACGGGGAAACGCCCTGCACTTCGAGGAAACGCTTCACGGCGTTGGCGCGACGCTCTCCCAGCGCCATGTTGTACTCGCGGGTGCCGCGCTCGTCGGTATGGCCCTGCAGCACGACACGAGCGCTGTTGTTGGAACGCAGGTAGCGGGCATGAGCCGCCAATACCGATTCGAACTCGGAGCGGATGGTATCCCGATCGTAGTCGAAATAGATGGTGCGCACTTCCGGGATGCGGCCGTCCGCCTGTTGTCCGGCGCGATCGCCGCTGACGCCTGAGCCACTGACCTGGCCAGAGCCGGCCGCGCCGGTGCCAGTGCCGGCCCCGCCATTGGTTGTGCCATCCATGGACCCGTCACGGCTTCCTCCGGTGCTGGAACAACCCGCAACCAGTGCCAGAGACAGGGCGATCGCCAGCATCCTGGCATGTGACTTGAATTGCATCGTCAAACTCCTCAAAGGACTTGAATGACACGTACCATTAGTTCAAGAACGGTGACCATGCGGGTTCCCGCACGTCACCCTGTGCCGAAGGCAACCGGTAGGACGCTCGTCCATCGGCCGACACGGCCCCCAACACCCCGCTGTTACCCTGCTGGGTGGCGAAGATTACCATGGTCCCGTTGGGTGCAACACTAGGCGATTCATCCAAACGAGAGTCGGTGAGTACCACCAGGCGACCGGAGTCCAGGTCCTGCCTAGCCACCTGGAAGCCGTTGTTGCCGCGATGGATCATGAACAGCGCCTCTCCATCCGGAGAGAAGCGACCACGGGCGTTGTAGTTGCCGGTAAAGGTCAACCGTTCGGTCTGGCCACTGCCGAAGCTGTAGCGGTAGAGCTGCGGTCCGCCGCTACGATCCGAGGTGAACAGTAGACTGCCGCCATCAGGCGACCAGTCAGGCTCGGTATCGATACTGGAGTTATTGGTGATGCGTTCGAGATTGCGCGAGCCGACGTCCATCACGTAGATATCGGGCTGCCCATCCTTGGACAAGGTCATGGCCAGGCGACGGCCATCGGGCGACCAGCTCGGGGCACCGTTGATGCCATCGAAGGAGGCGATGCGCGCCCGCTGCCCGGTGCCGACTTCCTGGACGTAGATCGCCGGTCGATCGGTCTCGAAGGAGACGTAGGCCAGCTTGCGGCCATCCGGTGACCATGCAGGCGACAGGATCGGCTGGCGCGAGCTCAGCACCTGTTGGCTGTTATGACCGTCGGCGTCGGCGACGTAGAGCGCGAACTGCATGTCTTCCCCGCTCCCTTGGGCGGTGACGTAGGCGATACGAGTCGAGAAGGCACCGCGAATGCCCGTGATGGCCTCGAAAATCTGGTCGCTGATGTAATGTGCACCGCCGCGCAGCTCGCTGCTGCCGGCGCTGACGTTCTCTCCGATCATGCGGCGCTCGCCGCTGACATCCATCAGCTCGTAGCGAATGCGGTAGCCATCGTCCGCACGGCTGACCTGGCCCACGACCAGGTAACGCACGTCGAGCGCACTCCACTGGCCATAGCGCACCTCGTCGCCGGAACGGGGCCGATCATACATGGCATCGCGCGACAGCGGCTCGAAGAAACCGCTGCGCTGCAGATCGTCACTGATGATCTGGGCAACGTCCTCGGGCAAGTCACCTCCATCGGCCGAAAAAGGCACAACGGCAATGGGGGTGGCCCGATCGCTGCCTCGGGTGATTTCGATGGTCAGGTCTCCCTGGGCATGAGCGAGCGCGCCGAACATCAGCAGCGCGGCACAGAGCCAGGTCGTCATCAGGGCTTTCATCAGCGTACATCTCCCGGTGTGAATCGCAGATTGAACTGGCGGAAATCACGTTGCGCCGCTGGCGGCAACTGGCGCAGTTCGCTAAACGGTGCGGCGGCTTCCACTGCCTGAATCGCGGAGCGATCGAAACTGCTGTCACCGCTACTCTGGCTAATGGTAGCGCCAAACAACTCACCCGAGGGACCCAGTTGGACCTGAACGGTGGCCGCCAGGCCCCCGCTCGCCCCGGGGGGGATTACCCAGGCTTGCTCGACTGCTCGGCGGACCAGGTTGATGAAGCTGTTGGCGGCTTCCTGGGCCTGCCGGGCATTGGCCACGGCATCCGACTCGCCCTCGATGGCGCGATCGAGCCCCTGGGAGGCAGCCTCGGCTGCACGCCGCGCTTCCTCTTCGCGGCGGCGCTGCTCCTCGGCCTCACGCTGGCGCTGGGCTTCTTCTTCGCGGCGACGCTGCTCCTCGGCCTCGCGCTGGCGCTGGGCTTCCTCTTCCTGGCGGCGCTGTTCCTCGGCCTCGCGCTGGCGCTGGGCCTCTTCTTCCTGACGGCGCTGCTCCTCGGCTTCGCGCTGGCGCTGGGCCTCTTCTTCCTGACGGCGCTGCTCCTCGGCCTCGCGCTGGCGCTCGGCTTCCGCTTCGCGGCGGCGCTGCTCTTCGGCTTCGCGCTGGCGTTGCTCCTCGGCTTCCTGCTGTCGCCTGGCCTCTTCTTCGGCACGGCGTTGAGCCTCTTGCTGACGCTGACGCTCAGCCTCTTCCGCCGCTTCCTGCTGACGCTGTCGCTCCGCCTCCTGCTCTTCGCGCTGGCGGGCCAGCCGCTCGGCCTCCTCGGCACGGCGCTGTGCTTCCGCCTCGGCGGTTTCCCTGGCTTCCTGCAGCCGTCGAGCCTCCTCTTCACGAGCCGCCTGCTGTCGCTCCGCTTCACGGGCACGCTCTTCATCGGCTTGCTGCTCGGCCTCCGCGCGTGCCTGCTCCTCAGCCTCGGCCTGCCGCGCCTCTTCCTGTTCACGGGCCTGCTCCTCAGCCTGTCGCGCCTCGGCGCGTGCCCGAGCCTCTTCGGCCCGCTGGGCCTGATCCGTGGTGGTCTCGGTGCTGACCAGCGTCGCCTGAACGATGGAGGTCGATTCGGGTTCGTCCGGGTGGCGCTGGGGCAAGCTGATCACGCTGAGCACCACCACCAGCACGTGCAGGCCGATGGCAAGCAGAGTGGGCACAGCATAGCCGACCGGCCTGCCTTCGGTGCGAGAGGGGGCGCGCTGACGTCGGGCCATCACGTCTCCTAGTTTCCTGATCCAGGGGCTCTTAATCACGCGGTGGCGGCTCGGAAATCAGCCCGACGTTGGCAACACCCGACACCTGAAGCGTGCTCATCAGGGTCACGATCTCGCCGTAGGGCACGAATCTGTCGCCGCGTACCATGACCGGCGTGCCAGGCTGGCGCTCGAGCAGGATCAGCACCCGATCGCCAAGCTCCTCCAGGTCCACGGACATCTCTTCGCCACCAACCGACAGGTAGTACCCTCCTTCGCGATCCACCGACACGATGATGGGGTCGCGGTCCTCCTGGGAGTCGATCGGCTCGGAGGTGACCTGGGGCAGTTCGACCTGCACTCCCTGGGTCAGCATCGGCGCGGTGATCATGAAGATGACCAGCAGCACGAGCATGACGTCGATGAAGGGAACGACGTTGATCTCCCCCATCGGCTTGCGGCGTCCGCCGCGATTGAACGGTCCATGCATGACGCGACTCCTCAGGCGGCGCCGGCTTCGCTGCGGCCCTGCAGGTTACGGTGCAGGATCGAGTGGAACTCCTCGGCGAAGTCTTCGTACTTGCCCAGCAGTCGATCGGACTCGGACGACAGGCGGTTGTAGAAAATGACGGCGGGAATGGCCGCGAACAGGCCCATGGCGGTGGCGATCAGGGCTTCCGCGATCCACGGGGCCACGGTGGCGAGCGTGGCCTGCTGGGCCATGGAGAGCGACTGGAACGATCCCATGATGCCCCATACGGTGCCGAACAGGCCGATATAAGGGCTCGCCGAGGCGACCGTGGCGAGGAAAACGAGATGCAGGGTCAGACGCTCTTCTTCGCGTGACCAGGCTACCCGCATGCTGCGTTGAACGCCGTCGAGAATGGCATCGGCGCTCTTGGTCTTGGGCAGCAGCCGATTGAATTCACGAAATCCGGCACGAAAGACGTGCTCGGCCCCTTGCGTTTCCTGCTCGGAGGGCGTTTCGCGATACAGTTCGTTGAGGTCGACTCCGGACCAGAACCGCTCCTCGAACGCCTGGTGAGCGCGACGTGCACGGCGCATCACGAAAGTCCGCTGGAAAATCACCACCCAGGAGAGTATCGAGCCGATTATCAGAATCAGCATGACCAGCTGCACCACGGTGCTGGCGCTCATGATCAGGTGGGGTATTGACATGGAGTCGTTCACGGGCATCCTCGCTGATCTGCAATTAAGCGTTGAGAACCGCGGCGAGAGCCGGCGGCCACGGTGTAGGTTTGAGACGAACGGCATCCAGACAGGCGATGTCGACCGTCGCCTCACAAAGGGATTCCCCGCTGCGGTTCACCGTCTGGTGAAAACGCAGCCTGCAGCGTCCGCTCGCTTCAACGGTCGCGGTCACCGAGAGCTCGTCATCGAGGCGGGCAGGCTTGGCATAGCGACACTCCAGGCGATGAACCACGAACTGGATGCCGCTTTCGAGAAGCTCACGCTGGGTGATGCCATGCTGGCGCAGCCAGTCGCTGCGAGCCCGCTCCATGTATTTGAGGTAGTTGACGTAATACACGATGCCGCCGGCATCGGTATCCTCGATGTAGACACGCAGCGGCAAAACGAAATCGGTCACTGGCGCACCTCGCCCCCCGCATCCTCGGCCCGCTCGTGCGGCACCAGGTCGAAATGCAGCCAAGCCTGCCGCGTGACTACCCGGCCACGAGCGGTGCGCATCATCAGACCCTGCTGAATCAGGTAGGGCTCGATGACGTCTTCTATGGTATCGCGCTCCTCACCGATCGCCGCGGCCAGCGAATCGATACCGACCGGACCACCGTCGAACTTTTCGATCATGGCCAGCAGCAGGCGGCGGTCCATGTGGTCCAGGCCATGATGGTCGACATGCAGCATGTTCAGCGCCTGGTCGGCCACCGCCGCATCCACCAGACCGTTGCCCCGCACCTGGGCGAAATCGCGTACCCGCCGCAGCAAGCGGTTGGCGATGCGCGGCGTCCCCCGCGAACGGCGCGCCACTTCACGGGCGCCTTCACGGTCAGCCTGGACGCCGAGCAGCCTGGCCGATCGCGCCACGATCTCGGTCAGCTCGCCGATGTCGTAGAATTCCAGTCGCTGCACGATACCGAAGCGATCGCGCAGCGGTGAAGTCAGAAGCCCAGCGCGCGTGGTCGCGCCGACCAGAGTGAATGGCGGCAGGTCGAGCTTGATGGAGCGTGCGGCCGGCCCCTCGCCAATGACGATATCGAGCTGGAAGTCCTCCATCGCCGGGTAGAGGATCTCTTCGACGACGGGCGACAGACGGTGGATCTCGTCGATGAACAGTACGTCGCCGGGCTGCAGGTTGGTCAGCATGGCGGCGAGATCGCCGGCACGCTCGAGTACCGGACCCGAAGTGGATTTGAGTCCGACGCCCATCTCGGCGGCAATGATGTTCGCGAGCGTGGTCTTGCCCAGCCCGGGTGGGCCGAATACCAGGGTGTGATCGAGGCTCTCGTCGCGCCCTCGGGCAGCGGTGATGAAGATCTCCAACTGCTCGCGCACCCTTGGCTGGCCGATGTAATCGGCTAGCCGCTTGGGCCGGATCGCATGGTCGACGCGGCTCTCGCCGTCACGCTCGTCGGCGGCGATCAAGCGGTCATTCTGCATCATGTCGAACACTCGTGGCGCTCATGAACATACTGAATAGCGATCCCTCTAGACCGTTAAGGAGGACCCTTGGGGCCCAAGGCAAGGCGTTGCGCGCCATGTCGCGCCCTAGCCAGCCATGCGCTTGGTCAGGGCGGCCTTTATCAGGGCCTCGGTCGACAGCGCCGCATCGAGCCCGGATAGCATTTTCGCGGCCTCAGTGGGCTTGTAGCCGAGGCTGACCAGTGCAGCTTCGGCGTCGGCCAGCGGATCCTGGTGCCTCCTCTCCTCGCTGGGTGACGCCATGGCATCGGCCAGGTCGGTCGTACCCGGGTGTTCCCAATGAGGGAAGCGGTCCCGCATCTCGATGACCAGACGCTCGGCAGTCTTCTTCCCGACGCCGGGCAGCCGGGTCAACGCCTTGACGTCATCCTCCATCACGCAACGGATGAAGGCCGTCTCGTCCATACCAGAGAGGATTGCCAGGGCCAGCTTGGGACCGATGCCGTTGACACGAATGAGAGCACGAAACAGGGCACGCTCCTGCTCGCGGGCGAAGCCGAACAACAGGTGGGCGTCTTCGCGCACGGTCAGATGCGTGAACAGCGACACGCTCTCTCCTACCGCCGGCAGAGCCACCAAGGTGGTCATCGAGGCCTCGAGTTCATAACCGACACCGGCCACGTCCACGACCAGCCAGGGCGGTTGTTTGTCGAGCAGGGTACCACGCAGGCGTCCGATCATGGGGCTTCGCTATCCGATCCGTATCCGTCCTAGGCGCAAGGCCTTCCTGGCGCCACTATACTGGTCGCTCAAGCGACTGACCAGCCCAGAGTAAACGGTGTTCGACAATAACTCAGCGAACGTACCCAGGCGTTTTCAGGGCTGAAAATCGCGCCAGGAGCCACCGCGACGACGGGAACGATGGCCACCGAAACTGCCTTGATTGAGCAGGCCGAGCCGCGCATGGGCATGAGTCAGCGCGATGGCCAACGCATCGGCGGCGTCGGCCTGGGGGGTGCCGTCGAGCCCCAGGATGGCGACGACCATGTGCTGCACCTGGGTCTTGCTCGCCCCGCCGTTACCCGCCACCGCCTGCTTGATCTGGCGCGGGCCGTATTCGTTCACCGGCAAACCGTGGTTGGCGGCGCAAACGATCGCCGCGCCGCGCGCCTGGCCGAGCTTGAGTGCCGAATCGGGGTTCTTCGACATGAATACCTGCTCGATAGCCAACTCCCCCGGGCGATGCAAGGCGATCAGCTCGGTGATGCCGGCGTAGATGCGAGCCAATCGCTGCGGCAAGTCGACGTCCTGCAGACGAAGGCAACCGCTGGCTACGTACCTTGGGGTGGGCGTGGAGACGTCGAGCACGCCGTAGCCGGTAATGCGCGAACCGGGGTCGATGCCGAGGATCAGCATGGCACGCGCTTCAGCGCAGGGGAAACAAGCACAGGCATGACAGGGCATCCTTGGAACCGTCGTAAAACCGGCGCCACACGGGCGCCGGTTTCGTACATCGTACCGCAGGCTGTCGTGCTCACTCCTGCCCTTCCACCTTGGCCTTCTGGCGCAGGCGAATGTTGAGTTCGCGCAACTGCTCGCCGCTCACTTCGCCCGGGGCATCGGTCATCAGACAGGCCGCGCTCTGGGTCTTGGGGAAAGCGATCACTTCACGAATGGTGCGCGAACCCGCCATCAACATGACCAGGCGATCGAGGCCGAACGCCAGGCCGCCATGCGGCGGTGCACCGTAGTGCAGGGCATCGAGCAGGAAGCCGAACTTCTCGCGGGCCTCCTCCTCGCCGATGCCGAGAATCTCGAACACGGTACTCTGCATCTGCTGGTCATAGATACGGATCGAACCGCCGCCCAGCTCGGTGCCGTTGAGCACCATATCGTAGGCACGCGAGAGTGCCGCAGCCGGCTCGGCCTTGAGCTCCTCGGGGGTGCACGAGGGCGAGGTGAACGGATGGTGCAGCGGGCTCAGGCGACCGTTGTCATCGGTTTCGAACATGGGAAAGTCGACCACCCACAAAGGCGCCCAGTCGCGGGTATAGAGGTTGAGGTCCTCGCCCAGCTTGACCCGCAGCGCACCAAGGGCTTCATTGACGACGTGGGTCTTGTCGGCACCGAAGAATACGATGTCACCGTCCTCGGCGCCGATGCGGTCGAGCAGCTCCTCTATCACGTTCTCCATGAACTTGACGATCGGCGACTGCAGGCCCTCGAGCCCCTTGTCACGTTCGTTGACCTTGATCCAGGCCAGGCCCTTGGCACCGTATATCCCGACGAACTTGGTATAGTCGTCGATCACCTTGCGCGACATGCTGGCTCCACCCGGCACCTTGAGGGCCGCCACGCGACCGTCTGCGGCATTGGCCGGGCCGGAAAAGACCTGGAAATCGACCTGCTTCATGAGGTCGTCGACGTCGACCAGCATCAGCGGGATGCGCAGGTCAGGCTTGTCGGAGCCGTAGCGATCCATGGCGTCGGCCCAGGTCATGCGCGGGAATTCGGGCAACTCGACATCGAGCACGTCCTGGAACAGCTCGCGTATCATGGTTTCGGTGACACCCATGATGTCCTCCTCCTCGACGAAGGAGGCTTCGATGTCGATCTGGGTGAACTCCGGCTGACGGTCGGCGCGCAGGTCCTCGTCGCGGAAACACTTGGCGATCTGGTAGTAGCGATCGAAGCCGGCCACCATCAGCAACTGCTTGAAGAGCTGTGGCGACTGCGGCAGGGCGAAGAAGCTGCCCGGATGGGTGCGGCTCGGCACCAGGTAGTCGCGGGCACCCTCGGGGGTCGCACGGGTCAGGATCGGCGTCTCGATGTCGAGGAAGCCCTGACCCTCGAGAAAGGCGCGCACATGATGCGAGATGCGCGAGCGCAGACGCAGCTTCTCGATCATCTCGGGGCGGCGCAGGTCGATGTAGCGATGCTTGAGGCGCACCTCTTCGCCGACCTTGCCGTGCTCGTCGAGCTGGAACGGCGGCGTAGCCGCCGTGTTCAGCACTTCCACATCCTTGGCCAGCACTTCGACCATGCCGGTGGGCATCTTGGCGTTCTGGGTGCCTTCGGGGCGCAGGCGGACGCGGCCCGAGATGCGCAGCACGTACTCGCTGCGAGCACGGTCGGCAGTGGCGAAAGCCTCGGCGGTATCGGGGTCGACCACGACCTGGGCGATACCGTCGCGATCGCGCATGTCGAGGAAAATCACCCCTCCGTGGTCACGGCGGCGATGAACCCAGCCGCACAGGGTGACCGTCTGGTCCACCAGGGTCTCGTTGAGCTGGCCGCAATAATGGCTGCGCATGTCGTATCCTGTTTCGTTAAGCGTTGTCTGTGAAATGATCGGAATGGGTCACGGTCAGGCCGCGGCGCCGTCCTTCGCCGGCGCCTTGCTCTCCTTGCCTTCGCCACCACTGCTGCCTGTATCACCGGCAAGGTTCTTCTTGCTGCCGGACTTAAAGTCGGTCTCGTACCAGCCGCCCCCGGCCAGACGGAAGCCCGCGGCGGAGACCAGGCGACCGAGCGCAGGCGCTTCGCAGGCGGGGCAGTCGGTCAGGGGAGCGGCGCTGAGCTTCTGGAGCTTCTCCAGACGGTGGCCGCAGGCCTTGCACTGATATTCATAGATGGGCATGGTTCAATTCACTCCTGATTCGACAGCGCAACCAACGGCGATATAGGGTCGAGCGGCGCACTTTCCAAGCCTGCCGTAAAAGCCCGATAGTATAACGTGCCTGGCAAGACCTGTCCCAGCCTTGCCGAGGCGAACCAACACAAGGAATCCAGCATGAAAGCCGTGATACTCGATGCCGCCAGCCTGGGCCCTGACGTCGACCTCGCGCCCATCCGCGAACAGGTCGACACGCTCGAGGTACACCAGGTCAGCACCACAGAGCAGAGCAGGGCTCGACTGGCCGGCGCCGAGGCGGCCATCGTCAACAAGGTCGTGCTCGATGCCCCCACCCTCGAGGCACTACCCGAGCTCAGGCTGATCTGCGTGCTCGCGACGGGCACCAACAATATCGACATGGCCACCGCCGAGCGCCTGGGCATCGCCGTGCGCAACGTCACCGCCTACGGCACCGCCAGCGTGGCCCAGCACACCCTGATGATGATGCTGGCCCTGGCCAACCGCCTGCCGCTCTATCAGCGCGACGTGGCGGCCGGCCGATGGAACGAGAGTCCCTTCTTCTGTCTGATGGATCACGGCACCTTGCAGCTCGAAGGCAAGCACCTGGTCATTGTCGGCCAAGGCGAACTTGGCCGGCATGTCGGCACCCTGGCCGAGGCCTTCGGTATGCGTATCACCTTCGCTGCTCGGCCTGGCAACGAGGCCAGCGACAGCCGTCCCGGCATTGCCGAGCTGGCTTCCACGGCCGACGTCATCAGCCTGCATTGCCCGCTCACCGAAGCGACACGCCACCTGATCGACGCCGACCTGCTCAGGCGACTCAAGCCCGGCGCCCTGCTGATCAACTGCGCCCGAGGCGGCATCCTCGACGAGGAGGCGGCACTCGAAGCGCTGCGTGAAGGGCGGCTGGGCGGCCTCGGCGTTGACGTGCTACCAGTGGAACCGCCACGAAACGGCCATCCCCTGCTGGATGCTTTGTCCGAGCCGCTGAACCTGATCGTGACGCCACACAATGCCTGGATCACCCCCGAAGCGCGCCAACGCATCGTGACCCTGACTCGCGACAACTTGAGTCACTGGAAGTCGCAGCAGAGAGGAGAATGACATGCTGCACAACCTGGGTTCGATCAACCTCGACCACTGCTACCGGGTTCCTCACCTGGTCCATGCCGGTGAGACGCTGGCCAGCCACAGCTATTACGTCGGCCTAGGCGGCAAGGGTGCCAACCAATCGCTGGCCATGGCACTGGCAGGGGGACAGGTGTGTCACTGGGGACGACTCGGCCGCCAGGACGGATGGGTCCGCGACCGTCTGGCCCGCGCCGGTGTCGATGTCACTCACGTCGAGCTGGTCGACGAGCCCAGCGGACACGCCATCATCCAGGTCGACGACCATGGCGAAAACACTATCATCTTGCACCCCGGCGCCAATCACGGTTTTTCCCGGCAGCATCGCAACGCCCTCTGCCAGGCGGCCCGGCACGGCGACTGGCTGCTGGTACAGAACGAATGCAATGCCCTGCCCGAGCTGATCGAATGCGCTCGCCGACAAGGTCTCGCCATCGCCTTCAACCCCGCCCCCATGAGCGATACGGTGCTCGACTTGCCGCTCGAGGCCTGCGGGCTGCTGTTCGTCAACCGCGGCGAGGCCGCCTGGCTGACCGGCCTGCCTGAAGAGAGCGATACCCCGGTACTGCTGGAGGGCCTGCACGCGCGACTGCCGCACACCGCGACGGTGCTGACCCTGGGCAGCGAAGGCGCCTGGTACCAAAGGGGCGAGGCGCGACACTACCAGCCCGCCCTGCCGGTCGAGCCGGTGGATACCACCGCAGCCGGGGATACCTTCATCGGCTATTTCCTCGCTGCGCTGCAAGAAGAGCGAGCCGTTCCCGACTGCCTGGCATTCGCCGCCCATGCCGCGGCGTTGAGCGTTCAGCGCCCCGGTGCCGCCGACAGTATCCCGCCGCGCGACGAGGTCGAGCAGTACCTCGCCAGTCACTCTCACGCCTGACACCCACAAGGAGGCAACGTGTCGCATCCCATCATCTTCGATACCGATCCCGGCGTCGACGACGCCCAGGCCATTGCCATCGCCCTGCGTCACCCCGAGATCGAGCTGCTTGGGCTGACCACGACCTACGGCAATGTCGATGTCGAGACCGCCACCCACAACGCCCTGCTGCTGAGCGAGTTGGCAGGCCGCGACATTCCTGTCGCCCAGGGCGCCGCCGGGCCTGTGGTCAAGCCACGCCATCCGGCACCTGCCCATATCCATGGTGCCAACGGCCTGGGCAATATCGAGCTGCCCGAAGTGAAGGGAAAGCCGGACCCGCGCAGCGCTGCGCAGTTCATCGTCGACACGATCAACGAACGGCCCGGCGAAGTGACCCTGGTGGCCGTCGGGCCGGTGGGTAATCTGGCCGCCGCGCTACAACTCGACCCGACGCTAACCGAGAAGGTCAAGCGTGTGGTGATCATGGGCGGCTCGATCCGCGAGGGTGGCAATGTGACACCTGTAGCCGAAGCCAACATGTTCAACGACCCTCATGCCGCCCAGCGCGCCCTGACAGCAGGCTGGCCATTGACCTTGGTGGGACTGGACGTCACCCACCGCTGCGTGCTGAGCCAGGCGCACATGCAGCGCATCGAGGCGGGCCAGGGCGAACTGGGCAAGGTGCTGGCCGGGAGCTACGCCTTCTACCGCGACTTCTATCGCGAGTTCCTCGGCATTGACGGCTGCTGCCCCCACGACAGCTGCGCCCTCGCCTGGCTGCTGCGCCCGGAGCTGTTCACCACCGCGCCGGGGCATCTTTCGGTCGTCACCGACGGCATGGCGGAGGGGCAGACCGTCTTCGCCCCCGAGGGGCGCGGTTTCATCCAGGAGCGCTGGTCGCAGTCGCCTCTCGCCGAAGTCTGTCTCGAGGTGGACGGCGAGGCAGTAGTGGAATGGATCGCCGACACCCTGAGCTGAGTCGGGCTAGAGGCAGACGAAATTGTCCGGGTCGCGGCACTCGATGGATTCCAGCTCGACGTGCGTGACCCGGGCATTCGGTGGACCCTGCCACAGCCAGCTGGCCACCTGGTTGACCGCTTCGCCATTGCCGCACAGCAGCACCTCCACCTGGCCGTCCGGGAGGTTCTTGGCGTAGCCGGTCAGGCCATGCTGGAGCGCCTGCTCCTGTACCGCGCGGCGATACCACACCCCCTGAACCTTGCCGGCGACCACGCCCTTCACACAACGTTTACTCATCCTTCCTCCTCATTCTGATGTTCATGAGCCGCCTTTGAGCGCTTCCCGCCGTTCCGTCAAGTCCCGAAGAAAGCGGGAATCAACGCTCGAGGCTCTCGAAACGGTTCCAGTCGTCAGTGCCAATGTTCTAGTCTTGATAATAGGAACGCGGCGTCGCCACAAGCAATGACCGCGCCGAGGAAGGCCGTATATCCACTGCCTTCCGGCCCCGATAGATAACAACACATCCTCACGAGGGAGATAACGCCATGCGGGTCTTCGATCACCCCGAGTTCGACCACCACCAGCAGATCGTCTTCGGCTGCGATGAGGGCAGCGGATTGCGCGCCATCATTGCCATTCACGACACACGCCGTGGCCCCGCCCTGGGCGGCCTGCGCATCTATCCCTATGCCAGCGAAGAGGACGCCTTGACCGACGTGCTGCGCCTCTCTCGGGGCATGACATTCAAGTCGGCACTGGCCGACCTTCCGCTCGGCGGCGGCAAGGCGGTGATCATGGCCGATCCCCGCCGCGACAAGACACCTGCGATGCTGCAGGCAATGGGCAGGCTGGTGGAGTCGCTCGGGGGGCGTTACATCACTGCCGAGGACGCCGGCAGCGGCGAGGAGGACATGCGCTACATTCGCCGGGAAACGCGTCACGTCAGCGGACTGGGTCGAGGCCACGATTCGGGCGATCCCTCACCCTTCACGGCCCACGGCGTGTTCTGCGCGCTGCAGAGTGCCGTGCGTCATCGCTTCGGCCGTGACGACCTGCAGGAACTGCGGGTAGCGATCCAGGGAGTCGGTCATGTCGGTGCGCATCTGGCTCGCGAACTGCACGCCGCGGGAGCGAAACTGCTACTGACCGACATCGATCGCGATCACCTGGGCATGCTCAGCGACGAACTGGATGCACAGAGCATCGCGCCCGAGGAAATCTTCACGACAGATGTCGATGTCTTCGCTCCCTGCGCCATGGGCGCGGTACTGACCCCAGCCGTAGCGGAGAGCCTGAAGGCAAAAGTGGTCTGTGGCGCCGCCAACAATCAGTTGGCCACACCCGAGGTCGCTGCCCGATTGCACGCACGAGGCATTCTCTACGTACCCGACTACGTCGCCAATGCAGGTGGTGTCATCGATGTCGAGGCCCAGCGGCACGAATCGTACGATCGCGCTGCGGTAATGAGTCACGTGGAGCGGATCGCCGGCACCGTCGACGAGATTCTCACGCGAGCCAGGATACAAGAGGCAAACCCGGCGCAAGTAGCCGATCAATTGGCCTGCGAGCGTCTCGCCGGCTAGGCGTTCTCGTGCCGGGCAAGCGCTGCCCGGCACCAACTCTCAGGTGATCAGTTCACGCCTGACGACGACGGCGCTATTGCGCGGTACGACCTTCCGACCCTGCGCGAGCAGATAGCTGCGGGTAAAGGCGGCGCCGAACAGCAGGATCAATGAGCTGTAGTAGACCCACAGCAGGATCATGACTACCGAGCCGGCGGCCCCATAGGTCGATGCCGTGGCGGTATAGGCCAGGTAGGAGGCGATCGCGCTGCGCCCGAGGGTGAACAGTAGCGCAGTGACGACTGCCCCCAGCAACACGTCTCGCCAGCCCAGCACGACATCGGGCAGAACCTTGAAGATGGTGGCGAAGAGCGCCGTGATCACGGCCAGAGAGATGAAGAATTCGGCCCCGGCGGTCAGAGTGCCCATCAGCGGCATGGCATCGCCGATGGCCCGAAGCATCGCCCGCACCATCACGCCGACCAACAGCGAAACGAGCAGGATGAAGCCAATGGCAAGTACCACCGTGAGCGACAGCAAACGCTGCTTGAGAAATAACAGAATACTGTTGCGGCTGGGCTTTGCGGTCACGCCCCAGATCATGTTCAGCGAATACTGCATCTGAGCGAAAACCGTCGTGGCTCCTATGAGGAGACCGCCGAACCCGAATAACGTCGGCACGATGCCCGACTCTTCGATACGCGACTGCGCGACGGCCTGCTCGATGGCTCGCGCCGCCTCCACGCCCAGGGTGCCTTCGAGGCGCTCGACGATCTGCCCCTGAGCCGCATCCGCGCCGAATACCACGCCGATCACGGCAACGGCAATGATGACGGTGGGTGCGAGCGAAAAAAGCGTATAGAAAGCCAGCGAACCGGCGTAGCTAAAGGCATTGCGCTCCAACCACAGGTTCATTGCATCCTGAGCCGTCTTCCACCAGAACTTGAACGAGAGACTGTGCACGGCTCCTCCTTGGCAAATGGCACCTTCCCTGAAGCATACCCAATCGGCATGCTTCTGTCGGCCAGCGGCCTTCATTGCAGCCCTGCACCCCCACGCCCATAATAGGCCACCCAGCCACAGCGAAGGATGCCCGATGAGCGATCATGAATTTGACTGTCTCGTCTTCATCGGACGTTTCCAGCCCCCTCACCTGGGGCATCTGGCAGTAATCAACGACGCCTTGCGCCATGCGCGCCAGGTAATCGTCCTTGTGGGCTCGGCCTGGCAGGCGCGCTCCCTGCGTAACCCCTGGCGCTTCGCCGAACGCCAGGAAATGCTGCGCGGCTGCTTCGATGAGGAGGAGAACGCACGGCTGGAGATAGTGCCGCTGCTCGATGCGCTATACAACAACGATGTCTGGGTTCGCGACGTGCAGCGCAAAGTGCGCGACATTGCCGGGCATCATCACGCTCGCCTGCCTCGTATCGGACTCATCGGAGCCAGTCGCGGCCAGTCAAGCTATTACCTGTCGTTGTTTCCGCAATGGGAGTCGGTCAGCGTGCCGCTGGTCGATGGAATTTCGGCCAGCCAGATCCGCGACAGGCTGTTCCACTCCCTCTCCTCCACCGAGGATTACCTCAGTACCGGCGCGACCCATGACCTGCCACCCGGCGTTTGCGAGGCGCTGCGTCGCTTCGCCGGCAGTGATGCCCACCTGCAGCTGACGGAAGAGCAGAAGCTACTCGAGCAGTATCGGCAGGCCTGGGCCAAGGCGCCCTACCCACCGATCTTCGTCACGGTCAATGCCGTAGTGGTTCAATCCGGCCATGTACTGCTGGTACGCCGAACCGCGGCTCCCGGCAAGGGCTTGCTGGCATTGCCCGGTGGCTTCATCAACCCTCATGAGCGCCTGCTCGACGCCTGCCTTCGCGAGCTGCGCGAACGGGTCCGGCTCAAGGTTCCCGAGCCGGTACTCAAGGGCTCGCTGCGTGGCCAGCGCCTGTTCGACGAGCCCCACCGCAGCTGGCGAGGCCGCACCCTGGCCGAAGCCTTCTATTTCGCCCTGCGCCCCGATCAGCAATTGCCTCAACTCAAGCCGGTCAAGGGCGGCGACCATGCCCGCTGGGTACCATTGGCCGAACTCGAACCCGACAGCCTGTTCGAGGACCACTTCTTCATCATCCAGAATTTCCTCGGCCTGCCGGCGGACTTCGGCGGGATATAGCGGGAAACAATAAGTGCTTCACGGGTCGGCGAGCGGCCCAAGCGCAAGGCGCCCGGAGCGCACGAGGTGGAGCATAGGGGATAAGTGACGCCTTCGAGCACCGCGTAACGTAGCGATTGGGCGGCGCAGCCAGCCGTGGAGTGATTTTCTAAGCCTGCAAGAAGTCGCGAGGCAGCTTCATCATCTGCCGCCAGAGCTTCTCGACACCTGGCTTGTGTACCAGCGAACAACGGTAGAGGCGAATCTCCAGCGGCACGTCCCACTTCTCGCCGCCGGCCCGCACCAGTCGGCCACTCTTCAGCTCTTCGCGGACGCAAAAATCCGGAATCCAGGCCAGGCCTACGCCCTGCAGCACCATGCCCTTGAGGCCTTCCGCCATGGCCGTCTCGTAGACGGTGCGCAGGCGCAGACGCAGCGGGTCGTTCTTGAGCAGCATGCGTACGCTGCGACCAAGGAAGGCGCCCTGGGTATAGGCGAGGTAGGGAATCGTCTCCTTGCTCTCGAGGCTGAAACGTGGCTTGCCCTTGGCGTCGGGCAGGCTCACCGGCAACATCTTGACCTGGCCGATGGAGAACGAAGGAAAAACCTCGGCGTCGAGCTGCATCGTCGCGTAGGGGTCATGGTAGGCCAGCATCAAGTCGCAGTTGCCTTCACGCAGCACGTGAATCGCCTCGCCCACGTTCATGGCCACGAGACGCGTCGGCAGCTCGCCCAACCCCTCCTGCAATCTTGAGATCCATTCGGGATAGAAGCTCAGCGCCAGGGAATGGGCGGCGACGATGTCCAGCGCCTCGCGGGCCATGGAGACGCCGCGCAGGTGGCCCAGGCACTCGTTGAGCTGCTCCACCAGGTTGCGCGCCGTGACCAGGAACAGCTGCCCTTCCGGCGTCAGGTTGATGGGGGTAGTGGAGCGGTCGACGAGAGTCACGCCCACCGCTTGCTCGAGGGCGCGTATGCGACGGCTGAATGCCGGCTGGGTGACATGGCGCTGCCGAGCGGAGGCGGAAAAGCTACGGGTGTTGGCCAGGGCCACGAAATCTTCCAGCCACTTTGTCTCGAGGTTCACCGGGACTCCCGCTGACAGCGATCGCGAATCAAGTTAGGACGGTTCAGACAGTGTCTGAGGGCCTTGCTGAGGCATCGCCTAATTTACCTCAGGTGCAGAACAAACCCAAGAAACTTCATGACTTACTGGATCGGCGCGGTCAGGTAGGCGGCGCGGGACACGAGCTTGCGCCACAGCGGCCGGCGCTGCAACTCGTCATAGCTGATGCGACGACAGACTGAGAAATCGCGATCGAGCATCAGGCGGACTTCCGCGGCAAAACGCCGATCGGGAACGAAGGCGGTGATCTCGAAATTGAGACGGAACGAGCGATTATCCAGGTTCACGGTGCCAACCAGTGCTGCGCTGTCGTCGATCAGGATGACTTTCTGGTGCAAAAAACCCGGCTGGTAACGATAGACCTTGACCCCTGCCCGTACCATGTCGGGTAGAAAGGAAAAGGCCGAAAGATAGATCAAGAGGTGATCGGGATGTTCCGGCATCATGATGCGCACATCGACTCCGCGCATGGCGGCCAGGCGCAGGGCATCCTGCACGCCCTGATCCGGAACGAAGTAAGGGCTCGTGACCCATAGCCGCTCGTGAGCGCTATGGATGGCATGCTGGACCAGCAGGCTCGCGGTTTCCTGCCGATCCGCTGGACCCGAGGGCACGATGACGACGTTCTGGCACTCCTCGCAGGTGATCCGCGGCTCCCAGCGCAGATTGATGACTTCGCCGGTCGCCCAGTGCCAATCCTCCCAGAACGCCTCCTGCAATCCCAACACGCTGGGTCCGGTGAGCTTAAGATGGGTATCGCGCCAAGGGCCGTGACGAGGATGCTGCCCCAGGTATTCGACGCCGACATTGAAGCCACCGAGCCAACCTTCGCCGCCATCCACGACGAGTATCTTGCGATGGTTGCGGAAGTTGAGCTGGAACCGGTGCTTGAAGCCTCGCGAGGAGCGAAACGGACTGACCTCGACGCCACCCTGGGCCAGTTCGCGCAGATAGCCTTCGGAGAGCTTGCGGCTGCCTATTTCATCGTAGAGAAAATAGACCCGCACACCGCGCGCCGCCGCTCGCACGAGATGCTCCTTGAGACGGTGACCCAAGGCGTCGTGCCGCACGATGAAGAATTGCACCAGGAGGTACTCGCGGGCACTGTCGATGCCGGAGAAGAGACTGTCGAAGGTTTCCTTACCGTCGATCAGCAGCTCGGCCTGATTGCCGCTGGTCAAGGGCATCATGGCGAGCTGCTCCACGGCGCGAACGTCGGGGTTGCGTGCGTCGGCCAGGAAGGGCTCCAGGCGCGGGCGGTAGCGCGCCAGAATGCGCCGCAGCAAGGTATCGCGCTCGCCGCGGGCCGACACGTAACCATAGAAGCGCGGCCTGCCGAAGATCCAGTAGGCCGGGACGGCGAGATAGGGAAAGGTCACCAGGGAGATGATCCAGGCCACGGCCCCCTGCGAGGTACGGCTGGAGAGCAGCGCCAGGACCGCCGAGAGAAAGCCCAGCAGGTGCACCACGAAGATTGCCAGTCCAATCAGCCCGGAAGCCATGATCACTCCCTGAAAAAACAGCAGGCTGCAGCATACTCCAGACGACACTAGCCCCGCCAGTTGGCGGGGCCGTCAGGGGAACCAGCGGAAAGTGAATCTCTCCTTTACGCGCGTTCGGCGATGATCTCCTTCCACTTGGCCGGGCCGGTCTGGTGCACCGAGGTACCCTGGCTGTCCACCGCTACTGTGACCGGCATATCCTCGACTTCGAACTCGTAGATCGCCTCCATGCCCAGGTCGGCGAAGCCGACCACGCGAGACTTCTTGATCGCCTGCGCCACCAGGTAGGCGGAGCCGCCCACTGCCATCAGATAGACCGCCTTGTTGTCGCGAATCGCCTCGATGGCGGCCGGCCCGCGTTCGGCCTTGCCGACCATGCCCAGCAGGCCGGTTTCCTCGAGCATAGTGCGGGTGAACTTGTCCATGCGTGTCGCCGTGGTGGGACCGGCCGGACCCACCACCTCGTCGCGCACCGGATCCACCGGACCCACGTAGTAGATGAAGCGCCCTTTCAGGTCGACCGGCAACGCCTCGCCCTTGGCGATCATGTCAACCATGCGCTTGTGGGCCGCGTCACGGCCGGTAAGCAGCTTGCCGTTGAGCAGCAGCGTGTCGCCCGGCTGCCAGGTTTGTACCTCTTCTGGCGTCACGCTGTCGAGATCGACGCGCTTGACGTTGTCGCCCGCCTCGCGGGTAATTTCCGGCCAATCCTCGAGCTTGGGCGCCGGCAGCGCCGCCGGGCCGGTCCCGTCCAGGGTAAAATGGGCATGGCGCGTGGCGGCACAGTTGGGAATGATCGCCACCGGCTTGTTCGCGGCATGGGTCGGGTAGTCCTTGACCTTGATATCGAGCACCGTGGTCAAGCCACCCAGGCCCTGGGCGCCGATGCCGCTCCTGTTGACACGGTCGAACAGCTCCAGGCGCAACTCCTCGGCGCGGTTGGACGGGCCGCGGGCCTGAAGCTCCTGGATGTCGATCGGGTCAAGCAGCGCCTCTTTGGCGATCTCCATGGCCTTCTCGGCGGTGCCGCCGATACCGATGCCGAGCATGCCGGGCGGGCACCAGCCGGCTCCCATCTTGGGCAACTGCTCCATCACCCAGTCGACCACGTTGTCGGAGGGATTGAGCATGGCGAACTTGCTCTTCGCCTCGCTGCCGCCACCCTTGGCTGCCACGTGTACCTCGACGGTATCGCCCGGTACGAGCTTGTGATGGATCACGGCCGGCGTGTTGTCGCCGGTGTTCTTGCGCTTGCCGTCCGGGTCGGCCAGTACCGAGGCTCGCAGCACATTGTCGGGGAAATGATAAGCGCGACGCACGCCTTCGTTGATCATGTCGTCAAGGCTCATGTCGGCCTCCCAGCGCACGTTCATGCCCACATGAACGAAGACGGTGACGATGCCGGTATCCTGGCAGATCGGCCGGTGCCCCATAGCGCACATGCGCGAATTGATCAGGATCTGGGCAATGGCATCCTTCGCTGCCGGGTTCTCCTCCCGCTCGTACGCCGCCGCCATGGCGTCGATGAAATCCTTGGGATGGTAATAGGAGATGTACTGCAGGGCGTCGGCAACGCTCTGGATCAGATCGTCCTGGCGAATCACGGTCATGTGCAAGGGACTCCTTGGCAGTGTCGGCATGCCCGCTTCTGGATTCGCATAGCGAAACGGCGGGCTCGAACGGTGGCGAATTATACCGTATCGGCCTTCTCTCGACAGACCTGTGCCGCCAAAGTCGCATATGTCGAATAGTGTAACAGCGAGATAACGGTATAATTGCGGAGGGCATCATCCCAATGGTGATACTCCTAGCGCTACATTCGTTCGTCAGGCTGGCAGTTCGGGCAACGGTACAGCCGCCGCGAAGCCACCGTCTGCCGTACGATCGCTGTACCGCAAGCATGGCATGGCCGGCCGTCACGCTCGTAGACGGCGAATCGGCACAGCCGACGACTCTCCCCCTGCCGTCTGGCGGAGGCTGCCCATTCGCCGCGATTGGTCACGCCGGCCTGCTCGTAGGCCTGACGGGTCACGTCGAGAATGGTCCCTGCCAGCCGTTCCAACCGCTCGGGTGCAAGATCGGCTACCCGGGACGAAGGCGCCAGCCCGGCGAAGAACAGGATCTCGGAGCGCAAATAGTTGCCAATGCCAGCGAACAGCGCCTGGTCGAGCAGCAGCCCGCCCACCCGCCGGCGCACAAAGCGCGGCTCCTGCAATCGTGCCTGAGCCTGCTCCGGCGTCACGCCGTGGGTCAGCAGGTCGGGGCCGAGGCGGGAGAGAAACGGATGCTCGGCGAGCCTGTCGGCCGGCCATAGCGAGACATCCGAGGCGCTGTAGAGACTGGCCGAGCGCCCTTTCGCCGTCAGCCGAACCCGCAGCGAACGCTCGGTATCCGGCTCGCGCTCGGCGTCGTGCAGCTTCCACACCCCGTAGAGCTGATTATGCGAATAGAGCACGCGACCATCATCGAAGCGCGTCAACAGCGCCTTGCCCCAGCTGTCCACCGCCGTGACCTCACGCCCCACCAGCGAATCGGCCTCAGCGGCCAGCTCCGGGAAGGCGAACCACACGGCTTCCAGGCGCCGGCCGGCTAGCTGTTCGTGCAGGCGATCGGCGGCACGTCGAATTTCTGGGCCTTCGGGCATCCAGTGTTTCCTTAGTCTCTTGCTCCACTCGGGGCCGAACCGCGGACAGGCCTATGAGGAGGCGCTGTGAACCCATCCCTGGGCGCTACTTTTGCCATCCATGGCAAAAGACCTCCTCTTCGGCCTGCCCCCGGCGCCCCTCGCTCCATAGCATTATGACTCCTCGATATACACCAGAGCATCTGTGGATTGGCGTCGCGAGCGAAGAGAGGTTGCCCGCCGCCGGAGCGCAGCAACCGGAGTTGACTTGCTGCTCAATGAGGATTGCGACGGTCCGACGTTTCGGTACCGCCGGCGGGCAAGATATCGAGCGCAGCAGGCAATCAACGATGCCTACCCCAGCGCCAGCTGCCGCTCCTTAAGCTCATGCAGCCGATCGCGCAGCCTGGCTGCCTCCTCGAACTCCAGGTTCTGGGCCGCCTCGAACATGGCGTCCTCGACCCGTGATACCTCTTTGGCAAGATCTGTCGGCGACAGCTCGCTGAGGTCGTAGATCGCCGCGCCCTCGGCCACCTTGCGCTCGCCCCGCCGCCCCTTGCCCTTGCGCCCCGGGGCCTGGGCCGCCTCCATGATGTCCGCCACCGAGCGCGTCACGGTGGTGGGTGTGATGCCATGCTTCTCGTTGTGGGCGATCTGCTTGGCGCGGCGCCGCTCGGTCTCATCGATAGCGCGGCGCATGGAGTCGGTCACGCGGTCGGCATAGAGTATCGCCTTGCCGTGGGCGTTGCGCGCCGCCCGGCCGATGGTCTGGATCAGCGAGCGCTCGTTGCGCAGGAACCCTTCCTTGTCGGCATCGAGGATGGCGACCAGCGATACCTCGGGAATATCGAGACCCTCGCGCAGCAGGTTGATACCCACCAGCACGTCGAACTTGCCCAGGCGCAGGTCACGGATGATCTCCACCCGCTCCACGGTATCGATATCGGAATGCAGGTAGCGCACCCGCACGTCGTGCTCGTCGAGGTATTCGGTCAGATCCTCCGCCATGCGCTTGGTCAGGGTGGTGACGAGCACCCGTTCGCCCACCTCGGTACGGAGCCGAATCTCGGAAAGCAGGTCGTCGACCTGGGTCGTGGCCGGGCGCACCTCGATCTCGGGATCGACCAACCCGGTGGGACGCACCACCTGCTCAACCACTTGCCCGGCGTGCGCGGCCTCGTAGGGTCCCGGCGTGGCCGAGACGAAGATCGTCTGCGGACAGATGCTCTCCCACTCCTCGAAGGTCATGGGCCGGTTGTCCAGCGCCGAGGGCAGGCGGAAGCCGTACTCGACCAGGGTTTCCTTGCGCGAGCGGTCACCCTTGTACATGCCACCCACCTGGGGAACGCTGACGTGGGATTCGTCGATGAACAGCAGCGCATCGTCCGGCAGGTAGTCGAAGAATGTCGGAGGCGGCTCGCCCGGGTTGCGACCCGAGAGGTAGCGCGAGTAGTTCTCGATACCGTTGCAGTAGCCCAGCTCGTTCATCATCTCGAGGTCGTAGAGGGTGCGCTGCTCGAGGCGCTGGGCCTCCACCAGCCGGTCGTTCTTGCGCAGCCACTCCAGGCGCTCGACCAGCTCGGCCTTGATCCGATCGGCGGCAGAGATGATCGTCTCCCGCGGCGTCACGTAGTGGCTCTTGGGATAGATGGTCATGCGCGGCACCTGGCCGCGCACTTCGCCAGTCAGGGGATCGAACAGCCGGATCGAATCGATCTCGTCGTCGAACAGCTCGACCCGCACGGCCTCCTCGTCGGAGTCGGCCGGATAGATATCGATCACGTCGCCGCGCACGCGGTAGGTACCGCGCTTGAAGTCCAGGTCGTTACGGGTGTACTGCAGCTCCGCCAACCGGCGCAGGAAGGAGCGCTGGTCGATCAGCTCGCCGCGGGTGAAATGCAGGCGCATCTTCAGGTACTGGTCGGGGTCGCCGAGGCCGTAGATGGCCGACACCGAGACCACGATCAGCGCATCGCGCCGCTCGAGCAGCGCCTTGGTCGCGGAAAGGCGCATCTGCTCGATATGGTCGTTGATCGAGGCATCCTTCTCGATGAAGGTGTCCGACGAGGGGACGTAGGCTTCAGGCTGATAGTAGTCGTAATAGGAGACGAAATATTCGATGGCGTTGTCGGGAAAGAACGACTTGAACTCGCCGTAGAGCTGCGCGGCCAACGTCTTGTTGGGCGCCATGACGATGGTCGGTCGCTGCAAGCGCTCGACCACGTTGGCCATGGTGAAGGTCTTGCCCGAACCGGTCAC
Source organism: Billgrantia hypersalina (assembly GCF_052584175.1). Lineage (NCBI taxonomy): Bacteria > Pseudomonadati > Pseudomonadota > Gammaproteobacteria > Oceanospirillales > Halomonadaceae > Billgrantia > Billgrantia hypersalina. The sequence goes on from NZ_JBMIQI010000018.1 coordinate 98,727, forward strand.
GCCGAGCAGCGTCTGGTGGGCCAACCCGGAGTCCAGCCCCCGGATCAGGGCTTCGATCGCAGCGGGCTGGTCGCCGGCGGGCTTGAAATTGGCAGCGAGGCGAAACGGCTTGCTCATGACGGCTCCCAACGAACATCAGGCGCCATGGAAGCGCCTGGAATCAACTGACGGAGGTGCACTCCAGTATAGGCCGGTACGTGCTTCACGCCTCGACGATATCGGTGCTGCGCGTAATGACCTCCACGGTGGCGCTGGTCATGAGGCGATGGATCGGGCACTTGTGACTGATCTCCTCGAGCCGCGCCCGCTGCTGCGCATCCTCGATGCCGTGAAAAGTCATGACCACTTCGAGCCGGTACGTGCCCTTGCGTTCCTCGCTGTCGTCGCGATTGACCCTGACGGTGATCCCTTCGAGCGGCCACTGCTTGCGCCGAGCGTACATCTGCGCGGTGATCGCCTTGCAGGCACCGAGGGAGAGATCGAAGTAGTCGTGCGGATCCGGCGCGCTGCCCTCGCCACCGAAGGCCTTGGGCACGTCGGCATGCAGATCCTCGAATCCCTCGATTCTGACACGCTGGCGAAAGAGTCTGTTGCGCTCGCTGACGATCTCGATACTCTTGTGCATTGACGACTCCGCCCGGTTACTTGATCTCGATGGGAAGCCTGAGAGCCTCCACGGCACGGATCAGCGCCTCGCGACTGACGCGCCCTTCCACTTCCGCCCCATGGCGTCCCACCTCGGCGCTCTCGACGCCATCCACCATCATCAGCGCCGTGGTGATACGATTGACCTGGTCGGCGCTTTCCACGCCGCTGAAACTAAGCGACTGTTGGGGCATGCATGACTCCCTGGCATAACAAGGAAAGACCCCAGTCTAACATGGGCCTCGGAGGGCGACACCGCTTGCAATCCGGCGTTTGCGCCCGCATACCTGACACCATTACCCCGACGATGACCCGGAGCCTTACAGGCATGAGCGATTGGATAACCGCCCTGGGAGGGCGACGCTTGAGCGATGAGCGGGTGGAGTTCGACACGCCCGACCCCGCCCGCCAGGCCATGGAACGTACGGTCATTTGTCCGCTCGTTCACCTCGGCGCACTCGATGTGGTCGGCCCCGGCGCCGGCAAGTTGCTGCAGGGGCAGACCAGCGCCCAGGTCGACCTGGCCGATGGCACCTTCGCCCCGCTGACCAGCTTCTGCAGTGCCAAGGGTCGCATGTTGGCCAATGCGCAACTCCTGCGCATTGGCGCCGAACGCTACCGTCTGATCCTGCATCGTGGCCTGCTGAACCCGCTGCGCGACCACTTGAAGAAGTTCGCCCCCTTCTACAAGAGCGAGCTCGCCATACGCGACGATCTGGCGCTGCTGGGGTTGATCGGGCGGGAGGCGCATGCATTGGCGGAAGTGCGTTTCGACGTCACGCCGCCTACGGTCTGGCACCAGGCCGGCCATGATGCGCTCCAGTTGCTGGGCCATCCCGGCCCGCTACCGCGGCTGCTGGCCTGCCTGCCGTTGGTCGAGGCCGAGGCGATAACAACCCGGCTTGCCGAGCAGGCAGCTCCGGTCGGCAACGCCGTCTGGCGCCTGCAGGACATCCAGGCCGGGCTCGCCTGGCTCACGCCGACGCACCAGGACGCTCTACTGCCCCAGATGATCAACTGGGAGGCGCTCGGTGGCATCAGTTTCAAGAAAGGGTGTTATACGGGCCAGGAGGTGGTGGCCCGGGCGCATTTCCGCGGCCAGGTAAAGAAGCGCCTCGCAAGGGCCCAGCTAGAGGGAAGTCGCCTGCCCGAGCCCGGTACCAGTGTGGTGGATGCCGACAACAGGAGCCAGGGCGAAGTCGTCGCTGCGGAGCGCGACGCCTACGGCCAGGCGGAAATCCTTGCCGTGCTTAACACTCGGGAGGATGCCGGGCCTCTCAGCGTCGACGGCCAGGCCGTCAAGCGGCTGAAACTGCCCTATTCGATCGAACGGCTCGACCCCGAGGCGCTGGCCAAGGCCAGCGCCTAAGCCTCGCCCAGGCCAAAGATTCGCCTGGCGGTCGCCGTGCTCTGCATGGCGATCGTCTCGGGCGTCTCGCCCCGCAGCTTCGCCACCATCTCGCAGACCTGCACGATGCGTGCCGGCTCGTTGCGCTGCCCCTGGTAACCGCAGAGCGGCATGTCGGGGCTGTCGGTCTCCAGCACGAAGCCATCCTCGGGCAGGCTCTTTACCGCGCGCCACAGGCGCTGTGCCCGCGCATAGGTCACTGCACCACCCAGCCCCACGACGAAACCGAGGTCGAGAAACTTCCATGCCTGGTCCGGCGAACCGGCGAAGGCATGGATCAGCCCCCCCTCGGGGAGATCGAGCTGGCGCAAGCGTTTGGAGACCTTGTCGTTGGCATGCACGCAGTGAATCACCACCGGTAGCCGGCGGGATTTGGCCAGGCGAAGCTGGGTGTTGAATAGCTCCCACTGGTCATCGAGCGTCTCCTCGAAGCGTGCATCGATACCGCACTCTCCCAGTGCCCGCACGGCGGGATAGTCGTCAAGCAGCGAAGCCAGCGCCTCGACATCGCCCTTGCCATGCTCGTGCATGAAGTAGGGATGCAGGCCCAGGCTGATGTGGACGTCCGCGCGCTCGCCGAGCGCCAGTACGGCGGGCCAGCGCTCACGCGTGGTACCGGGCACCATGAAGTGGCCGACGCCGGCCGCTCTGGCACGTTCGAACATCGCCTCGCGGTCGTCGTCGAAGGCCTCGAAATCGAGGTGACAGTGAGCGTCAATCAACATCCGTGTCGTGCTCCTTGGCTGATTCTCGCCGGCATCACTCCGGCGGCGACAGCTGCGACGTACAGGCCGGACAGCGGGTCGCCGGCAGCGGAACCTTGCTCAGGCAGTAGGGGCAGTCCTTTACCGTGGGCGGACCCGCCGTCTCGCTCGGGCGGTAAGCCAGGTTCTTGAGCCGGTTGACGTTACGAACCAGCACGAAGGTGGCCAGCGCCACGATGAGGAACGACAGCAGGGCATTCAGGAATAGCCCGTAATTAAGCGTTACCGCTCCGGCCGCCTGGGCCTGCTCCAGGGTCGTGTAGTCACCGCCGCCAGGCGCGTCGCGCAGGATCAGAAACTGGTTGGCAAAATTCAGCCCACCGGTGGCCAGGCTGATGAGCGGCGTGAAGAGGTCCCGCACCAGACTGTTGACGATCCCCGTGAAGGCGGCGCCGATGACGATCCCCACCGCCATGTCGACCACGCTGCCCTTGACCGCAAACTCGCGGAACTCCTTCAGCATCCTCGATGCCATACCGCACTTCTCCCTTCTGCGTCCCTTACCTGCCGAAGCTGATGCGTCAATGCTCGCGGGTGGCAGCGAAACGGATCTCCGGCCAGCGCTCCTGGGTCATCTGCAGGTTGACCCTCGTGGGGGCAATGTAGGTCAGGTAACCGCCGCCATCCAGCGCCAGGTTGGCACTCGCCTTGCGCTTGAACTCCTCGAGCTTCTTGGCATCGTCGCAGTAGATCCAGCGCGCAGTCTGCACGTTGACCGGCTCGTAGACGCAGTCGACCTTGTACTCCTCCTTGAGGCGATGAGCGACCAGGTCGAACTGCAGCGTGCCCACGGCGCCAAGGATCAAATCATTATTGTCGAGAGGCTGGAACAGCTGTGTGGCGCCCTCCTCGGAAAGTTGCTGCAGGCCCTTCTGCAGCGCCTTGAGCTTGAGCGGGTCCTTCAACTGAACGCGCTTGAACAGCTCCGGAGCGAAGTGCGGGATGCCGGTGAACCGCATATCCTCGCCCAGGGTGAAGGTATCGCCGATCTGGATGGTGCCGTGGTTGTGCAGGCCGATGATGTCGCCGGGCCACGCTTCCTCCACATGGGCGCGGTCGGAGGCCATGAAGGTCAGGGCATCGGCGATCTTCACGTCCTTGCCGAGACGCACATGGCGCATCTTCATGTTCTTCTCGTACTTGCCCGAGCAGACCCGCAGGAAGGCAATGCGGTCGCGATGCTTCGGGTCCATGTTGGCCTGGATCTTGAACACGAAGCCGGTGAAGCGTGAATCCTCGGCCTCGACGGTACGCGTGTCGGTCTCCCGCGGCTGGGGCGGCGGCGCATACTCGACGAAGCCGTCGAGCATCTCGCGCACGCCGAAGTTGCCCATGGCGGTTCCGAAATAGACCGGCGTCAGCTCGCCGCGCAGGTAGGCGTCGAGGTCGAACTCATGGGAGGCGCCCCGCACCAGCTCGACCTCCATGCGCAGCTCCTCGGCCTGTTCGGTACCGAGCACCTTGTCGACTTCGGGGTTATGGAGCCCCTCGATGCGCTTGTCGTCGGGAATTCGGCTGCCCTGGCCCTGGGTATAAAGGTGGATCACGTCATTGTAGAGGTGATAGACGCCCTTGAAGTGTCGCCCCATGCCGATCGGCCAGGTCATCGGCGCACACGCGATGTTCAGCACCGTCTCGACCTCATCCATGACCTCGATGGGATCGCGGATATCGCGATCCATCTTGTTGATGAAGGTCAGGATCGGCGTGGTACGCAGGCGGCAGACCTCCATCAGCTTGATCGTTCGCGCCTCGACGCCCTTGGCGCCGTCGATCACCATCAGCGCCGAGTCCACGGCGGTCAGGGTGCGGTAGGTGTCTTCGGAGAAATCCTCGTGACCCGGGGTATCGAGCAGGTTGACGATGCGCCCACCGTAGGGGAACTGCATCACGGAGGTAGTGACCGAGATGCCGCGCTCCTGCTCCATCTTCATCCAGTCGGAAGTGGCATGGCGGTCGTTGCGTTTGCTCTTCACCGAGCCGGCGAGCTGAATGGCGTTTCCGAACAGCAGCATCTTCTCGGTGATGGTGGTCTTGCCCGCATCGGGGTGCGAGATAATGGCGAAGGTTCTGCGCAGCCCGACTTCCCGGGCCAGATCGGCATCTGACATCAGTCTCGAATCGTCGTATGGCACCGTTACGGTGCGTGAGTGAGGAATGGCACGCATTCTACGGCTTTGCCACCTTCAGTTGTAGGGCAGCGCCCGCGAAAGGTTGCCGACAGACCGGCGCCGCCTGCCCGGAAGGCGGCATGACGCGGTATCATGCCTGCATGATGAACGACGGAGCCACCATGCCAGCCACCCCCCTGCCGCTTTCGACTCCCAGCCGCAACCTGGTGCGACTGACCATCGTCCGCGGCATCACCTGGACCGGTTTCCTGATCGCGGCCATCGTCGGGGTCGAGCTCCTGCATTTCGAGCTCGAGGTTGCCGCGGTGATCGGCGTGATCGTCTGCATGGGGCTGGTCAACCTGTTTACCTGGTGGCGACTCGGCCGCCAGTGGGCGGTGAGCCACGCTGAATACCTCCTGCACCTGCTGGCCGACGTCTTCGGGCTCACGCTGCTGTTCTACCTGACCGGTGGGTCCAGCAACCCGTTCATCAACTATTACCTGGTGCCTGTCACCATCGCGGCAGCCACCCTGCCCTGGCGCTACGCCTGGATCATCGCCTCGGCGGCCATGGCGTCGTATACGCTGCTGATGGGGAGCCACCATCCCGTGCCGCAGTTCGCCCATTACCATGAAGCCTCCGGCGTCAACCTGCACGTGCTGGGCATGTGGATCAACTTCGGCCTCTCCGCCGGGCTCGTGACCTTCTTCATCTACAAGATGGCCCACGCGTTGCGTAGCCGGGAGCAGGCGCTTTCCCAGACACGCGAATCGGCCCTGCGCAACGAGCAGATCGTTGCGGTGGCCACCCAGGCAGCCGGCACCGCTCATGAGCTGGGCACACCGTTGTCGACCATGGCGGTGCTGCTCAGCGAGATGCGCGAGGAGGCACGCGACGATCCCGAGCTGAAGGAGGACATCGATTTGCTGCGCGGCCAAGTCGACATCTGCAAGTCACGCCTGCGTCACCTGGTAGAGAGCGCCGACCGACGCCGCATGGCTGAACCCGAGGTGCAGGATGCCCGTGACTGGCTGCAGGGCGTGGTGCAGCGCTGGCTGGTGCTGCGGCCGGACGTCAGCTATCGCCTCGAGATCAGCGATCAGCGCGGCACGCCCTGGCTCAAGGTCGACACCACGCTCGACCAGGCCATCACCAACCTGCTCAACAACGCCGCGGATGCCAACCCGGACGACATCAGCATACGTCTGGACTGGAACGACGCCGAGGTCACCATCGACATTCGTGACCACGGCCCCGGCGTTACCCTGGACATCGCCTACCAACTGGGCGAAACGTTCGTCTCGACCAAGAGCAAGGGACTCGGCATCGGGCTGTTCCTGACCCACGCCACCATCAATCGCTTCGGTGGGGGTGTAAGCTTGTATAATCATCCAGACGGGGGGACGCTGACCGAAGTGATCCTGCCGCACAGTGAGCCCTGAGCGATGAGGACGCCATGCAAGATGCCGACACAAGCCTGCTGATCGTCGACGACGACGAAATGTTCTGCCACGTGCTATCCCGCGCCCTGAGCCGGCGCGGCTATGAGGTATTCGTCGCACATGATGCCGAGCAGGCGCTCAGCCTGGCCCGCCGCCACCGTCCCGAGCTGGCCACCCTGGACCTCAAGCTGGAACACAGCTCGGGCCTGAAGCTGCTACCCGAACTGCTCGACGTGGTGCCCCAGTGCCGTGTCGTGGTGTTGACCGGCTACTCGAGCATCGCCACCGCCGTGGAGGCGATCAAGCTCGGTGCCGTCAACTACCTGTGCAAGCCCGCCGACGCGGACGAAATCCTCGTCGCCCTGGGCCGTGAAGAGGGTGACCCGGATGCCGAGGTGGCCGACAACCCGCCCTCGATCAACCGCGTCGCCTGGGAGCACATCCAGAAGGTGCTGCAGGAACACGACGGCAACATCTCCGCCACCGCGCGCGCCCTGGGGATGCATCGCCGTACCCTACAGCGCAAGCTGCAGAAGCGCCCGGTGCGACGCTGATCATTCCAGGTGCTACCCGATATTCCGAGCCTGATGCGAAAACGCAGCGAGCGAAGGCCAGACTAGGCAAACATTGGCGCAAAAGCGGAATTTACGTGTAGTCAATGAGCTTTTTATGCCAATGTTTAACGCCGCATGGCCGGGCGCAGCCAGTTTTCGCGCAGGCTCACTGAGCCGTCCAGCCCAGGTCGATATTCCAGCTCGAGCCGGTCACCGCCCCTGCCGCATCGGAGGCGAGGTAGGCCACCAGCCCAGACACTTCCTCGGGATCGATCAGGCGCTTGACCGCCGCGTTCTTGAGCATGACCTGCTCCACTACCTCCTGCTCGGCCATGTTGTGCAGACGCGCCTGATCGGCGATCTGGTTTTCCACCAGCGGCGTCTTGACGTAGGCCGGACAGATGGCGTTGGCGGTGATCCCTTGCGCCCCACCCTCCAGAGCCGCCGTCTTGGTCAGCCCGATCATGCCGTGCTTGGCGCTGATATAGGCCGACTTGCCCGGCGAAGCGACCTGGGCATGTACCGAGGCGATATTGACGATTCGCCCCCAGCCGTTTTCTCGCATCGACGGCCAAACCGCCTGCGTCAGCAGAAAAGGCGCCGTCAGCATCAGGTCGATGATCTGTCGCCATTTGGCCTCGGGAAAATCCTCGATTGGCGACACGTGCTGGATACCCGCGTTATTGACCAGGATATCGACCCGCCCGAAACGCTTGATGGCTTCCGCCGCAGCTCCCTTGCAGGCCTCGCCGTCCGTCAGGTCGGCCTGGTAGAACGCCGCGCCGACGGCGTCGGCCTTCTCCTTGGCCTGTTCATTGAAATCGACGGCCAGTACCTGGTGTCCCAGTTCGCGAAACTGGCGTACCACCGCCTCACCGATACCACTGGCGGTTCCCGTTACCAGGGCGACGCGTGGCACGGGGGTCGTTGCGTTGGTCATGGGCTAATCCTTCTAACGGCGTTGGTGATGTCAGTGAATCCAGCATAAGCCCGAGCCTGCCAATAGGGCCAGCCCGTCAGTGCATTCATGACGTCTCGCCCGGCATCATCACCTTGACCATCAGGCGCTGGGCCAGCCGACTTCCATCCTCCCGCGTCTCCAGGTCGGAAAGGTCATCGAGCAGCTCACAGCGCCACAGCCAGACCTCCTCTTCCAGCACCTCGGCAACGAAAGGGTAGCGGCCCGAGGGCAGCTCGAAGGCACGTCGTTCGCCGGCGTCAGGCGGAGCGGTGCTGGCGAAGACAGGAAACAGGACCAGTGACAGCGAAACGGGAGTGATCAACGCGCCGACCAAATAACCGGGCTCGTCATCCTGACCGGCCCCCGAGAACACCTGGAAACACAAGGCATCGACATCGAGTTGGGGGTTGCCTCCCGCCGAGGCCGCAAGCGCCGCACCATGACGCCGCTTCCAGGCCCGGGCCATGTCGTTCAGTCGCTGGTACTGCTCGGACGTCGGAGCCAGCATGACACACTCCTGCTCTGTGGATGGATGGCGGCTCCCTACAGCAGGAGGCCGCACGCACTGCTATTCTGGCAGGTCCATGCGCAACGAGGAATGCACATGCTCCCCCAACAGCGACTAGAGTTGGCCGTCGCCATCGCTCGGGAAGCCGGCGAGCGGATCGTGGCAGCCAGGCAGAATCAGAACTTCAACCAGCAATACAAGAAGGGGCAGGAACTGGTCACGGACGTGGACGTTGCCGTCGATACCCTGATCAGCGAGCGCCTGGAAGCCAGCCTGCCCGGCGAGCAGCGGCTCAGCGAGGAGCTCGCCCCCGACCACGAGGTAATGCGCACGGCCGAAGCGCTTTGGGTCATCGATCCCATCGACGGCACCGTCAATTTCGCTCACGGCCTGCGTCATGTGGCCGTTTCCATCGCCTGGGTCAGCGAAGGCAAGAGCCGCCTCGGTGTGGTACATGCCCCTTTCCTCGATGAAACTTTTACCGCTCTGTATGGCCAGGGTGCGTGGTGCAACGGTAGGCCGATCCATGCCAGCCGTATCACCCACCTTCAGCGCTGCCTGGTCGGCACCGGCTTTCCCTACCGACGCGATAGCCGTCCACCGCTCATGCGTCGGCTGATGGCCGTCCTCGAGCACTGCCAGGATGTCAGGCGCAACGGCTCAGCCGCCCTGGATCTGTGCGATGTGGCCTGCGGGCGGCTGGATGCCTACTACGAAAGCGTATCGCCCTGGGACTTCGCAGCCGGGGTCCTGATCGCCCGCGAGGCAGGCGCCCGCGCCGGACATCTCTACCCATGCCCCCAAGGTATCCCGGAGGATCTTTATGGCGAGAACCTACTGGTATGCGCGCCTGAAATCCATGCCGAGCTAGGGGAGCTCCTTCGCGCAGCAGACGCCGACGAGCTCAAGCCACACTGAGGAAGCCGGGCTCGCCATAGCGGTTCGCCATCGTGGCGCTAACATCGCCCTATTGGCTTTCGCGTCCCTCAGCCGTCACAATATTGCGAGCTACTACTCTTCAGGAGACATACTATGTTCGTGGTCATCTTCGGTCGCCCCGGCTGTTCTTTTTGCGTTCGCGCCCAGCAACTCGCCGAGCGCCTGGAAAGCGCCAACGTGATCGAGGGACACCGCTACGTGGATATCTGGGCCGAAGGCATCAGCAAGGCCGACCTGGAGAAGACCATCGGCAAACCGGTTTCGACGGTCCCTCAAGTCTTCATCGACCAGAATCACATCGGTGGCTTCACCGAGTTCGACCGGTACGTTCGCGAAAACGCCTTGCTGGCTTGACCATGGGCATCGCCTGGGCGGGGGCATCTCCCCGCCTTTTCACGAAGCGTACAAATCCCGTTTAACGTTCCCTCCGCGTTGAAAGCCGTTCCTGTCCAGCCCCTATACTGAGGTCGAATGCGCAAGCGCATCTGGACAAAAGGAACGGCACGATGCAAAGGGAAGAATTTCTCCAGCAACTCTGGCTCGATTACGTCCACCACCACCCTGACGTGGGGATGCTTCGCCTGTGGCCGACAGATGCGCCGGTCGAGTACCTGACCCTGATCACCGTGAACCAGTCTCCCTTCGCCGCACTGGACCTGCTGCCCACCCTTGGTCATCTCGGCTACCGCCCCGTGCACCGTTACGCCATGGCCGATCGCGGCCTGCTGGTATCGCTGTTGGCACCGCCCGACGATGGCGCCTGGCTGGTATTGGCCGAACTGCAGCTCGGCACCCTGTCTCGCGAGCCGCGCGAAAGACTGGCCAGGTTGGTGAGCCATGCCCATCCCCAGGACACGCGGGGCAAGAACCTGCTCTGCCGCGGGCGTCCGTGGGCCATGCCACGCTGGGACGACTACGTCGTGCTGCAGGATGCGCACCCACTGGCAGGCTGGATCTCGGTCATGGGCCCGAGTGTGCATCATGCCGGTTTCGACTGCGAGCGGCTCGGCAACAGCTTCGAGATGCTCGACGACGCACTCGCCGCGACCGGCCTTGCCGGTAGCGAAGATCGTCACCACGGAATTTTTCCCGTGTCGCCACTGCTCCAGTATCGATTCTATCCCACCTGCTCAAGACGCCTTGCCTTTGCCGAGGGCGACGAGCACCGCATCTGCCTGGGCGGCCTGGCCCTGTTGCAGAAGCGATTGAGCAGCGACCATGAACGTGCCGTGGAACTGCTGCTACCGCATCATACGCGTTGCGAGATCACCTGAACGACGCCAAGGACGTTATCCACAGAAATTGTGGATAACGCTGTGCAAGACGCCGTGACAACCGCTTAAGTCCCGGTAATGACAGGTCTCATACCGACTGATCAGAAAATCGACACACACGGAATCGGGTAGGGGCCGGGGTCACCCCCGGCGCCCTCCCACACCACCGTACGTACCGTTCGGTATACGGCGGTTCATGAAGAACGGGTAAGCCACCTTGCCGTGTCGAGTACCGAGATCAGGCCCAACTGATCGAACCACCTCCTCGGCAGGGCCTGATTCATGTGCGAGGCGCCGGCATTCCACCAAGGCCCTCGCCCGTTTCCCGCTGATTTCCAGGCGCGATAGGCGTCCAGACCCAGCGCTTGTAGCTTCCGGCGCCGGGTCCTGGGCCGCTTCCATTGCCGCCAGATCACACAACGCAGCCGGCGGCGTACCCACTGATCCAACGCTTCCAGAGGGCGCTTTACGTCGACGAGGCTGAAGTAGCTGGCCCAGCCCCGCAGGACCGGGATCAGCGCTTCGATGACTCGTCGGATGTTGCGCCCCTTGCCACGCTTGAGGATCTCACGGACACGCTGCATCAAGCGCTGCAGACTGGCCTTGGCCAGCGTCAGTCTTGGCAGCTTGTGCCGGGTCAACGTGTAGCCCAGATACCCTCGGTTCCAAGGCCGGTCCACCGCGCTCTTGTCGCGATTGACCGTCAGTCTGAGCGAGCTCTCGAGAAAATCACTCAGGCTGGCCATGACGCGCTCGCCCGCTCGCTGACTCTTGACGTACACCTGGATGTCGTCAGCATAGCGGCAGAAGCGGTGACCGCGGCGTTCCAGTTCCTTGTCTACGTCATCCAGCAGGATATTCGCCAGCAGCGGACTCAGCGGCCCGCCCTGGGGCGCACCCTGTCGGCGTGGTGTGGTCAGACTGTCCTGGAACATGCCGGCTTCCAGGTAGCGTCGGATCAGGCGCAGCACCCGCTTGTCGTGAACGCGGCGCGCGACCCGTGCCATCAGCAGGTCGTGATTCACTCGATCGAAGAAGGCTTTCAGGTCGAGGTCGACCACCCAGCGGTGGCCGGCGGCGACATGGACCTTCATGGCCGAGACGGCCTGCTGGGCACTGCGCCTGGGGCGATAGCCGTAGCTTGACTCGGAGAAGTCCGGGTCGAAGAGCGGTGTCAACACCTGCAGCAGTGCCTGCTGGATCAGCCGGTCGGTAACCGTAGGGATGCCGAGCTGTCGCGTCCCGCCCTTGGGCTTGGAGATTTCGACGGCTCGGATTGGGCTGGGGTGGTACGCGCCGGCCAGCAGCCGCTCGCGCAGCGTCGGCCAGTGCTGTTTCAGGTGGTCGGCCAACTGCTGCACCGTCATGCCGTCGGCACCCGGCGCCCCTTTGTTGGCGACCACCCTACGGTAAGCCCGCGCCATATTGGCCTTCTCTACCACGGCTTCCATGAGCGGGTCGGGCTCCGCTTTCGTCCACGATGACGACGCCGGGACCATCTCGACACCCACCGGCCGGGACTCGGGGTACTGCCCCTGCCCCTCTGGGTGAGTGACGGTATTAGCGCCAGGGTCTGTCTTCATGATCGATCCTCGAGACGTCATCGCCTACTCGCGGTTCTTCATATTCGGCCCTTGGTGCCGCGGTGAACCGGCACTTACTATGGCCTCTGCTGACGTCTGGTGGTCCATCCCGTCGCCTCTCGACGCCGGTAGCACCGTGGCAGACCACCAGACCTCCCAGGGTAAGACGCGCGACCTTCCCGCTTATGCCTGTCGGATTTACGTCATGGCGTTCCGTGCAAGTACCGGGCTTCGGTGAGTCTTGCCACCTCACCCCACCATGACGCCTCGTATCCGCTTCCTGTTCGTCAGGCCAGCGTTTTGCCTCGGGCTGCCTTCAGATTCCCCCTCGCGGGAGACACCCTTGCCGTCGGCTAGCACTTCCCCTTGCCGGGCGTGCAGGGGACTTTCACCCCCAAGTCATCCCGAGGCACCACCCTCGGGAATAGCGCCAGTCAGGCGCTGCGCGCCATGCCTGGCGCACAACACAAAGGCCCGGGCAAAACCCGGGCCTTTCTACGGCTACCACCGTCTCAATCGAAGGTCATTTCCGGCACATGGTCGGGCACGATCAGCTTGCCGGCGGTTTTTTCGACAATCTCCTCGACGCTGACACCGGGAGCCCGCTCCTTGAGAATGAAACTCCCGTTTTCAATCTCCAGGTAGGCGAGATCCGTCAGCACGCGATTGATGCAGCCCGCACCTGTGAGGGGCAGCGTACATTTCTCGAGGAGCTTGGATTCGCCATGCTTGGATGCATGGGTCATGGTACAGATGATGTTCTCGGCGCCTGCCACCAGGTCCATGGCGCCGCCCATGCCCTTGATCAACTTGCCGGGAACCATCCAGGAGGCAATGTTGCCTTCCTGGTCGACTTCGAAGGCACCAAGTACCGTCAGGTCGACATGGCCGCCACGGATCATGGCGAACGATTCCGCCGAATCGAAGATGGCCGCCCCGGGGCGGGCCGTGACGGTCTGCTTGCCGGCATTGATCATATCGGGGTCGACCTCTGCCTCAGTGGGGAAGCGCCCCATGCCGAGCAGACCGTTCTCGGATTGCAGCATCACGTCGATGCCTTCCGGAACATAGTTCGCGACCAGCGTAGGAATGCCGATCCCCAGGTTGACGTAGAAACCGTCCTTGAGCTCTTGCGCCACGCGCTGTGCCATCTGTTCACGAGTCAGTGCCATCTTGCTTGCCTCTTGTATTCGGTGGAGAAGCGATACCCTCTGTGCCGGTCTTTTCCGGCGTCGGTTACGGCAGCGGTTAGCCCTCGCGCACCGTGCGCTTCTCGATACGCTTCTCGAAGGTGCCCTGGATGATACGATCGACGAAGATGCCCGGCGTGTGGATCTGGTCGGGCCGCAGTTCACCAGGCTCGACGATCTCCTCGACTTCCACCACGGTGACCTTGCCGCAGGAGGCGGCCAGCGGGTTGAAGTTCTGGGCGGTGTCGCGATAGATCACATTACCGTAGCGGTCGGCCTTCCAGCCCTTGACGATGGCGAAATCGGCGTGGAACGCCTCCTCGAGGATGTAGTGGCGACCGTTGAACTCGCGAACCTCCTTGCCCTCGCCGATCGGCGTGCCGTAGCCGGTAGCGGTGTAAAAGGCAGGTATGCCCGCTCCACCGGCACGCATCTTCTCGGCCAGGGTTCCCTGCGGTGTCAGGATGACTTCGATCTCTTCGTTGAGCATCTGCTGCTCGAACAGCGCGTTCTCGCCCACGTAGGAGGCATAGAAGCGCTTGATCTGCTTGTCTTCCAGCAACAGGCCCAGGCCGAAGCCATCGACACCACAATTGTTGGAGATGACGGTGAGGTCCTTGACGCCGCGGCGCTTGACTTCGGCAATCAGGTTCTCGGGAATCCCGCACAGGCCGAAGCCCCCGGCAACCAGCGTCATGCCGCTCTCGATGCCTTCCATTGCGTCTTCGTAGGAGTACACGCGCTTGTCGAATCCTGACATCGCAAAGCCTCGTCTTGTTGTGAAATGAAAAGTCGACGGTACCTGACCAGTGTTGACCCGGCCAATATATTTGTTAAGTTTGTTTTTTTTATCAATTGATATGATCGATTTATAAAACAGGCCGGATACCCATGACCGCCAAGCAGCTTCGTGCCTTCCTGGCCGTGGCCCAGACGCTGAGCTTTACCCAGGCCTGCGAGCGGCTGCACCTGTCGCAGCCGGCCCTGAGCCTGGCCATAAAGGGTCTCGAGGAAACCCTAGGCGGCCCATTACTGATCCGCAATACGCGAAGCGTGCGACTGACACCCGAAGGCGAAACCCTTCTGCCGCTGGCCAAGCGCCTGCTGGCCGATTGGGACAATACCGAAGAGCTGTTGCGCCAGCGCTTCACCCTCCAGCTCGGCCGCGTGGCACTGGCGGCCATGCCCTCGATCGCCTGCAACCGGTTGCCCCGTGCGCTGCGCCGCTTTCGCGTACGCTTCCCCAAGGTCAATGTCACGGTGCATGACGTGATCAATGAGCAGGTGATCGACATGGTGCTGCGCCAGCAGGTCGAGCTGGGCATCGCCTTCGAGCCCGAAACCCGCGAAGGGATCGATTTCCTGCCCCTGTTCGACGATACCTTCGTCGCCGTGCTGCCGCCGGACTCACTGCTGGTGGAAGCCGAGTCGATCGACTGGAAGGCCTTGCTCACTCATGACTTCATTACCCTGCAGCGCCCCTCCATGGTACGCATCCTGCTGGAACAGTCGCTGGCTCGGCGACAGACCGAACTGCCGGTGGCCTTCGAGAGCCATCAGCTCGCCACGGTCGGTCGCATGGTGGCCAGCGGGCTGGGCGTAAGCGCCGTGCCATCGCTGTGCCGCGAGCAGATGCACGAGCTCGGCGCACGCTGCGTACCGCTCTTCGATCCACAAATTCGCCGCACCGTGGGTGTGGTGGTGGGTGCCGGACAGGAGCTCTCGACCGCCGCGCGGGCGCTTCACGAGGTGCTGCAAACGACACTGTGCGAACCTCATCCGTGAAACCCGAAGCTGGGCAGCCAGAGCGCTATCCATTAGCATGTGCGGCTATCGTGAAGTTCCGTCACGCTACGTCAAGGAGTCAGGAATGCCGACCCTGAGAGGGCTCGTCAGCGTGCTGCTACTGGTGATCACTACCCTGTTCTGGTCGGTTCCGTTGATTCTGCTGACGATCCTCAAGCTGATCACACCGACACGCCCCCTGCGCCTGGTCGTGCTGCGCGGGCTTAACGGCGTGGCGTTGAACTGGATCGGTTGCAACCTGTGGTGGATGCGTCTTTGGCTGAAGCCCCAACTCGAGGCGTCTTTGCCCGAAGGGCTCGCCCCCGAACAGCGCTGGCTAGTGATCTCCAACCACCGTAGCTGGACCGATATCTTCATGCTGCTCATGGTGCTGCACCGGAGAATTCCGATGCCGCGCTTTTTTCTCAAGCAGCAGCTCATCTGGGTGCCGATCGTCGGGCTTGCCTGGTGGGCGCTCGAATACCCCTTCATGCGCCGCTACAGCCGCGAGCAGATCGAACGCAACCCCAGGCTCGCCAGCATCGACCGCCAGGCCACCGAACGCATGTGCGAGCGCGCCCGCGAGATGCCATTGGCCATCTTCAATTTCGTTGAGGGCACACGATTTACCCCAGCCAAGCGCGACGCGCAGAATAGTCCCTTTCGCCATTTGCTACGGCCCAAGGCCGGCGGCGTCGCCCAGGTACTGAACCAGCTCGGAGACCAGCTCGATGGCATCCTCGATGTCACGCTGCATTACGAGAACCCTCATCCCACCTTCTGGGGGTTTCTGTGCGGCCAGGAGGGGAAGGTCAGGCTCGTGGCTCGCAGCCTCGAGGTACCGGCCTGGATGCTCGCTAGTAGCTACCATGACGATCCGCACTACAAGGAACGCTTCCATTCATGGCTCAATGCCCTATGGCAGGAAAAAGACCAGGCGCTCGAATCGCTCTGACGCTGCTTTGCGCCCTGTCGCTGCTGGTGGCAGGCTGCGCTTCGCCCCGCGGTGAGGTCCAGCGAAGCGACAATACTGGCGTCGCGGGGAGTTGGGTCGTGGTGCAGCGCGGGGATACCCTGGGCAGCATAGCCGCGCGTGCGGACGTTCCGCTCGCCCGCCTGCAGCGCTTCAACCCCGAGGCCAACCCCAACCGCCTGGCGGTCGGCCAACGCCTGTTGATACCGACCCAGCAGGAGCGCGCTCCTTCCGGTGGCCCTTACCGCTACCAGATCCGTCCCGGGGACACCTACTCTGCCATCGCACGGCGTTTCGGGACCACGCCGGCGCGGATCCAGTCGGCCAACCCCGGTGTCGAACCGACACGACTCCGAGTAGGACAGATCGTGCAGGTACCGCTACGCGGTGCTGCCGCAACGGCAGCCAGGGCCGCTTCGGCTTCCACGGCCAGCCGCTCCAGCGGCAGCCCGGCCAGCCCCCCGCCGCGCCCAGCCGCTGCGCCCTCGGCGTCCGGCTCGCTGCCTGCCTCGGCCCGCAACTGGCCCTGGCCACTGGACGACTACCGCATCGTGCGGGCCTATGGCACCGACAACAACGGCACCCTGCAGCCCATGCTGTTGGCCACCAGCCGTGGTGCCCGCGCCAAGTCGGTAGCCGACGGCGACGTACGTTTCGCTGGCAGCATGCGCCAGCTCGGCCGCGTCGTGATCGTTCACCATGGCGACAATCTGCAGAGCGTCTACGCCCTGTGCGATACCCTATTGGTGGATGACGGAGCCCGCGTCACGCGTGGCACGCCGGTTTGCGAGGTCGGTTTCAGCAACGCCACGGAGCGCTTCGACCTGCTGTTCGACCTGCGGCAAGGGGGCAAGCCGATCGATCCCCGTCGCGTGCTGCGCTAGACCCGGTTGAATGACGATGTCGGATTGGGAGAAGCTGCTGGCGTCACCCCTCTTGCTTCGCCGCCGTTGCATCCTCGGCGAACCTGAGGCCAGCCAGGCGCTGGAACGGCTGGATCTAGCGCTGGACTGGCAGCGCCCCAGCCTGAAGCTCTACGGTCGTGAGCATCCCATTCCGCGCAGGCAGGTCTGGATGGGCGATGAGGAAGCGCGATACCGCTATTCGGGGCGCGACTTCCATCCCCAGCCCTGGCACCCGACCGTTGCCGCCCTGCGAGACCGGGTCGCCACCTTGCTATCCGAGGCAAGCGTGCCGGCACGCTTCAACAGCGTGCTGCTGAATCGCTACGCCGACGGCAACGAACGCATGGGCTGGCACAGTGACGACGAACCCGAACTGGGCCGCGACCCCATCGTCGCTGCCGTCACGCTGGGGGCCGAGCGGCCATTACGATTCCGCTGGAGGGACGGCAGTAACGAGGCGTTCAACGTCTGGCTGCCTCACGACAGCCTGCTGCTGATGGGCCCCGGCTGCCAGACGCGACTTCAGCATGCCCTACTGCCAAGGCGCATACCCGGGCTGCGTATCAGCCTGACCTTTCGCCAGATACAGCCGCTCGGCGGCGGCCGCTGAGCCTATGCTCATTGCGCCTGGCAATAGAGCCCCCACAGGATGACGACCAGCAAACCATCGACCAGTCCGCCGGCGGGATAGGCCATGCAGGAGATGATCACTCGCATCACATCTCCCCTTGCGGCGGTGCCGGGTCGAAGCGGACCAAGTCAGGATCACCAGCGTTGAGGGCATCTTCGTCAGGTCGCTCTTCCATGGACGACAACAGCGGACGCGCCGGGACACCCGCAACAACGAGACGGTCATCAATGTTGCGGACCACAGCCGCCCCTACCCCAACCTCCACGGCCGACCCGAGGGCAACTCCCTGGCGCACAACCGCACCGGCGCCGATCCAGCTGAGCCGGCCGATGGTCACCCCACCGGCCACGTTGGCACCCGGTGCGACGTGCACGCAACTGCCCAGGCGGCAATCGTGACCCACAGTCGCGTTGGAATTGACGATGCAGCCCGGGCCCACCTTGGCAAAGGCATTGATCACGCCCCCCGCAACCACCACACTGCCAACACCGAGCATGGCCAGTGCACTGACCGTGGCGCGGGGATGTATCAATGTGACGATAGGGGCGTCTTGTGCCAGCAACACTTCAAGCTTGGCCTCGCGAACGCTGTTATTGCCGATCGCGACCACGATGCCATCGAAGTCCGCTAACCGATGAAGCAGCATGGCAAAAGTGCCGAGTATCGGCCAGGCCTCATGGCTGTCCCTGCTCGGCCAGGCATCATCGTAGAAGGCCAACTCCTGCCAGCCGGACTGAATGGCGATATCAGCCACCACCTTGCCATGGCCGCTCGCGCCAAAAATGGCCAAACGTCGACCCTGGGACATACACCCCTCCTCGAAAAGCCGGCATAGGCGATGCGACCAACATAGGTTATGCCTTCATGGCATGAGCAACACGCATCGTAATCCTTATCGTTCGGTTTCCAGATTGTGTCAATGTCACCGCAAAGGATGACAGGTCCGTGATAATGGCATCACCCTGCGAGTGGCCCATGCTGAGCACGCCACAGGGTAAAGCTAGCCAGGAGATCTCATGTAAAGGTGCGACACGCTTGCGTCATGATTGAGGGCACAGCAGGGGATGCTGTCGAGGAAACAGACCGACCTGATGCACTGAGCATGGCGCCGACTCGCAAGGTCAGCGCCATGCAACCAGGTCGCAGAATCACATTTTGCTGCAGGAAGATAACGGTATAAATTCCTCAGCCGCGATAGTAGCCCGGCGCCACGAAGGGCATCTTGCTCACCACCATGGGCAAGCGTTTACCACGCACCTCGGCGTGTACGGTCGTGCCTAATTCAGCGTGCTCGATATCGACATAGCCCATGGCCACCGGCTTGCCCACGCTGGGGCCGAAGCCCCCCGAGGTCACCTTCCCGATACGCCGACCATCCTCGGCGTAGAGTTCGGCTCCCTCTCGCACCGGGGCGCGCCCCTCCCCCAACAGACCGACCCGCTTGCGTCGGTGATCCCTGGCGTCGACCTGGTGCAGGATCACATCCGCCCCCGGAAAGCCCGCCGAGCGCTCGCCGCCATGCCGGCGCGCCTTGCCGATGGCCCAGATCAAACCAGCCTCGACCGGTGTGGTCTCGGTGTCGATATCGTGACCATAGAGGCATAGCCCCGCCTCGAGGCGCAGGGAATCACGGGCGCCCAGGCCGATTGCTTCGACTTCTTCCTCGGCCAGCAGCCGACGCGCCAGTGCCTCGGCCTCGGCGGCCGGCACCGATATCTCGAAGCCATCCTCGCCGGTGTAGCCGCTGCGGCTGATCCATACGGGCACCCCCGCCATGTCGAAACGGCCATGCTGCATGAATACCATCTCGCAGGCCTCGGGACAGTGCCGGCGCATCACCTCCGCCGCCTTGGGGCCCTGAAGGGCCAGCAGGCCGCGGTCCAGCACCTCGACGCGATGCTCGTCATCCAGGCCGGTATCGAGCAGCGCGATGTCCTGGTCCTTGCAGGCCGCATTGACGACCAGATAGAGCGGCCCGCCCGGGTTGGCCACCATCAGGTCATCGAGGATGCCTCCTTCATGCTCGGTGAACAGAGCATAGCGCTGCATGCCCTCGGGCAGACCGACGATATCGGCACACACCAGTGTCTCTAGCGCCGAGGCCGGATCGGGGCCATGCAACAGAATCTGTCCCATGTGGGAGACGTCGAAAAGACCGCAGGCGGTGCGGGTGTGCTCATGCTCCTTCTTGACGCCGAGCGCGAACTGCACCGGCATTTCGTAACTGGCGAAGGGCACCATCTTGCCCCCCAGTTCGAGGTGAAGGTCATACAGCGGGGTACGCTTGAGTTCGCTCATGGGTGTCCTCGTGACGTGATGGGGTGGCAAAAGAGAAGGCGGGACAGAATGAAGAGGCGCCTCTCGGCGCCTCTCACTGCAAGGGAGTCGATCATGACTTGTCGTGTTCGAGATCCTCGCCAGGCAGTACGTCCTTGCCATCGAAGTAATCGCGCGTGACCTTGAACACCACCGGTGACAGCAACGCCAGGGCAATCAGGTTGGGGATGGCCATCATGGCGTTGAAGGTGTCGGCCATCAGCCAGATGAAGCCCAGGTTGGCCATGGCGCCCAGCGGGATGGCCAGTACGAACAGCACGCGGTAGAGCATGATCGAGCGCGTGCCGAACAGGAACTGGAAGCACTTCTCGCCGTAGAACGACCAACCCAGGATAGTGGTGAAGGCGAAAATTGCCAGCGCCAGCGACACGACCTGGTTGCCCCAACCCGGCAGTGCGGCGTCGAACGAGAGCGCCGTCAGCGAAGCGCCGGCCTCGCCCTCGACCCATACCGTGGATGTCAGGATCACCAGCGCGGTAATGCTGCAGACGAGGATGGTGTCGATGAAGGTGCCGAGCATGGCGATCAAACCCTGGCGAACCGGGTTGCGCGTCTTGGCCGCGGCATGGGCGATAGGCGCGCTGCCCAGCCCCGCCTCGTTGGAGAAGATGCCACGTGCGACACCGAAGCGAATCGCCGCCATCACCGCCGCGCCGGCAAAACCGCCCATGGCGGCATGCGGATTGAAGGCGTAGTAGAAGATCATGCTGAACGCCTCGCCCAACTGCCCGGCGTTGATCACCAGCACCACCAGGCCAGCCAGGATATAGGCGATACCCATGACCGGAACCAGCTTGCCGGCTACCTTGGCGATGCGCTTGATACCACCCAGGATCACCGCACCGGCCAGTACCATGATCACGACGCCGGTCAGCCAATGCGGGATGCCGAAGGTCGAATCGAGCGCATCGGCAACGGAATTCGACTGCACGGTGTTGCCGATACCGAAGGCGGCCACGGCACCGAAGAAGGCGAAAGCCCCACCCAGCCACAGCCACTTTCGTCCCAGGCCGTTCTTGATATAGAACATCGGCCCGCCGACGTGGTAGCCGGTATTGTCGGTTTCACGAAAGCGGACCGCGAGTACCGCTTCGGCGAATTTCGTCGCCATGCCGACCAGCGCCGTGATCCACATCCAGAACACCGCACCGGGACCACCCAGGGCGATGGCCGTGGCTACGCCGGCGATGTTGCCGGTACCGATGGTGGCCGAGAGGGCCGTCATCAATGCATTGAAAGGCGAGATCTCGCCCTCGTCTTCCGCCTTCTTCACTTCGCCGGGTGCCGGCTTGGCATCGCGGCCCTGCCACATCAGCTTGAAGCCGGTACCCAACTTGCGGATGGGCATAAGCTTCAATCCGAGCTGCAGGTAGAGACCCACCCCCAGCAGCAGGATAAGCATCAACGGCCCCCAGACCACACCGTTGATGGCGGTGAATATCGCTGTCAATGTTTCCACGAACGTTTCCCTCTGTTGTAAGCACTATTATCAAGGTTCGCTGTCAGCCCGCAGCATGACGACCGCCTCCCGCCGCTCAGTCATCTTTCGGCTCGCCACCGCCCCCAAGCGCCAGGAGAGCGATATCAACATGCCCAGGGCCATCATCCCGAAGGATATCTACGACGAGACGGCGTACCATAGCGGAAAACGCCAATTACACACCAGTCTGACGAATGGTTTACGGCTATCGGGCTGCCAACGCTTCCCTCGCCAAGCTTAACGCGTGTTTCTTATCGGAAACAGACGAAACGGCACGCCTGCTTCCACAATGGCGACAGGTACGATTAACGACGCGCATAGCGGCTTTACACAGGTTAGTGACCGATTCGGGTAGTGTCTAATACCGGCGCCAACCGGGCCGTGAGGCGCATTACCCATCGCGAAACTGGACGTCCACGGTCGCAAGCGCCACGCTATCGGTGCGTCAAGCCGAAGCCGTCGTTGGCGACGCCCTACTCGGACTCGCCAAATGACGCCAATGGCGTTAGCATTCGTCCAGTCAGAAAACCTTTTCTTATAGGAAATCAACATGAGCTCGATTCCTGCCAACCTGCGTTACAACGACAGTCACGAGTGGGTGTTGGACAACGGTGACGGAACCGTCACCATCGGCATCACCGACCATGCCCAGGAAGCCCTGGGTGACGTGGTGTTCGTCGAGTTGCCCGAGGTCGGTCGAACCCTGGAGAAAGGGGAAGAGTTCGGCGTCATCGAATCGGTCAAGGCGGCTTCCGACCTCTACGCACCGCTGGCCGGCGAAATCGTCGAAGTCAACGAAACCCTCGAGGAAGCACCCGAGACGGTCAATGAAGCCCCTTACGAGGGTGGCTGGATCATGAAGGTGCGAGTCGAGAATGCGGCCGCCGTCGAAGCCCTGCTGGACGCCGACGCCTACCAGGCCGTAGTCGACAGCGACGCCTGACTTCCATCGTGACATACCCGGCCCCTCGGCCGGGCTTTTCCCATCAAAGTACAGGGTTCTCCATGGTTTACGACAACCGCCGCCTGGCTGAACTGGCCGATCATGACGCCTTCATCCGTCGCCACAATGGCCCCGGGGCCGATGATGTTGCCGCCATGCTGGCGGCGTTGGACATGGATAGCCTCGGCACGCTGATCGAGCGGACGGTGCCGGCGGACATCCGCCTGGGGCGTGAGCTCGATCTCGATCCACCGCGCAGCGAAGCCGAGGCACTCGCCTACCTCAGGCGCCTGGCGCGGCAGAACAAGGTATTCAAGACCTATATCGGCCAAGGGTACTACAACACCCACGTGCCGGCCGTGATCCAACGCAACGTGCTGGAGAACCCTGGCTGGTATACCGCCTATACGCCCTACCAACCGGAGATTGCCCAGGGCCGTCTGGAAGGACTGCTCAACTTCCAGCAGATGGTCATGGACCTGACCGGCATGGAACTGGCCAACGCCTCGCTGCTCGACGAGGCCACCGCCGCCGCCGAGGCCATGGCCCTGTGCCAGCGGGCCAACAAGAAATCGAAGAGCCATGCGTTCTTCGTCGCCGACGACGTCCTCCCGCAGACCCTGGACGTGGTACGTACCCGCGCCCACTACTTCGGTTTCGAGCTGATCGTCGGCCCTGCCGGGAGCCTGGCCGAGCACGACGTATTCGGCGCCCTGCTGCAATACCCCGGTGAAAGCGGCCGCGTGCACGACCTCGCTTCGCTGCTTGCGGCCGCACGCGAGAAGAACGTGATGACCTGCGTGGCCGCCGACATCATGAGCCTGGTACTGCTCAAGGAGCCGGGCGCGCTGGGGGCCGACATCGTCGTCGGCAATACCCAGCGCTTCGGCGTGCCCATGGGCTACGGCGGCCCCCACGCCGCCTACTTCGCCACGACCGACAAGCTCAAGCGCTCCATTCCGGGTCGCATCATCGGCGTGTCCAAGGACACTCGGGGCAATACCGCCCTGCGCATGGCCATGCAGACCCGCGAGCAGCACATCCGTCGAGAAAAGGCCACGTCCAACATCTGTACCGCCCAGGCGCTGCTGGCGAACATCGCCGGCTTCTACGCCGTCTATCATGGCGCCGAAGGCCTCGTCACCATCGCCACGCGCATACACCGCCTGACCACCATCCTGGCCGAAGGCCTCAAGGCCAAGGGTGTGGCACTGGCGAACGACAGCTGGTTCGATACCCTGCGCATCACCGGCGTCGATAGCGGCAAGATTCACGGCCGGGCGATGACCCACGAGATCAACCTGCGCTACTTCGACAATGGCGACATCGGCGTCAGCCTGGATGAGACGACCACGGCCCACGACCTCGACATCCTGTTCGACGTCCTGCTCGACGAGGAGCACGGGCTGTCGATCACTGCGCTGGACGAGCAGGTGGCCGAAGGCGGCATCAGCGGCATTCCCGTCGCCTGCCGTCGCGAAAGCGATTTCCTGACGCACCCGAATTTCAAGCGCTTCCGCAGTGAAACCGAGATGCTGCGCTATCTCAAGCGTTTGGAGAACAAGGATCTCTCGCTCACGCATGCGATGATTCCGCTGGGTTCATGCACCATGAAGCTCAATGCCACCAGCGAGATGATCCCCATAACCTGGCCCGAGTTCGGCCAGCTTCACCCCTTCGTGCCGCAGGAACAGGCGGTCGGCTACAAGCAGATGATCGACGAGTTGGCGGCATTCCTCGTCGAGATAACCGGCTACGACCACATCTCGATGCAGCCCAATTCCGGTGCCCAGGGCGAATACGCCGGCTTGGTGGCGATCCG
The DNA here is from genome assembly GCF_052584175.1 of Billgrantia hypersalina. NCBI lineage: Bacteria > Pseudomonadati > Pseudomonadota > Gammaproteobacteria > Oceanospirillales > Halomonadaceae > Billgrantia > Billgrantia hypersalina. The sequence goes on from NZ_JBMIQI010000018.1 coordinate 122,985, forward strand.
CCGCTACCAGGCCGCCCAGGGCGTGGGCCACCGCGACGTCTGCCTGATCCCGAGTTCCGCTCATGGCACCAACCCCGCCTCCGCCGCGATGGCACAGATGAAGGTGGTGGTAGTGGAGTGCGACAGCAACGGCAACATCGACCTCGACGACCTCCGCGCCAAGGCCGAGCAGCATAGCGAGGCGCTGTCGGCGATCATGCTCACCTATCCCTCGACCCACGGCGTGTTCGAGGAAGGCATTCGCGAGGCGTGTGCCATCGTCCATCGCCATGGCGGACAGGTGTACATCGATGGCGCCAACATGAACGCCCAGGTGGGTCTGTCCCGCCCCGGCGACTTCGGCGGCGACGTCAGCCATCTCAACCTGCACAAGACCTTCTGCATCCCGCATGGCGGCGGTGGGCCGGGCATGGGTCCGATTGGTGTCAAGGCACACCTCGCCCCCTACGTCTCCAACCATGTGGTGACGCCCATCCCCGGCGTGAAGGAGCATTGCGGTGCCGTCTCCGCCGCAGCCTACGGCAGCGCCTCGATCCTGCCGATCTCCTGGGCCTACATCAAGATGATGGGCGCGCGCGGGCTGCGCCAGGCAACCGAGCTGGCCATCCTCAACGCCAACTACATTGCCAAGCGCCTCGAGCAGCATTACCCGGTCCTCTACCGTGGCGTCAACGGCACCGTGGCACACGAATGCATCATCGACATTCGCCCGCTCAAGGCGGCATCGGGGATCAGCGAGGAGGATATCGCCAAGCGCCTGATGGACTACGGCTTCCATGCGCCGACCATGTCCTTCCCGGTGCCCGGCACGCTGATGGTCGAGCCCACCGAGTCGGAGTCGCGCTACGAGATCGATCGCTTCTGTGACGCCATGATCGGCATTCGCGAGGAAATCGCCCAGGTCGAGCGCGGCGAATGGCCGGCCGACGACAATCCGCTGGTGAATGCGCCGCATACCATGGCCGACCTGATGGATCCGGCCTGGGAGCGCTCGTATACCCGAGAGGTCGGCGCCTTCCCCTCGCAGGCGGTCAAGGCAGCCAAGTACTGGCCGGCGGTCAACCGCGTCGACAACGTGTTCGGCGACAGGCAACTGGTCTGCTCCTGCCCCAGTATCGACGAGTATCGCGATTGATCCGTTGCCGCTGCGGTAAACACCACGGCCCGCCGAGCAATCGGCGGGCCGTTGGCGTTGGGCGATCCCCGGCCCACCGCTAGAGTGAAGCCGCGATATCGCCGTAACCGAAGCGTTCTCGCATGCGCTGCTCACGGAAACCCTCCAGCAATCGCGCATAGCGGCGCGGCATGGTGGTACCCGCCCGGGTCACCAGATGGAGAGTTTCGTGTTCCGTTATGGGCAGGTCGAGCTCCTTGACCTGCCGCTGCCAGGGCGAGGTTTCCAGCACCAGCCGAGATACCACGGTAAAACCGAGGCCACGCGCCACGGCATCCAGCACCATGGCCACCTCATTGGTGAACCCCTGGCGACGGAACTGGCTCATGGAACGGAACTCGTCAGGGAAATTACTGCGCAATAGCGCTCCGGCATGATTGACGCCATCGGAGTAATTGATGAAACCGATGCCCATCAGCTCGGCGAGCGAGGTCCCGGCGAAGTCGGCCGGGACCACCAGGCATAGCGGCTCCTGATGCCAGCGGCTGCAGTTCAGTTCCGGATGGCGAATCGGTTCGGTGACGATCCCCAGGTCATGGCGGCCGGCCAGCACGTCCGAGACGATCTCGTGACTGAAGGCGAAGCTGTAGCTGACCGTCAGCCCTGGTGACATCTGCTGCTGGCCCAGGATGTAGGGATAGAACATCAGCCCGACGCTACCCGGCGAGGCGATACGGCACTCGCCGGTATCCAGCGCATCGTCGTCCAGCGAATGGCGGAACTGCTCATGCTCGGCGAACAGCCGCAAGCCGTAGTCGTAGGCGCGCCGCCCGGCTTCGGTCAGGGTAAAACGCCGGCCCTGGCGCTCCAGCAGCGGCTTGTCGAGATACTGCTCCAACTTGCGCACGTGCTGGCTGACCCCGGGCTGGGTCATGTCGAGGTGTCGCGCCGTACGCGTAAAGCTACCGGTCTCGACCAGCGTGATGAAGGTGCGAAAATACTGTGCGTTGAACATGGCGCATCACTTGCAACGGGGGTCAAGAACCGAGACCGGATAGCGCTATCCTACCACTGCAGCCCCGGCGGCGCAGCGCTGCGCCATTCCAGACGGCGTGATAGCATCGCATGACGTATCGATGAATGATGAATGACTCCCCGTCCGCTCGCCGCGTCATGCTGGGCGGCGCGGCCGACGGGGGTTGAGCCGACCGCACAAGGACCGTTTCATGCCCGACACCATCTCCGCCACCGTCTCCCCCCTGAGAAGCCTGGAAGTGCTTTCTCAGCACGAGGTCAACCGCCTGCGCGACACCTCCAAGGCCGGCTTGCATGACCTGCTGCGCCGCTGTTCGCTCGCCGTGCTCAGCTCCGGCAGCGTTACCGATGACAGCCTGGTGCTGATGGAGACCTATCGCGATTTCGATATCGAGGTGATCCAGCAGGATCGCGGCATCCGCCTCAAGGTAACCAACGCCCCGGCCGAAGCCTTCGTCGATGGCAAGATGATCCGTGGCATTCGCGAGCACCTCTCCTCCGTACTGCGCGATATCGTCTATGTCTACAACGAGATCCAGCAGCATCGCCGCTTCGATCTGACCACCGGAGAAGGCACCACGAATGCCGTGTTCCATATCCTGCGCAAGGCCGGCACGCTGAAGCCCGGCCGCGACCCCGGCATCGTGGTGTGCTGGGGCGGGCACTCGATTACCCGCGAGGAATATGACTACACCAAGGACGTGGGCTACCACCTGGGCCTGCGCGAGCTGGACGTCTGCACCGGCTGCGGCCCCGGCGCCATGAAAGGGCCGATGAAGGGGGCCAACCTGGCGCATGCCAAGCAGCGCATTGCCGATGGTCGCTACCTGGGGATTTCCGAGCCCGGCATCATCGCTGCCGAAGCGCCGAATCCCCTGGTCAACGAGCTGGTGGTCATGCCCGACATCGAGAAGCGCCTGGAAGCCTTCGTCAGGCTTGGTCACGGCATCGTGGTCTTTCCCGGCGGCGTCGGTACGGCGGAAGAGATTCTCTACCTGCTGGGCATCCTTCTGCACCCCGACAACGAAGACATGGCCCTGCCCGTCATTTTCACCGGCCCCGCCAACTCGGCCGATTACTTCCAGCGCATCGACGAGTTCCTGGTCTACACCCTGGGCGAAGCGGTTCGCGACAAGTATCGCATCGTCGTCGACGACCCGCCCGAGGTGGCACGCCTCATGCGCCAGGGCATCGACAGCGTCACCGAGTTTCGCCGCGCCCACCAGGATGCCTTCCACTACAACTGGCGACTGACCATCGCGCGCAATTTTCAGGAAACCTTCGAACCGACCCACGCCGCCATGGCCAGCCTGGCACTGCACCGCGACCAGCCCGTACATGAACTGGCCGCCAACCTCAGACGGGCGTTCTCGGGCATCGTGGCGGGCAACGTGAAGGAGCAGGGACTGCGTGCCATCGAGGCGCATGGCCCCTTCCAATTGCACGCCGAGCCGGAACTGATGCGCAGGCTGGACGAGTTGCTGAGTTCCTTCGTTGCCCAGGGCCGCATGAAACTGCCCGGCCAGGAATACCAGCCCTGCTACCGGCTCGCCTGAAGCGGTCGAGACCCGCGGGGGGGAAGGCAAGCGGGCCGGCGACACCGCGTGCCGCTCCAGCTACGGCGCGGGCCGCCACCAAAGCCACAGGGCATGCAGCAGCAATCCCAGGGTGGCGGCATGGGCGATCAGCAGCTGCCAGCTCAGCCATGCCGTGAAAAGCGCATGCCAGAGTCCCATCAGCGCCAGGCCGGCCAACAGTGCCACGCCCAGCCGCCTGGCGAGCCGTGGCAGGCGGGCGCGCTCACCCGCATCGAGCAGACGCCAGGTCATGACGGCAGCGCCCGCCACCACCACCATGGCAATCGTGATCAGGGCCAAGCGATTGTCATGATCACCGGCGAGATAGCGCGGGACGGTGGCAAGCATCAACGCCAGCAGTCCCACCAGCAGGCTCAGCCGCTCAGCAGTCGGCGCGGCATTCATCAGGCCACCTTGAGCTGCTGGGTTTCGATCCATTCTTCGACCCAGGGAAGCGCGGCATCGTCGGCCATGAAGGTTTCCATGGCATCGACTTCCAGCCGCTCTCCCAGGCGGACGGCACCTAGCCCCTCGAGCATCTCGTCGAGGCGACGCCCCGCCCCGCAGAAGGTTTCGCCATAGGAGCTATCGCCCAGGGCGATCAGCCCGTAGCGCAGCCCCACCAGTGCGGGGCTCTGCTCGTCGAGCCCTCGTGCCAAGGGCACGAAATTGCCGGGGAAATCACCGCTTCCCGTCGTGGAGACGCAAAACAGCGCCAGGTCGGGCCGGTCTTCCGTCAAGTCCTCAAGCTTCGGCTGCTCGAGGATCGCAGTCTCGTAGCCGGCCGCCTCGAACAGCGGGCTGACCTGCTCGGCGACGTCGAGCGCGCCGCCATACATGGTACCTACGAAGATCTTCAACTGTGGCATGTCAGCAATAAACCTTACGAATTCAACGGGATGATACCACGCAACGCGCCGTTGCCGCAGTTCGGCGGCCGGGCTGCGATTCAGCGACGCGCTGTCGCAGGCAGCACGCACAGTGTCAGAGTATAATGGCCGCCTTCTGGTTCGAGGAGGCGACATGCTGCAAACGCAGACGTTCGAAGCCTGGGTGACCCCGCTGATGATTGGCGGACTGATCCTGTTCATGGGCTTTATCATCTGGGACCTGGCCAAGAAATCCCAGGCAGGCCGCTTCGGCACCCTCATGCTCTTCGTGGTGCTTGGCGCCGGCATGATGGGCTACATCTTCAAGGTGGTCATCACGTGGCTCATGGAGAGAGGCGGCGGCGTCTAGCCAACCGGAACGTGGGCCCCAACGCCAGGATGCCACCCATTGGGTGGCATCCTGGAACTTCGCATCAGCTGGGCGGCGGACCTTCGTAGCGCTCGACCTGACTCTTCAACTTCTGTCCGGGCCGGAACGTCACGACACGACGTGCCGAAATGGGTATCTCTTCACCTGTCTTCGGGTTGCGTCCGGGCCGCTCACGCTTGTCGCGCAGGTCGAAGTTGCCGAAGCCCGACAGCTTGACCTGCTCGTTCTCGCGCAGGCATGCCCGAATCTCCTCGAAGAACGCCTCTACCATCGCCTTGGCTTCGCGCTTTGTCAGCCCCAGCTCGGCGTTCAGGTGTTCGGCCAGTTCCGCCTTGGTCAACGCTCCCATGTCCTCTCCTCAGAGTGGCGGTCCAGCCCGCCGCCTTGTCGCTCCGGTAGCCTCAGGCGCTCATCCGCGCAACTCGGCCCCCAACAGCTGATGCGACTCGGCGACGATGGCATCGACCAACTGATTGATTTCTTCGTCATTCAGCGTGCGTGAAGGATGCTGCCAGGTCAAGCCCAAGGCAACACTCTTGCTTCCCTCCGGCACCCCCTTGCCCTGATAGACGTCGAACAACCGCAACTCTCTCAGCCACTGCCCTGCCCGCTGACGGACGCAATCCAGCATGGCCTGCACCGGCTTCTCCTCACCGAGCAGGAAAGCCAGATCCCGGCGCACTTCGGGAAAACGCGAGAGCGGCTCGAACGCAGGGAGCCTGCCACGGGTCAGCGCCTCCTGACGCACTTCGAAAAGGAACGCCTCGGCCTTCAGCCCCAGCCGTGACTTGGCCGCAGGATGCAGGGCCCCGATCCAGCCCACCGGCTCACCCTGGTACACGATGCGGGCAGACTGGCCGGGGTGCAACGCGGGGTGCTCGCCGGGCTCGAAGCGCCAGGCATCCGGCTCGCCGCCCAGGGCGATAAGACTCTCCAGGTCGCCCTTGAGGTCGAAGAAATCGACCTTCTCCCGGTCCGCGGCCCAGCCCTCGGGCACCCGGGGGCCGCAAACGAGCGCCCCGACCATGGGCGTCTGGACCAGTTCGTCCAGCTCACCGCGAAAGACCAGGCCGGTCTCGAACAGCCGCACCCGCGTCTGCTGGCGATTGAGGTTATATTCGAGCGCACGGATCAGGCCAGGAAACAGGCTCGCCCGCATCACCGCCAGATCGCTGGAGATGGGATTGGCCAGGCGCGGGGAGACCGCTTCCGGCAGCAATGCCTGCTGCAGTTCCGGAGCGACGAAGCTGTACGTGATCGCCTCCTGGTAACCACGCGCCACCATCTGGCGTCGCAGCCTGGCCAGAGGCGTTCGCGCCTCGTTGTCGGGACGCAGCGCAAGCCGGGCCGCAGGGCGACGTGACGGCAGACGGTTATAGCCATGGATGCGGGCCACTTCCTCGATCAGATCCTCTTCGATGGCGATGTCGAAGCGCCAGCTCGGCACCTTGGCCTGCCATCCGCTCTCGATACGGTGAACCTGCATGCCGAGTCGTTCGAGAATGTCCTGTACGTCTTCGGCAGGCAGCGCCTTGTCCAGCGCCTGCTCGAGCCGCGTCGCACGTAGCGTGACCTCTCGCTCGCCGGGCAGGTCAGCCTCGCTCGCCACTTCTACCAACGGCCCTGGCTCGCCGCCGGTGATCTGCATCAGCAGTGCCGTGGCACGCTCCACCGCATCGCGGGTGAGCTGCGGGTCGACGCCTCGCTCGAAGCGATGCGACGCATCGGTGTGCAATCCATAGGAACGCGCCTGGCCGGCCACCGCCAGCGGCGAGAAAAAGGCGGATTCGAGAAAGATGTCGCGGGTTGCCGGCCCGACGCCGGAATGCTCGCCGCCCATGACACCGGCAATCGCCAGCGGCCCGCGCTCGTCGGCAATCACCAGCGTCGAGGCGTTCAGCACGATCTCCTGACCGTCGAGCAGCACCAGCCGTTCGCCTTCGCGAGCCAGCCGCACCACCACCGCTCCGTGCAGATTCTCTCGGTCGAAGGCATGCAGCGGCTGGCCCAGCTCCAGCATCACGTAGTTGGTCACGTCGACCACCGGGTCGATGGAGCGGATCCCGCTGCGACGCAAGCGCTCGACCATCCATAGCGGTGTGGCCGCGGTAACGTCGATGCCTTTGATCAGTCTGCCGATATAGCGCGGGCAGCGCTCGGTGTCTTCGACGCGTACCGGGAAGGTCTCGTCGTGCCGCGGGGCGATCGGCGCGATGGCAGGCGGCGTCACCGGCAGTCGGTTCAACACCCCGACCTCCCGCGCCAGACCCTTGAGGCTCAAGCAGTCGCCACGGTTGGGCGTCAGATCCACCTCGATGGTGTTATCGTCAAGGCCCATCCAGGCGCGAAAATCCTCGCCCGCCGGGGCATCGCCAGGCAGTTCCAGAATACCCGCCGAGGTCTCCTCGGCCAGCCCCAGCTCGGAAGCGGAGCAGATCATGCCACGCGACTCGACACCACGCAGCTTGGCCTTCTTGATCTTGAAGTCGCCCGGAAGCACCGCACCCACACGGGCAAACGGCACCTTCTGCCCCACCGCCACGTTGGGTGCGCCGCAAACCACCTGCACCGGCTCGCCGCTTCCATCGGCCACCAGGCAGACGTTGAGCTTATCCGCATCGGGGTGCTGCCGTTTATCGACGACCTCGGCCACCACGACGCCGAGAAAGGCCGCTGCCACGGGCTCGACGGCATCCACCTCCAGGCCGGCCATGGTGATCTGGTCGGCCAGCGCTTGCGCGCCCAGCTGCGGCGATACCCACTCACGCAGCCACTGTTCGGAAAATTTCATGGCAAATCCTGTATTCAGCAGCGGACGGTCAAGCGAACTGGCGCAGGAAGCGCAGATCGTTGTCGAAGAACATGCGCAGGTCGTTGACGCCGTAGCGCAACATGGCCAGGCGCTCGGCCCCCATGCCGAAGGCGAAGCCCTTGTAACGCTCCGAGTCGATGCCGGAATGCCGGAAGACCTCCGGATGCACCATGCCGCAGCCCATGACTTCCAGCCACCCGCTATGAGAGCAGACCCGGCAGCCCTCACCCGAGCACATTACGCACTGTATATCGACTTCGGCGGAAGGCTCCGTGAAGGGAAAATAGGAGGGCCGGAAACGCACCGACAGGTCGTCGCGCTCGAAGAAGGCATGGAGGAAATCCTCGATGGTGCCCTTGAGGTCGGCGAAGCTCACGTCCTCGTCGACCAGCAGCCCCTCCACCTGATGAAACATGGGCGTATGGGTCAGGTCGGAATCGCTGCGATAGACACGCCCGGGGCAGACAATGCGAATCGGCGGTGCCTGCTCCTTCATCGTGCGCACCTGCACTGGCGAGGTATGGGTGCGCAGCAAGCGAGTCGCGTCGAAGTAGAAGGTATCGGCCATGCCCCGTGCCGGATGATGCGCCGGGATGTTGAGCGCTTCGAAGTTATGGTAGTCGTCCTCGATCTCCGGCCCCACGGCAACGTGATAGCCGATACGGCTGAACAACCCCTCGATCCGCTCCAGGGTCAGGGTGACCGGGTGGAGGCCGCCGTTCGCCTGGCCGCGCCCCGGCAGGGTCACGTCGATGCGCTCGGCTGCAAGTTGCGCATCGAGAGCCGCTTTCGCCAGTGCTTCACGACGCGCCTCGAGCTCTTCCATCAGCACCTGCTTGGCCTGGTTGATACGCTCCCCGGCAGCGGGACGCTCGTCCGCCGGCAGCTTGCCCAACCCCTTGAGTTGAGCAGTGATCTCGCCTTTCTTGCCGAGGTAGCGCACCCGCAACTCATCGAGCGCCGCGATGCTCACGGCGGCCTGAATGGCCTGACGGGCCTCGGTGACCAGTGTTGGTAGATGGTCCATCCGTTGAGCTCCGAAGTTCGTTGTCCTGCTGTTTACGCGTTGAAGGCGCGTCGTAAAAAAACAGGGGAAGAGCGGCTGCTCTTCCCCTGCGACGGTTCGGCATCGTGATGGGCCGACCGGAACCGGCCCAACGCCAACGGTCGATGTATTACTGGGCAGCCTTGGCCTTCTCGACGATGGCAGCGAAAGCCGCCTTCTCGTGAACGGCCAGGTCGGCCAGCACCTTGCGGTCGATCTCGATCCCGGCCTTCTTCAGGCCACCGACGAAGCGGCTGTAGGACAGGCCGTGCTGACGGGCACCGGCGTTGATACGCTGGATCCACAGGGCACGGAACTGACGCTTGCGCTGGCGACGGTCACGGTAGGCATACTGACCTGCCTTGATGACTGCCTGCTTGGCCACGCGAAAGACGCGCGAACGGGCACCGTAGTAGCCCTTGGCCAGCTTGAGAATCTTCTTGTGACGACGACGAGCGACGACACCACGCTTGACACGAGTCATGGCTTTCTCCTGACGTTAAAGTGGGTAACCAAAGGCTTACAGATTCGGCAGCATGCGCTGGATCAGGGCCTTGTCGGCGTCGTGGATCTGCTTCATACCGCGCAGTTGACGCTTCCGCTTGGTCGACTTCTTGGTCAGGATGTGGCTACGGAACGACTGCTTGTGCTTGAAGCCGTTGGCCGTCTTCTTGAAGCGCTTGGCAGCGCCGCTGTTGCTCTTGATTTTCGGCATGAGACTAACTCCGCTCGAGATTTTTCAGAAAATCCGTGGCCGATGGCCGGCTTGCACCGGCCATCCGTTTGACTGGCCTTCGGATCACTTCTTCTTGGGGGCAATGATCATGGTCATCTGGCGCCCTTCCATCTTGGGGAAGGACTCCACGGTCCCGATGTCCTCGAGATCCGCGGCGATCCGCTCCATCAGCTTGCGGCCGATGTCCTGGTGCGCCATTTCACGGCCGCGAAAACGCAGCGTGACCTTGCCCTTGTCGCCACCTTCGAGGAAGCGGATCAGGTTACGAAGCTTGACCTGATAGTCGCCCTCGTCGGTGCCAGGCCGGAATTTGACTTCCTTGACCTGAATCTGCTTCGTCTTCTTCTTCTGAGCCGATTTCTGCTTTTTTTGCTCAAAGACGAACTTGCCGTAATCCATGATCTTGCAGACGATCGGATCGGCATTGGAAATCTGGACGAGGTCTAGACCGGCCGCTTCGGCACGCTCGAGCGCTTCGCTGGTGGGCACGACGCCCAGCTGCTCGCCGTCGCTGTCGATCAGGCGTACCTGATCCTCGGTAATCCGCTCGTTCATTGGGGGGCGCTTGTCCTGAGGACGTGCGCGTTGGCTGCTTCGCTTGATCGTTCCGTCTCCGTTCCGGTAATTGACGATGTCGTTACCAACCTGTCTTTACCCCACCTGGGTCAAAGACCTTCCGCCTCCACCCGTTCGATGAAGGCATCGACGGTCATGGTGCCCAGATCTTCGCCGCTGCGCGTTCGCACGGCAACCGAGTCGGCTTCGACTTCCTTATCTCCTACCACCAGGAGATAGGGAACCTTCTGCAACGTATGTTCGCGGATTTTAAAGCCGATCTTCTCATTCCTCAAGTCCGCCTTGACGCGAAGGCCAATTTTCTGCAAGCGGCGCTCGAGTTTCCTGGCGTAGTCGCGCTGGGCATCGGTGATGATCATTACCACCGCCTGCTCCGGCGCCAGCCACAGCGGCATGGAACCGGCATAATGCTCGATCAGGATGCCGATGAAGCGCTCCATCGACCCCACAATAGCACGATGCAGCATGACCGGTGGCTTGCGATCGCCCTCTTCAGTCACGTACTGGGCGCCGAGGCGGGTCGGCATCATGAAATCGACCTGCATGGTGCCGACCTGCCACTCGCGGCCCAGGCAATCCTTCATGTGGTATTCGATCTTGGGGCCGTAGAAGGCGCCCTCGCCGGGAAGCTCTTCCCACTCAACCTCACAGGCTGACAGCGCCCCGCGCAGTGCGGCTTCGGCACGATCCCATACCTCATCGCTGCCGAGCCGCTTTTCCGGTCGCAGAGCGATCTTGACGGCGATGTCCTCGAAACCGAAGTCGCGATAGACCTTGAGCGCCTGGCGATGAAACGCCGTCACTTCCGGCTCGATCTGGGCTTCGGTACAGAAGACGTGGCCGTCGTCCTGGGTAAAGGCACGCACGCGCATGATGCCATGCAGTGCACCCGACGGCTCGTTGCGGTGGCAACCGCCGAACTCACCGTAGCGCACCGGCAGCTCACGATAGCTGCGAAGACCGGAGTTGAAGACCTGGACATGCCCCGGACAGTTCATCGGCTTCAGCGCGTACTCGCGCTTCTCCGACTCGGTAAAGAACATGTTTTCGGCGTAGTTGTCCCAGTGGCCGGATTTCTTCCACAGCGAGACGTCCATGATCTGGGGGCAGCGAATCTCCTGGTAGCCGCCCTCCCGATAGACGTTTCGCATGTACTGTTCGACGACCTGCCACAGCGTCCACCCCTTGGGATGCCAGAACACCATGCCCGGCGCCTCTTCCTGCATGTGGAAGTAGTCGAGCTTGCGCGCCAGCTTGCGATGGTCGCGCTTCTCGGCCTCCTCGAGTCGCTGCAGGTAGGCCTTGAGCTGCTTCTTGTCACCCCAGGCGGTGCCGTAGACGCGGGTCAGCATCGGCTTGCTGGCGTCACCGCGCCAGTAGGCGCCGGCCAGCTTGGTCAACTTGAACGCCTTCAAGTGCCGGGTATTGGGCACATGGGGCCCCCGGCACATGTCGGTGTATTCCTTGTGGTAATAGAGGCGAATCGTCTCGCCTGCCGGAATATCGCTTACAATTTCCTGCTTGTAGGGCTCGTCGCGCTGCTGAAAGGTTTCGAGAGCCTTGTCGCGGTCGACGTATTCGCGCACCACGTCGTATTCGCTATCGATCAGCTCCTTCATGCGCGTTTCAATGGCAGCGAGATCATCCGGCGTTACCGAGCGGCCGAAATCGATGTCGTAATAGAAGCCGTCCTCGATCACCGGGCCGATGGCCATCTTGGCCTCGGGGTAGAGCTGCTTCACCGCGTGCCCGACGAGGTGCGCGCATGAATGACGAATGACCTCGAGGCCCTCGGGGTCGCGTGTCGTGATGATGGCTACCTCAGCGTCATGGTCGATGAGGTCGGCAGCGTCCACCAGCACGCCGTCGATCTTGCCTGCCACGCAGGCCTTGGCCAGTCCCGGGCCGATGGATTCGGCCAGCTGCATCACGCTAATGGGTTCGTCGAAGGTTCTCTGGCTGCCGTCCGGCAGGGTCACGATGGGCATCGAAGCGTCCTTTGCGCAGTGGTGATCCATACCAGGGATCACGTGTCGCGGTTGATATAGCGAAAGATCAGAATAGCGAATGCCGGTTAGCAAACGTGCAGCCCGCCCATTACCCTGGGCGATACGGGGTCCACACGCAGTGGCCCCGCTGCACGTCACGGCAGCCGACAAGACTAACAGAATCTCACCTGGCTACGCCATGCCGCATGGCTCCCAGACGCAGCAGGGGCACCCGAAGGTGCCCCTGCTGGAAGCGATGGCGGGCGAATCGCCCGTAGCGCTTCGATCAATCCCAGTTCAGGATCTCGACACGACGGTTCTGGGCACGGCCCTGGTCGGTCTCGTTGGACGCGACCGGACGCTCTTCACCAAAGCCGCGAGTCGTCATGCGGTTCTCGGCGATGCCGCGGGAAACCAGGTAGTCTCTGACCGAATCGGCGCGACGCTGAGACAGGTCCTGGTTGTACTGTGCCGAACCAACGTGGTCGGTATGACCTTCGATGCGAACCCGCAGATTGGAGTTCTCACGCAGCGTGGTCGCCACCTCATCGAGGGTCCGGTGCGCCTCCGGACGGATCTCGGCAGAGTCGAAGGCGAAGTTCACGTCGCTTTCCAGCGTCACCGGCTCGAACTCGGTCACCGGTGCAGGCTCGGGCTCGGGCTCGGGCATCGGCTCGGGCTCGGCAACCGGCTCAGGCGTACGATCGGCGCACAGCAGCGCACCGATAGCGGAACCCGCGACGGCACCAGTTGCGGTGCCTTCTTCCTCGTCGGATTGGCCGCTGGTTGCATAGCCGATGCTTCCGCCAATCAAGCCACCAGCGATACCGCACACCACGGGCTGCTGATACCAGGCATTACCTGTCGAGGCCGTCGCAGTACCGCCAGCCCTGTCACCACCTCTCTGAAAATCCGTGGCACAGCCGGAAAGGCCGACTACCAGGGCAGAACCCAACAACAAGCCAGTCGTTGATTTTTTCATTGCAAGACTCCTTCTTGATTTCATCTCGGGGCTATGCAAATGCGAACACCCGATGGTCAGGACATTCATTGACCCAACGGCTTCAAGTGTAGGCCGTTATCGGCCTTGCTCAAAGGGCCGTTTCACTCCTTTGGATGGTGCCATGCGGTTTTCTGCCAGAAAAAACCCGGGAACGGCCAATGCTTAGCTTGGAGTACACAAAGCGCTGCCAACATACCGTGCTGTAGAGCCGTTGTATAGTTATCAATGCAGGCTATCCGGCCAACCGCGACGAAACCGAAGCACCTCTTCCGCCGCTTTCAAGACGGGCTGGCGCCACTCCGCCTCGATTTCGAGGCGCTGGCGATCCTCACGCATGCGGTCGCGTGGCGCCAGCGCCTTGCGCGCAGAGTGGGTGTGCAGATGCTGCGTGCGGCTATAGACCTCGCTGAAGGCCTGAAAATCGGGGCGCTCCAGCAGGCGTGGGTCAAGAATGTCGAGGAGCAGCTTGCAGCGCCAGGCCCCTTCCGTGACGTCGACCTGTTCCTGCAGCAGCGAGGAAGCCACGATCTCTAGATTGGCCAGGCAGTTCTCGTGAGCCCGACGCAGTTCCTCCTCGCGAAAGGCTTCCCGTCGCTTCACCTCGCGCCAGAGGGTGAAGGCATAGGCCGCCAGGCCGGCAACGATGGCCAGGGCAAGGGCGAGCAGGATCAATGCCGTTGTGGTCGTCATCGAATCTCCAGGCTGTAGGTTCCAGATCGAATTGTAACGCAAGCCGTTGGCGAGCACAGGGCAAGCCGATTCACCCCATGGCTCCGGTTCGCTCCGCACGAACGCCTATCGGCACTGAGATTCTTTTTCGTCACCGTGATGACCTGCGCCCGCGCGATAGGCCTGACGCATGCCCGCCATACGCAAGACACCCGGCGAATGCCGGGTGTCTTTGCCGCTCGCTCTCGCTCGTGTAGTGCTTCAACCCTGTCCCGTCGCGGCAATGAGCATCCATATGCCGGTGTAGTGATCGAGCAGCAAGATGCCGAATACGCCGAGGATATAGCGGATCGAGAACCAGAAGGCGGCCAGAGGGGCCTTGGGGTCCGCTCCACGCCAGACTTTCCAGTTCCAGTACATGAAGCGGGCATTGAGCGCCATGACCCCTAACAGGTAGACGGCCCCGCTCATGCCGATAACGAAGGGCAGCAGCGTGACGGCTACCGTCAGCCAGCCATAGAGCCACACCTGAAGCCGGGTGAATGCCTCGCCGTGAGTGACCGGCAGCATCGGCACGCCGGCCCGGGCATACTCGTCACGCTTGTGGATCGCCAATGCCCAGAAGTGCGGCGGCGTCCAGGCGAACACGATCAGCACCAGCAGCAGCGGCTCCGGCCCCAGCTGTCCGGTCACAGCGGTCCAGCCCAGCATGGGCGGCGCGGCGCCGGCCACGCCGCCAATCACGATATTCTGCGGCGTCGCTCGCTTGAGGAAAGCGGTATAAATGAGGGCGTAACCGATCAGAGACCCCAGGGTCAGCCAGGCGGTGAGCGCATTGACCTGCCACAGCAGCAGCAGGATGCCGGCAACGGAGAGCAGCGTTGCCCATCCCAGCGCCAGCACCGTGGGCATCCGCTGACTCGCCAGCGGTCGCTGCGAGGTGCGCAGCATCATCGCATCGAGCCTGCGATCGACGATATGATTGAACGCCGCCGCCCCGCCGGCCGCCATGCCGATACCGGCCAGGCCGAATATCACCGTCGACGGCGAAGGCAACGTCGGCGTGGCCAGGGCCATCCCCACCAGCGCACAGGCCAGCATCACCACCACCACCCTGGGCTTGCATAGCGTGAGCAGGTCCTGCCAGGTCCAGTCGGCAACATCCCACTGAGACAACAGCACGCGCTTCACACCCATCCGCTTCTGCAGCGCGTTAGACATGCACCCACTCCTTGTCGCTTCGTGTTGTACCTGCAGCCTCCACGGCCGTTTCCCGCCAATGCCAGACCGCCAATGCCAGCAACAGGACCAGCGACACGGCGCCGGCCGTATGCAGCAGAGCCAACCACAAGGGCAGCCACATCAGCACATTGGCGATGCCTAGGCTCAGTTGAATACCATAAGCGAGAACGAGGCCGCCGAGCCAGGGCCGCATGCGTGCCTCGCTCCAGTAGCGCGTCGCCAGGACCGCCAGCACCAGTCCCAGCAGCAACGCGCCGATACGATGCCCCTGATGGATGGCGGTACGCGCATCGGCATGCAGCTTTCCGTACAGGTAGTTGGGCCCCACTGTCTGGGTGAGATGGAACCCTTCGCTCCAGTCCATCTCCGGCCACCACTGCCCGTTGCAGGTGGGAAACCCCTGGCAAGCGATGCCGGCATAGTTGCTCGATACCCAGCCCCCCAGTGCCAGCTGGAGCACCAGGAGCAGCATGGCCAGCCCCCACAGGGGTGTCACGCGTCGCCGAGGCACGTTCATCGCATCGCCCTTGGCGAAGCGCCGCAAGCTCAAGTGCAGCCACAGGAACAGCACCAGTACCGTGAGCCCTCCCAGCAGATGGAGCGTGACGACCTGCGGCCACAGCTTGAGGGTCACGGTGAAGGCACCGAAGGCACCCTGCAGGAGGATTACCGCCAATAGCGCCACGCTGGTCATCCAGGGGTAGCCGGGGCGCCGCCGCAATCCTGCACCTAGCGCAAGCAGGCCGAGAACCAGCAGGCCCAGTAACGAGGCGACATAGCGATGCACCATCTCCACCCAAGCCTTGAAGACCTCGAGCGGCGCATCCGGAGAGTGCGTCATGGCACGCTCGGCATCGGGCACGACCAGGTGGCCGTAGCAACCCGGCCAGTCGGGGCAACCCAGCCCCGCATCCACCAAACGGGTACCGACCCCGATGAGAATCACCACGGTGGTAAAAACGACACCTGCCAGGCTCAGAGCCAACAGCAGGCGTAGCCGAGGCAGATCAGCCTGGCGGTGAGAGTTCGGCATCGAAGCGCCCTGCATGTCGTTCACTCTCCTTGGCCTCGTCTTGTCTCGCATGGCAAGCGGCGTCATGTCAGCGGTGACTGTCGTCCAGTTCCGGCGTCGCCCGCCGGTCAGGGTTCATGCGCAACAGGTGGCTTACGTCATCCATGACGTGCCGAACCTCGACCTCGCGGTCATAGGTCAGCACGGCCTTGCCCTCGGGATCGAGCACCCAGACCTGCCCAGGGCTCTGCCAGACGGGCAACGCCTGCCACTGGCTTCCCACTTCACCAGGCAGCAGGTCCTCTTCTCCCCCAATCCTCAACCGGGTGACTCGCGGCGCCTCGCGACCCAGGGCACGATGCAGGCGCCACCAGCGATCAGCCTCCGCGGCGCAGGAAGCGCCCGTGCAATCGAACGCCAGCACCCAGTCTCCGCCATCCAGAGAATCGTAGGGTTCGGTCAAGGGCCACTCGGCCAGCTGCGGTACGGCCGGTGCCAATTCACCATGAGCCGTGCGCTGCTCGGGAATGCCGATGCGCCAATGCACCATGACCCAGGCTACGATGACAGGTGCCGCGAAGATGACGATCAATGCCAGCAGCTTGAAGCGTTGCTGTCTTGCGTTCATGACTTGCTGCACGCTTGAGTCTCCTCGGAGGGTTCATTTCCCGTGGCCTTGCTGCGGGCGGAGCGCCGGTCCCTGACCAGCCTGCGGCCGCCGAGAAGCATGGTCAGCAGTGCGGCAAGAGCCAGACCCCACCATTGAACGGCGTAGCCGATGTGTCGACTGGGCGGCACGACGCTGGGCTCCCACCAGGATTCCAGCGTCCCCGGGCCACGTTCGAGATGCATCCAGCCAGCGTGGGCGAAGCCCTCCTCGAGACCCCATGCGGAGAGCTCGATTCGCTGTAGCCTGCGCCCTTCATGGTTGGGGCCGAACAGCGGCGCCCCGTCATGCGCCACCTGCCAACGCCCTTCCACCCTCACCTCACCCTCGGGCGTCTCCACCTGTGGGGTATCCCGACTCGGGCCGGTGGCGAGAAAGCCGCGCTGAATCAACCATAGGCGGCCATCTTCGCTGCGTAGCGGCGTGAGAACCGCAACGCCCAGGTTACCCTCGTGGGTGCGATTGTCGAGAAAAAGCGTCTGCTCCGCCAGATAGTAGCCGCGCAGGACCAGGTGAGTCCCCTCGGGCGGCGCTTCACGCGGTGCCTCAAGCGTTGGCGCCGCGTCAAGCCGCGTCAGGTAGTCGCGCTTGTCGGCGGCCCGTTCCCACTGCCATAGTCCAAGGAACAGGCCCAGCGCCACCAATAGTGACCAGAAAGTGAACCAGGCAGCCAGTCGCCAGCTCCCGACTCCCTGTCTCCCGATGGAGTGATTCATGTTCCTCAAGACCCTGATAGTCGTCGTGTTCCTGGCCATGCTGGCCAGCCTTGCCGCCGGCGTCGGCTTTCTCCTCCGTGACGACTCCAGTTCGAGGCGCCTGCTGGTTTCGCTGAAAATCCGCGTGTCCCTGGCGGCGCTACTGCTGGCCCTGTTGTTCTACGGTTTCTACTTTGGCAGCCTGGGCCCCGCTTGAGGCCCTGACTGCCGAATGTCGCGCCGTGGCGTTGCACCTGCGTCAGAACACGTAGACGAACAGGAACAGCCCCACCCAGACCACATCGACGAAGTGCCAGTACCAGCATGACGCCTCGAAGCCGAAGTGCTCCTCGGGCGAAAAGTGATGGCGCATCACACGGAACAACATGACGATGAGTATCAACGTGCCGATGATCACGTGCAGGCCGTGGAAGCCGGTCAGGATGAAGAAAGTGGCGCCGTAGATGCCGGATTCCAGCGTGATGCCGTAGTGGGCATAGGCTTCGTAATACTCCACCGCCTGGATGGTGATGAAGCAAAGGCCCAGCAGGACGGTTCCCGCCAGCCAGTTGCGACAGACCTGACGCTTGCCCTCCTTCAACGCCTCGTGAGCCACGGTCAGCGTAATGCTCGATGACACCAGAATCAGCGTGTTGACCAACGGCAGATGCCAAGGACTGAACACCTGGGCCGGTCCGGCCACGGAGGCATCGGGCGGGCTCAGCAGGGGCCAGTGCGCCGTGAACTCCGGCCACAGCAACGCCGTCGCCCCCTTGGTGCCCTCGCCTGCCAACCAGGGGATGGCAAAGGTGCGTACGTAGAAGAGCGCACCGAAAAAGGCGGCGAAGAACATCACTTCGGAGAAGATAAACCAGCCCATGCCCCAGCGGAACGAGCGATCCATCTGCGTATCGTAGAGGCCGCTGCGGGACTCCTTGACCACGTCGCGGAACCACAGCGCCATGACGGCGACAACCCCCACCAGGCCGACCAGCGAAACAAGGGTTCCGCGCCCATGCACCAGCACCATGCCAGTGCCGACCATCATCGTCCCGAGTGCCAATGAACCCAGCGCCGGCCATTTACTGGTTGCGGGAACGTAATAACTGCCACCACTCATGCCTCACCTCCTTCGTCGCTCTTTACCCCGGCCTGCAGCGGTACGTCCTTCCCCTCCACCGGATAGAGGGTATAGACCAGAGTAATGGTATTGACCTCAGGGGGGAGGTCACGGGCCAACTGGAAGACCAGCGGCAGCTCGACACGCTCGCCCGCCTGCAGCTGCTGCTCCTCGAAGCAGAAGCAGCTGGTCTTGCGCACATGCCGCGTCGCGGTAGCGGGCGAAACGCTGGGGACGGCACGCCCCCAGCTCTCCGCACCGCTCTGGTTGCTGAAAGTGAAATTGACTTCTGACGTCTGCCCCGGATGTAGCCTCACCTGCCGCGTTTCGACATCCATGCGCCACGGCAGGCCCGAACCGTTGCGCGTAATGAACTGCACGGTCACCATGCGCGACTGATCGACCTCCTCGTGAACGATGGCCTGGGCCGAGGTATCGGCCTTGCCATTGAGCCCGGTCACGCGACAGAAGACGTCGTACAGCGGCACCAGGGCGAAAGCGAAGGCGAACATGCCGACCAGGGCCGCCACGCTGCGCCACACCGTTCGCCGCACCGCTGCCTGCTGAGTCCGGTTATCGTGCTGGCTCATGCTTCACTCCTCTTCTCCCCGGTCGGCCGGCAACGGCCGACCGCCCGGCTCAGTGAGCCGGACGCTGGAAGGTCGGTGGTGTCTCGAACGTATGCAGGGGTGCGGGGCTCGGTACGCTCCACTCCAGGTCCTCGGAATAACCCCAGGCGTTGGCCGGCGCCTTCTTGCCACCGCGTACGCAGAGCACGATCACGGCAACGAACAGCAGCTGCGAGATGCCGAACAGGAAGGCTCCCAGCGATGACGCCAGGTTGAAGTCGGCAAACTGCAGCGCGTAGTCGGGAATGCGTCGCGGCATGCCGGCAAGCCCGGAGAAGTGCATGGGGAAGAAGGTCAGGTTGACGCCGATGACCGAGAGCCAGAAGTGCCACTGCGACAAGCGCTCGTTGGGATAGTGGCCGGTCCACTTGGGCAACCAGTAGTAGGCCCCGGCGAGGATGGCGAAGATTGCCCCCGGCACCAGCACGTAGTGGAAGTGGGCCACGACGAAGTAGGTGTCGTGATACTGGAAATCGGCCGGCGCGATGGCCAGCATGAGCCCGGAGAAACCGCCGATGGTGAACTGGATCACGAAGGCCAGGGAAAACAGCATGGGGGGCTCGAAGCTGATCGAGCCACGGAACATGGTCGCCACCCAGTTGAATACCTTCACCCCGGTGGGTACGGCGATCAGCATGGTGGCGTACATGAAGAACAGCTGTCCGACCAGCGGCATGCCCACCACGAACATATGGTGCCCCCAGACGAGGAACGACAGCACGGCAATGGCGGCCGTGGCGTAGACCATCGAGGCGTAGCCGAACAGGCGCTTGCGGGAGAAGGTCGGGATGATCGCCGAGACGATACCGAACGCTGGCAGGATCATGATGTAGACCTCGGGATGCCCGAAGAACCAGAACAGGTGCTGGAACAGCACCGGGTCGCCGCCTCCCGCCGCGCTGAAGAAGCTGGTGCCGAAGTTGATGTCCATCAGCATCATGGTGATCACCCCCGCGAGCACCGGCATCACGGCAATCAGCAGGAACGACGTGATCAGCCAGGTCCACACGAAAAGCGGCATGTCCATCAGGCGCATGCCCGGTGCGCGCATGTTGAGGATGGTGGCGATGATGTTGATCGCACCCAGAATCGAACTGATGCCCGCGATGTGCAGCGAGAGGATGAAGAAGGTCGTCGATGGCGGCGCATAGGTGGTCGACAGCGGCGCATAGAAGGTCCAGCCGAAGTTGGGGCCCCCACCCGGCATCAGCAGGGTGGAAAGCAGCAGGCCGAAGGCCACCGGCAGCAACCAGAAACTGAAGTTGTTGAGGCGCGGCAACGCCATGTCAGGCGCCCCGATCTGTAGCGGAATCATCCAGTTGGCCAGCCCGGTAAAGGCAGGCATGACCGCCGCGAAGACCATGATCAGGCCATGCATGGTGGTCATCTGGTTGAAGAATTCAGGGTTGACGAACTGCAGACCGGGCTGGAAGAGCTCGAGGCGTACCACCAGTGCGAAGATCCCGCCGATGAAGAACATCGTGAGCGAGAAGATCAGGTACAAGGAGCCGATCTCCTTGTGATTGGTGGTCAAGAGCCACCGCATGAGGCCCTTGGGCGGGGCCTCGTGGGCATGTCCATGCCCTGCTTCCGCGGCGGTGGTGCTCTGCTCGAGAGTCGGTTGAGGAGGTACCTTAGGGGCCATCGGAATACTCCAGTTTCATTATCTTGTAGTAACGCAGCATGTCAGGAGCATCACGGCGCCCAGGCGCCGTGATGGCAATCATCATTCTAGCCGCTCGGCTATCTCCGAGGGCTGCACTGCATCGCCGGTGTCGTTGCCCCAGGCGTTGCGGGTATAAGTGATGACCGCCGCCAGCTCGACCGGGTTGAGCGTATTGCGGAATGCGGGCATGGCACTGCCGGATACGCCGTTCATGACGGTATCGATGTGCCAGTCTGCATCCGAGATCAATTGCTCATTGCCGGCCAGCGCCGGGAATGCCGGTGGCGACCCTTCGCCCTCCGCCTGGTGGCAAGAGGCGCAGATGCTGCCGTAGATTCCCTCGCCCCGCTCCATGAGCTCGTCCATTTCCCACTCGCGGTCGACGCCCATGGCTTCTTCGGCTGCCGTTTCCTTACGCTCGGCCAGCCACTCGTCGAACTCCTCCTCTTCGACTGCGTGAACGACGACGGGCATGAACGCGTGGTCGATGCCACAGAGTTCGGTACATTGTCCGCGATAGATACCCGGCTCGTTGATTCGTACCCAGTTCTCGGTCACGAACCCCGGCATCGTGTCCTGCTTGACGGCGAGATCCGGCACCCACCAGGCGTGTATCACGTCATCCGAGGTGAAAAGAAAACGTACCTTGCGGTTGACCGGAAGCACCAGCGGCTCGTCGACTTCCAGCAAGTAGTTTTCTCCACGGTCCTCCTCGCCGCGTATCTGCGCCCGAGGCGTGGCCAGATTGGAATTGAAGGAGACGTCCTCTCCCAGGTATTCGTAGCGCCACCGCCACTGCTGCCCGGTGACCATGACGTCGAGATCGGCATCGGAAGGGTCGTAGATCTTCTGCAGCGTTGCCGTGGCGGGTATCGCCATGCCGACCAGGATCAGCAGGGGTATGGCCGTCCAGATGATCTCGATCGTGGTGTTTTCATGGAAATTGGCGGACTTGGCGCCCTTCGAGTGGCGAAAGCGAATCAGGGAATAGAACATGACCCCGAACACGACAACGCCGATGACGACACAGATCCAGAAGATGATCATGTGTAGCCCATAGATTTCGCCGCTGAGGTCCGTGACCCCGACAGGCATGTTCCAGCCTCTAGCCAGAGCCACCTGGCTCGAGCCGACAAGGGTCAAGCCCCCTGCCAACCAGACGAGCAGAGTGCGCATCGACGCCTCCCGATGTTTGTAGTTGTCCCGATAACGGCAGCCCCGTCTGTCAGGGTGCGGGGGTTCTCGTCCCGTAGAACATTAGCCGCTTCTTCATCGAGTATATGAATCCGCAATCAGAAAGTCACTGCTACCGAATTCGCCTTATGGCTAACGCACCAGTCAACGCAACCGCCGGTGCGATTCTCAACCGGCCGCCAGGAATGCTACCAGGGCGAGCAATCCGACCAGGATCAACGCCATGACGATTCCCGTCACGATGAAGGCGACAGGGTTCCCTTTCTCGAAATCCTCACGCCGCTGCTGGTCGCGCTGGACGCCGAAGAATGCCGCCAGCACCGACTTGATGACACTCCACATTGCTATGCTCCCGATGTATTCGGCCTTCAAGAGCATGCCACAAGCCGACCGTGACGGGAAAAGCGTCATGTCATGAAACTGCAGCAACAAATCATGACGAAGCGCAGCAAAATTCCCCGGAGCCTCACCACGCCTGGACTACAATCTTCGGATGACCTTTCTCATTTCATCGCCAGGCAGGCTTCGCGGCGCGACAGGAGTGCGACATGACCACCGCCAACTTCTCGACTCCCCTCTCCCATCCCGCCCTTGGGGCCTCGCTGCCGCTTGTTCAGTGGTGGTCGCAGCAATGCCTGCAGGGACTCACCCCGATGACGCGACTGCAGCTAGCCTGGATGGAGAGCATGACGGAAATGCTTCAGCAAGAGGCACGCTTCCTGGCCGCGCTTGCGGAAGCGGGCCAGCAGTTCGGTCATTGCTACGACAAGCATGGTGCCGACCCGGCCAGGATGAGGGAGTGCTACCAGGAAATCGCCCAGGAAGTCGCCGATCAGCATCTGCAACGGCTCAAGCAGGTGGCGAACCTGCCTCTGGAGTTGAAGCGGCGACTTTGGGAAGAGTTGTGATCGGCCCTGATACGGCACATGCCAACCCCGGTGGCCGCATCGAAGCGATTCAGAGGAAGCGAACGAAAAACCGCCACTCGGCATGACCCGTACGTGGCGGTTATTCTGAATCAGTGGTCGGAGCGACAGGATTCGAACCTGCGACCTCTGCAACCCCATTGCAGCGCGCTACCAAGCTGCGCCACGCTCCGACTTTTTTATCCGGCTGCACACCAAAAAATGATTGGCAACATCCGTACATTCCGGGTTGACCGGTCGTGCCTGGCGCCCCGAGAACGAGGCGTATACTAGCGCGTTCGGACCCAAATGAAAAGTCTCTTTTGTACTTTCCTTTCAGATGGTTGCCTTGTCACTACGCCACCCGAAGGCTGTCGACACGGCAACTGCCGAACCTGTCAGTGCCACAACTTTCCTCCCGACACTCGAATCGGCGCTATCTTTGACCTCTGCACCCATTTTCCTGACACAGAGGGAAGAGACGCATGTCACGTTTTTCTTTGGCTAACCGTGTCGCCATGGTCACAGGCTGCAACAAGGGGCTCGGTCAGGGTATTGCCGTGGGCTTGGCCGAGGCCGGTGCCGACATCATCGGGGTCAATCGTCGTGCCGCGGAGCAGACGCGCGAGCGCATCGAGTCGCTTGGCCGCCGCTACGTCAATCTTGAAGCGAGGCTTGGCCAAGACCGCGCGGATGCCATCGTCGCTCAGGCCGTCGAACGCATGGGGCACATCGATATCCTCGTCAACAACGCCGGCACCATCCGGCGTGCACCGGCGCTGGAGTTCTCCGAAGAGGACTGGGACGAGGTGATCGATGTCAATCTCAAGGCAGCCTTCTTCCTCAGCCAGCAGGTCGCTCGCCATCTGGTGGAACGCAAGGCCCCGGGGCGGATTATCAACGTCGCCTCGGTACTGTCGTTCCAGGGAGGGATCCGGGTTCCCTCCTATACCGCCAGCAAGAGCGGAATCCTGGGGCTTACGAGGCTGCTGGCCAACGAGTGGGCCGCCCACGGCATTACGGTCAACGCCATCGCCCCGGGCTATATGGCGACGGACAACACCCAGGCGCTGCGCGAGGACGAGACGCGCAGTGCCGAGATTCTCGGTCGCATTCCGGCGGGGCGCTGGGGAACGCCGGACGATCTGGCCGGTGCCGCGATTTTCCTCTGCTCCGATGCCGCCAGCTATGTCAATGGACACGCCCTGGCAGTGGATGGCGGCTGGCTTGCGCGTTGAGCGTCCAAGCAAGTTGCATTTCGTTGGGTCTGGGCCATACTCGGGATAATCGTCAGGCTAGTATCCTGTCATACCAGCAACCCTGCTCAGGACGGCCTTGCCAGCCCGACGCAGGCCCTTTCCCGCCCGTTGGATGGCCTTACGATCGAATAATCACAACAAGGAACTGCCATGCGATTGAGCGACAAGACGGCGCTGATTACAGCCGCGGGCCAGGGGATCGGCCGTGCCACCGCCCTTCGCTTCGCTGCCGAAGGAGCGCGAGTCATCGCCACCGATATCGACGAGGACAAGCTCGGCGACCTGACCACGACACCGGGCATCGAGGTTCGCCGCCTGGACGTGCTGGATGCCAGGGCCATCGAAGCCCTTGCCGCCGAACTCCCCCCGCTCGATGTGCTGTTCAACTGCGCCGGTCATGTGGCCAGCGGTTCGCTGCTCGACGGCAGTGAGAGCGACTGGGAACTCTCGTTGGCGCTGAACGTCACGGCCATGATGCGCCTGACCCGCGCCCTGCTGCCCGGCATGATCGCGCATGGTGGCGGCAGCATCATCAACATGGCTTCGGTGGCTTCCAGCCTCAAGGGCGTGCCCAATCGGTGCGCCTACGGCACCACGAAGGCTGCAGTGATCGGCCTCACCAAGTCCATCGCCGCCGATTACATCGGGCAGGGCGTCCGCTGCAATGCCATCTGCCCCGGCACCGTGGATTCCCCCTCGCTGCGCCAGCGCATTCGCGACCAGGCCCGCCAACAGGGGCGCTCCGAAGCCGAGGTGCACGCCGAATTCCTCACCCGCCAGCCCCTGGGCCGGCTGGGCACAGCAGAGGAAATCGCCGCCCTGGCCACCTACCTGGCCGCCGACGAGTCCGCCTACACCACCGGAACCGCCCAGGTGATCGACGGCGGCTGGCTGGTCTGATTTGAATCTGCGAAACGGATCCGAGAGAGGAGAAAACATGAAACTGCTGCGCTTCGGCCCCAAGGGCCACGAGAAACCCGGCCTGCTCGACGCCGACGGCACCATCCGCGATCTCTCGGCCCATATCGACGATCTCGATGGCCAGCGGCTGGGGCGCGCCAGCCTGTCACGGCTCGCCGATCTGGACCCCGCGCGGCTGCCTGAGGTCAGCGCCGACACCCGGCTCGGCCCCTGCGTGGGACGAGTGGGCAAGTTCATCTGCATCGGACTCAACTATTCCGACCATGCTGCCGAGACAGGTGCCGAGGTGCCCCCCGAGCCGGTGATCTTCAACAAATGGACCAGCGCCATCTGCGGCCCCAATGACGATGTCATCATTCCACGCGGCTCCCAAAAGACCGACTGGGAGGTCGAACTCGGCGTGGTAATCGGCAAGCAGGCCCGCTACGTGACCGAAGCGGAGGCCATGGAACATGTGGCCGGCTACTGTGTCGTCAACGATGTCTCCGAGCGAGAATTCCAGCTGGAGCGCAGCGGCACCTGGGACAAGGGCAAGGGGTGCGACACCTTCGGCCCGCTGGGCCCGTGGCTGGTGACACCGGACGAGATCGATGACCCGCACGCGCTCGACTTATGGCTGGAAGTAGATGGCCACCGCTACCAGGACGGCAACACACGTACCATGGTCTATCAAATACCCTACCTCATCAGTTACTTGAGCCGTTTCATGACGCTCGAACCCGGCGATGTCATCTCCACCGGCACCCCGCCGGGAGTGGGCATGGGCCAGAAGCCTCCGACCTACCTGCGCCCCGGGCAACAGATGCGCCTGGGCATCGAGGGTCTTGGCATCCAGACCCAGGGCGTGATTGCCGAGCCGGCCGGCCAACGCCATGCCTAAGCCCATCAACTCGGAGCCTCGACCATGACCGACACCATTGCCAGCGACCGCAGCCAACTCGATAGTTTGCGCGTTCACGCCGCCGATAATGTTCGCGTGGCCCTCAGGGATCTGCCCGCCGGCACCCGGGTCGTTGACGAAGGTGTCGAAATGCGCCTGGCAGAACCGATCCGACACAAGCACAAGTTCAGCCTGCGGGAGCTTGCGGTGGGCGACGCCGTGATCATGTACGGCGTCACCGTGGGACGCGCGACATGCCCCATTCGGCCGGGAGCGGCCATCACCGTCGATAACACCGAGCACAGCACCGCCTCGGCGGTACCCCAGGCCAGGCGCGGCGAATGGCGTGTCCCGGACGTTTCGGCCTTCTCCGACGCCACGTTCGAGGGCTACCACCGGCCCGACGGCAAGGTCGGCACGGCTAACGTCTGGCTGGTGGTGCCGCTGGTATTCTGCGAAAACCGCAACATCGAGGTGCTGCGCCAGTGTGTCGCCGATGCCCTTGGCGAAGACCCCTACCGCCATTACAAGCGCATGGCCCGCGAACTGCTGCACGGCGAGAGCGCCGGCGAAGGGGGAGCCGTGACCCACGAGCGGCTGTTCCCCAACGTCGACGGGGTACGCTTTCTCTCTCATACCCTGGGCTGCGGCGGAACCGACGACGATGCCCAGGCGCTCTGCCAACTGCTGGCGGGCTACATCTGTCACCCCAACGTGGCCGGTGCCACCGTACTCAGCCTCGGCTGTCAGAAGGCGCAGATCGACATGCTGAAGCACGCCGTCGCCGAGCGCGATCCCGGCGGGCTGCGCCCCGTCCATTACCTGGAGCAGCAGGCCAGCCGCAGCGAAGAAGGCCTGATACGCGAGGCCCTGACCACCATTTTCGACGGCCTGGCCATGGCCAACGGCGTAGCGCGTGCCCCCGCCCCACTCTCGGCCCTTTCGCTCGGCGTGGAATGCGGTGGTTCGGATGGCTTTTCGGGTCTTTCGGCCAACCCGTTGGTGGGCGCCGTGGTTGATCGCCTGGTGGCGCTGGGCGGTAGCGGCATTCTCAGCGAGTTTCCCGAGCTGTGCGGTGTCGAGCACGAACTGATGGCACGCTGCCGCGATGACGCCGTGGCCGAGCGCTTCCAGGCGCTGATGGAGGCCTATCAGCAGCATGCCGCTCGAGTGGGTGCCGACTTCTCCATGAACCCTTCCCCGGGGAACATCCGGGATGGACTGATCACCGATGCCATGAAATCCGCCGGTGCGGCCAAGAAGGGAGGTGACAGCCCCGTCGTCGACGTGCTCGACTACACCGAACCGCAGACGCAAGCCGGCTTGAACCTGCTCTGCACCCCGGGCAACGATGTCGAATCCACCACCGCGCTGGCCGGGTCGGGCGCCAACCTGATCCTGTTCACGACCGGGCTGGGCACGCCAACCGGCAATCCCGTCACACCGGTACTGAAAATATCGAGCAACAGCGAACTGGCGGCACGCATGGGTGACGTCATCGACTTCGACGCCGGCCCCATCATTCGCGGCGAGGCAGAAATCGACGCACTGGCCGATCGCCTGCTGAAGCTCTGCATCGACACCGCCTCCGGCCGCTACCGCCCGCATGCGGTGCGCCTGGCGCAGTATGATTTTATCCCGTGGAAGCGCGGCGTCTCCTTATAGAATAACGTGGCTCATCGCTTAATCTGCCAGGCGCTTCTTGAGCTTCATATAGGTCCCGTAATGACGGTCCAAGTGACGCCGCATAGCCGCTTCGGCGGCTTCGGGATCGCGGGACTCGATGGCCGCGACGATCTCCTCATGCGCGGCCAGCGCCGCCTTGTCCTCGTCCCTCTGCTGCAGAACCTGCGCGCGCCGGTCATCGAGCCACTCCGACAGCGCTACGTGAATGGCATCAAAGATGGGATTACGGCCAATGCTCGCCAGCACGCCGTGAAAGTCGTTGTCCGAGCGCTTGAAGCGCGCTTCGTCGCCCAGCGCAGCGCGGTTTTCCTGAAGCGCGTCGCGCAGTCGGGCGAGATCTTGGTCGCTGGCATGACGCGCCGCGTAGCGCGCCAGGGATAGCTCGAACAATGCCCGCGCCTCCTGGAAATACTGCTGGCCATCGGGCTTGGAGAGCAATTGCCGGGTCACTCCCGAAAGACGCGCCATGACCGACTCGGCGGTGGGCCGAATCACCCGGGCGCGGGTACCGCTGTTGATGGCAATCAGGCCAAGCTGTTGCAGATGGAACAGCGCTTCGCGCACCGCGGGGCGGCCGACGCCGAACTGCTCCATCAGTTCACGCTCCGAGGGCAACTGGTCGTTCTCGCTGAGCCTGCCTTCGAGGATCTCCGCCTCGAGCTGCTCTGCCACCTGCTCCGAGAGCGTCTTTCGCTCGACCCGATATCTGCTCATAGGCTGAGGACTCCTGGTAAATGCGCCAAATCCTGCCAGTCTACCGTATTTATCGGCGCTGGCCGGTTCAGTGCACCCGCTCGAGCGGTGCGACGCCGAGCTGCTTGGCGAGCTCGCAATAGGCCGCCTGGTTGGCGCTATCCAGGGGAATGCCCTCCACGTCACGGCGGCTTTGACAGGCCCACTCGCGATCGCCCGGGGCCATCACGGTAGCATTCTCGCGCCCCGGCTGGCCGCGCAAGTCGGCGAGGTAGTCGCGCATCCGTTCGGGATAGGGATCGCCCGGGGCAAAGGCATCGGGCCTGAGGGCGAGGAAAAAATGTCCGACACCGCGTGGCGTCGCCATGTCGGGCCCGCCCATGGGCAGCAGCCGAAAACCATTGACCATGCCCGCCAGCGTCGAGCTGAGCACCTCAACCATCCCTCCCAGGCCGGCCCCCTTGAAGCCGAAGTCTCCCCCGCCCAAGGGCAGCAGCGCCGCCACCTTCGCAGGCGTACGGGTCACCCTACCCTCGCGGTCGGCCGCAACCTGGTCAGGCAGCTCGCGTCCGATGGCGCCGAACTGCTGAACCCGGTTCCAGGGAATCGAGCTGGTGGCCATGTCGAGCAGGTAGGGCAACCCGCCGGATACCGGTGCGGAAAAGGCAATGGGGTTGGTCCCATGAAACGGCCGGCTACCGCCATGCAACAGTACGAACGGGTCGGAGTTGCAGAATGCCAGCCCGACCAGACCGCGCTCGGCAGCCGCCAGGGCATAGCAGCCCGCCGCTCCGAAGTGGGAGGAATGCCCCACGGCCACGGCCCCCACGCCAACCTCCTGCGCCATCTCCACGGCATGCGTCATGGCGGTATAGCCGGCCAGGTGACCGAAGCCGTTGTCGGCATCGAGGTAGCCGGTCGCCGGCAGGCGGCGCTCGAAGCGCATCTCGGGGGCCCCCGTAATACGCCCCCCCTGCAGCGCCCGTATGTAATGCGGCAACAGGCGCAGCCCGTGGCTGTCGGTACCCATTCTCGAGGCAGTCACCAGCGCCCGAGTCACGGCATGAGCCGAGGCAGCATCGGCCCCGGCACGGGCCAGGGCATCCCGCATGAAGCGTTCCAGCTCGTCCCGCTGCACCCTGAATTCCGCCTGGGGTTCGCTCATCGTTCTCATCCTTCGTCGGCTCAGCGATAGACCAGCGTGGGCAGCCACATCGAGATGGCCGGCACGAAAGTCACCAGCAGCAGAGCGATCACCAGCGGTACCAGGAACGGCAGCGTGCCGCGCATGCACTGCTCGAACGAGATGTTCGACACCCGTGACAGCACGTAGAGCACCATGCCCACCGGCGGCGTCAACAGGCCGATCATCAGGTTGAGCACCATGATCACGCCGAAGTGCACCGGATCGACGCCGGCATTCACGGCCAGGGGCAGCAGCACGGGCACCAGGATAGTGATTGCGGCAATGGTTTCCATGAAGCAACCGACCACGATCAGCACCAGGTTGATCAACAGCAGGATGGCGATGGGGTTGTCCGAGAACGGCCCCAGCAGCTCCATGACATGCCGGGTGACCTGGTTGCTGGTCAGGATCCAGGCGAAGATCGACGCGGCAGCGACGATCAGCAGAATCACGGCGGTGGTCTCGATGGTTTCCATGCTGACCTTGAGCAGACGCCGCCAGGTCAGGATGCGATAGACCACGGTGCCGAGTAGCAGCGCGTAGACCACGGCGGCAATGGCCGATTCGGTCGGCGTGAAGGCCCCCGTGATAATGCCGCCGACGATGATCACCGGCGTCAGCAGCGACAGGAAGGCGCGCTTGAACGTCAGCCACACCAGCCCCGGCGAGAACGAGGCATCGCGGGGATAGCCGCGCCGCCGCGCAAGAATGGCGATCATGATCATCAGGCTTGCGCCCATCAGCAACCCCGGGATGAGGCCGGCGGCGAACAGCTGGCCCACCGAGGCGCCAGCCATCACGCCATAGATCACCATGGGCAGGCTGGGCGGGATAATCGGCCCGATGGTGGAGGACGCCGCCGTGATACCCACGGCGAACTCCTTGTCGTACCCCGCATCCCGCATCGCCTTGATCTCGATGGTTCCGAGTCCACCGGCATCGGCTACCGCGGCCCCCGACATGCCGGAGAACACGATACTGGCACCGACATTGACGTGACCGAGACCGCCCCGCATCCACCCCATCAGCGCCCGGGCGAAATCGAAGATGCGTGTGGTGATACCGCCATGGTTCATCAGGTTCCCGGCCAGAATGAAGAACGGGATCGCCAGCAGCGGAAAACTGTCGATGCCGTTGATCATGCGGTGCGCGACCACGATATCGGGCACCCGGCCGGTCAGGTAGACATAAAGCAGGCAGGAGCCCGCCAGGCTCACGGCGATGGGAAATCCCATCACCAGCAAGGTGAACATCGTGGCGAAGAGGAAAGTCAGGTAATAGCCCATGATGGCCATCAGTACGCAGAAGGCGATCGCCAGGGCGGCGACCAGCGGCGGCACGACCGATCCCTTGCGCCGTGTGACCGATACCTCAGGCATGGCGAGCCCTCCGGTGAATTGTCATTGTCGTCATCATCGATCCTTGGCCGTGGTCAGCTCGCTCTCGCCTTCTCGCCAGTGTCGGATCGTCACCTGGATCGAGCGCACCAGCATCAGCAGGAAGCCGACCATCACGACGTAGTAGATGACGTGCTTGGGCACGTCGATCGAGACCATCATGGCGTTGGTCTTGGCCGCCAGACCGTAGCTGATCCACACGCCAGCGGCGTAGAACACGGTGCGGCCGATATCCACCAGCATCGACATCGCCCGACCGGCCGTGCCCGGCATGTAGCGGTAGAAGAATTCCACGGCGATGTGGGAGTTCTTGCGCGCCGCCATGGCGCTGCCCAGAAAGCCCACCATGATCAGCAGGTAGCGGGCGATCTCCTCGGTCCAGCCCACCGAGCTGCCCATGACATAGCGACTGAAGAATTGCAGGAACACCACGAAGGCCAGCACCCAGAAAAGGGCCAGGGTAGGCCAGTCTTCCCAGCCATACGCCTTGAAGTCGAAATCGTCTTCCTCGACGGGGTCGATGCTGGCAGCCTCGGGCGGCAGGATATCGTGCGCCATTGTTGCCCTCCCAGGTGCCGCCCCGTCATCGGAGCGGCACGCCTCGAACGGTTATTGGCCGATTTCCTGCAGCCGGTCGTAGGTTTCCTGATCCCAGGTGGCGTCGTCTCCGTTGTGCTCGGGCATGACCGCCTCGCGGAACGGCTCGCGGTCGACCTCGTTGACCGTCACGCCCTGCTCCTCGAACCAGGCCACCAGTTCCTGTTCCTGCTGCTGGATGTCCTCGGTGATGTTCTTGCTGGCCTCCATGAAGACGTCGCGGAAGACCTCCTGATCCTCTTCTGAGAGGCGATCCCATAGCGGTCCGCCGATGATGGTGATCAGCGAGTCGGTGATATGCCCGGTCAGGTTGATGTAGTCCTGAACCTCATAGAACGCCTTGGCACGAATGGTCGGCAATGGGTTTTCCTGGGCATCCACAACACCCTGTTGCAAGGCCAGGTAAACCTCATCGAAGGCGATCGGTGACGGATTGGCCCCCACCGCCTCGGGGAACATCATGTACATCGGTGCATTGGGCGTACGAATCTTGAGATTCTGCATGTCCTCGGGCGTCTCGATGGGCTTGTTCGAGGTCACATGGCGCTCGCCGTAGTAGTTGAGTGCCACCGGCACGTTGCCGGTCGCGTCCTGATAGCCTTGGGATATTTCCTGGAACAGGTCGCTCTCGGCATAGGCTTGCCAGTGATCGAAGTCGCGGAACATGTAGGGAGCGCCGGCTATGCCGATCGGCCCATAGGAACGCCCGGCAAATTGATTCCCGGTGTAGATGATATCCACGGTGCCCAGCGTCAGGCCCTCATTGATATCCTCCTCCTTGCCCAGCGACGAGGCGGGATGCACCTCGATGGTATAGCGCCCATCGGTACGCTGTTCGATCTCGTCGGCGGCCCACAAGGCCCATTCGTGATAGGGCTCCGAGGTTTCGTAGACGTGGGCGAAGGTGAGCGACTCGGCGGCTGCGGCGCCTGCGGCGCTCATCCCCGCCATCAGCAGCGTGGTCGACAGCCAACGATTCCACTGGCGGTTGCTCTGCTTGACCATCTTGTTGTTCTCCTTGTGAGTGAAGCGGTGCGCTGACGGTCATCGCCGTCACAGCTGATGGGTTCTTGTATACGTGTCATACCATCATATGAAAAACTAGCCGCTGGTTACGCAAGCCGCAACCGAGCGATCAAGCTCTCGACGAATGTCTAATACCTTCGACCAGCCTGACCAGCAGTTCCTCCGGGCCGAAGCCCCCCGCCTTGGTCATTACCGGTCGCCTGGCGTCGCCGTTGACGTTGCCCAACGGCACACCGGAGACCCACTCCCCCTTCAGGTCGATGAAATCGGCGTGGAGTCGCTCCAGCACGGCCAGGGCAATGTCGCCTCCCGAAAGGAACAACAGGGTGTCATGCGCTTCTCCACCCGCGGCGGCGACCGCCGCGGCCATGCCTGCGGCCACCGCTTCGGCACTCGGCGTCTCGCCTGCCGATACGCCGGGCACGATGACGCGCATGCGCTGCTCGGCATCGTCGTGGCCCGTGCCGAAGACCGGTAGCCAGGGAATGTCGGGAAACGCCTCTCGCAGCCGTTCGAGCTGGCGGCGGGCGCGGGGAGCCCGTGACCCCACCGCCAACAGCAGACGCGACGGCTCGGGCAGTGACAGTGGCCGCGGCGTAGCCGCCCGGTCTTGTGCCGCCGCCAGACGATGGGCCAGCGCCCGGGTCAGGCCTGCTGCACAGACCGGCAGCCACTCGCGGGCGGCCTCGAGGAGCTGATCGGCCATACGCGCCAATGCCGCATCATCCGAGGCGTCGGCAACGCAGTCTGTTGTCGGCAGCAAGGGCGCTGCCCCATGCCGGCAAGCGTCG
This sequence comes from Billgrantia hypersalina, assembly GCF_052584175.1. NCBI lineage: Bacteria > Pseudomonadati > Pseudomonadota > Gammaproteobacteria > Oceanospirillales > Halomonadaceae > Billgrantia > Billgrantia hypersalina. The sequence goes on from NZ_JBMIQI010000018.1 coordinate 156,366, forward strand.
GGATCGTAGCGCTCCAGTGCGATACCTTCGGCCTCGAAGGCGCTGTCCAGCGGCCCCGCCAAGGCCGGCGATAGGGCATCACGTGCATAGGCGGTGGCCGAAAGGGGCTCACCGTCGACCCACACTTCGGCTCCGCGCACCAGGCGCCCCTGGCTCGGCACCGCGGGGCATACCAGCAGGCGGCGCGGCTCGCCGAGGCGCCGCAAGGCCACGCTTTCGTCCACCACCTGGCCGCGCAGCGTCGAGTCGATCTTCTTGATCAGCAGCTTCGGCCGGTGCTCGAGGAGCCGTTCCGCCGCCTGTGCCGCGCGCCGGGCGGCCCCTGCCCTGTCGAGATGTCGGGAACCGGTATTGACCGCCACCACCTGAGGGATTCGCCGACTCGTTGAAAGGGCGGCATCGAGCCCCTCCAGCGTGACCGCCACGCGTGTCGCCATGCCGTGTTGGGCAAAAGGCGCCGCAGCGTCCAGCGCCCCGCTCAGGTCGTCGGCGACGATGACCACTTCGCAGGCCTGGCTCACGCCGCTTCCCACTGCGCGGCCAGACGCTGTGCGTAGGCGATGGCTGCCCCCATGTTGGTGGCATCGGCACGCCCCTGCCAGGCTATGTCGAAGGCCGTGCCATGATCCACCGAGGTGCGCATGATCGGCAGCCCCAGGCTCACGTTGACCGTGGTATCGAAGGCAATCAGCTTTACCGGGATGTGCCCCTGGTCGTGGTACTGCGCCACCACCAGGTCGAACTCGCCGCGCGAGGCGCGATAGAAGACCGTATCGGCGGAGATCGGTCCCTGAACGTCGAAGCCGCGTTGGCGCAGCGCACGTACGGCAGGCGCGATGATCCGCTCGTCCTCGTCACCGAAGATCCCCCCTTCGCCGCAGTGGGGGTTGAGCCCGGCCACGGCGATGCGCGGCACCGCCAGCCCCATGGCAATCAGGTGGTCGTGGCCCACCTCCACGGTCGCGGCGATGCGCTCCTCGGTCACCCGCTCGATCGCCCCGCGCAACGACACGTGGGTGGAGACGTGCAATGTGGAAAGCGTCTCGGACGCCAGCAGCATGAACGAGGAAGGCGCCTGGGTAAGGGCCGCCAACATGCCGGTGTGCCCGTCGTAGTGGTGCCCGGCAGCGTGCAGCGCCGCCTTGTTGAGCGGCGCGGTGACGATCACTTTCGCCCGCCCGGCCTGCACCAGCGCCACCGCTCGCTCGACGCAGCGAAACGCCAGGTCGCCGCCACCGGCGCTGATGCGGCCATCGGCTATCGTCTCGCCTTCGGGCACGTTGACCTCGGACACGGCCACTCGCCCATCGCCGGGCCGGGTTTCGTCCAGTGCCGTAAATTCGAGCGCTTCGTCGATCAGGGTCGAAGCGCGTCGGAATATCGCAGCATCGCCGATGAGCAGCACGCGGTCCCGCTCTTCGGGCGTCATGGCGGCAACGGCACGGCAGATGATTTCCGGGCCGATACCGGCCGGATCGCCCATGGTGATGGCGAGGTCGTAAGCGTGGCGGGCAGCCTCGTCCTGCGCTGGCGTCTGCTTCATGGCATCAACTGGCCACCGTTGACCTCGACGATCTGTCCGGTCACGTAGCCGCTCATGCTGTCGGTGCCCAGGAACACATAAGCCCCCACACACTCCTCGGCCACGCCAGTACGCCCCATGGGAATGGAAGCGGAAACCGCCGCCAGCTGCTCCTCGGTGGAGTGGCGCACGTGGAAGTCGGTGGCTATAACGCCCGGCGCCACGGCATTGACGCGGACGTTGTCGCCCATCAACTCCTTGGCCAGATTACGGGTCAGCGTGGTGACGAAGCCCTTGGCCGACGCATAGAGGCCGGCACCCGGCCCGCCCCCGTTACGCGCCGCGATCGAGCCGGTATTGATGATGTTGCCCCTGCCGGCACGCCGGAAGTGTGGCAGCGCCGCCTGGGACACCATCACCACCGAGCGGGCGTTGAGATCCATCACGCGGTCGTAGTGAGCATCGTCGATCTCGCCCAGCGCGACCCGGCCCAGCATGTCCCCGGCGTTATTGATCAACAGGTCCAGCCCGCCCAACTGATCGGCAGCCTCGTCGACGACGCGCCTCGCCTCCGCGGATCGGCTCACGTCACCGTTGACGACCACGGCCTCGCCGCCTGACGCCCGGATATCCGCCGCCACCGCCTCGGCCTTGTCGGCACTGGCGTGGTAATGCACCGCGACCCGTGCGCCCAGGGCACCCACCTGACGTGCCACGGCCGCCCCGATGCCACGGCTGGCCCCGGTAATCAGCACACGCTTGCCTTTCCACTCCTCGAGCATTGCTGGTATCTCCCCAGTATTGGTTACGTGTCGTTCATGTCGAAGCGGCTGCCGGTCGACCGGCCTGCCACCTTGCGCTAGAGTGACAATGACTTGGCATACCTGTCATACAACACGACACAAATAGCATGTTAGACGAGTCCTGGCCAAACGCCAGGCCCCTCGCAAGGAGGCAACATGACCACCATCACCCGGGTCGAGGTCCAGGACATCCGCTTTCCCACCTCGCGCGACCTCGAGGGCTCGGATGCCATGAACGCCGCGCCGGACTACTCCGCCACCTACGTCATCCTGCACGTCGACGATGGCGGGCCGGAAGGGCACGGGCTCACCTTCACCATCGGCCGCGGCAACGAGATCGTGGTCGCGGCGGTAAAGGCGCTGGCCCACCTGGTAGAAGGCCGCTCGCTGGCCTCGATCACCACCGACATGGGCAGCTTCTGGCGCGAGATCACCGGCGATAGCCAGCTGCGCTGGATCGGTCCCGACAAGGGCGCGATCCACCTGGCCACGGCGGCGCTGGTCAATGCGGTATGGGATCTATGGGCCAAGCGCGAAGGCAAGCCTGTCTGGAAGCTGCTGGTGGACATGACGCCAGAACAACTGGTGCGCTGCCTGGACTTCCGTTTCGTCACTGACGCCTTGACCCCCGAGGAAGCTCTCGCGCTACTGCGCAGACGGGAGGCTGGTAAGCCCGAGCGCGAGGCCGAAATGCGGCGCGACGGTTTCCCCGCCTACACCACATCGGCCGGCTGGCTCGGCTACAGCGACGACAAGGTGCGCCGCCTGGCGCGGGAAGCGCTGGCAGAGGGCTGGACTCACTTCAAGCAGAAGATCGGCGGCAACCTGGAAGAGGACGCCCGTCGTGCGGCCCTGCTGCGTGAGGAGATCGGCTGGGACAACGTGCTGATGATGGACGCCAACCAGGTCTGGGATGTCGACGAGACGATCGCCAAGATGCGCCGCCTGGCCGAGTTCGACCCGCTGTGGATCGAAGAGCCCACCAACCCCGACGATATCCTCGGCCATGCCGAGATCCGCCATCGCGTTTCCCCGATCGGAGTGGCCACCGGTGAGCACTGCCACAACAAGGTGATGTTCAAGCAATTCTTCCAGGCCGAGGCGCTCGACTACTGCCAGCTCGATGCCGCGCGCCTGGGCGGCCTCAACGAAGCGATCCTGGTGGTACTGATGGCCGCCAAGTTCGGCGTGCCCGTCTGCCCCCATGCCGGGGGTGTCGGGCTGTGCGAATACGTCCAGCACATTTCGCTGTTCGACTACATTGCCGTGTCGGGCAGCCTGGAAGGGCGCGTGCTGGAGTACGTCGACCACCTGCACGAGCATTTCGTCGATCCGGTGACAATCGAACGCGGCCGCTATCGTATACCCGAAGCCGCGGGTTACAGCATTACCATGCATGCCGAATCGCTGGCCCGGCATCGCTTCCCCGATGGTGCCGAATGGCAGTAGCCGGTATATGAGAACGCAAGACGTGCGGCAGGAGACGAGCGCAATGGAACGAAACGACTTTCTCGAAGCACTCGGCGCACGCCTGGGCGAGCGCGGGCTGCTGCGCGAGCCGGAGGGCATGGCGCGCTACGTGGCGGACTGGGCAGGAGACCGGCTCGGCATGCCGCTGGCAGTCGCCCGTCCCGCCTCTCCCGAGGAAGTCGCTGCCACGGTGCGCCTGTGTCGTGACCATGGCATCGCCATGGTGCCCCAGGGCGGCCACAGCGGCCTGGTGGCAGGCGCCCTGCCCGCCGTCGAGGGCAACGAACTGGTCATCAGCCTGGAACGCATGAACCGCATACGTTCCGTCGACCCGATCAGCTTTACCATGTCGGTGGATGCCGGGTGCATCCTAGAGAACGTCAAGCAGGCCGCCGCCGAGCACGATTGCGAATTTCCTCTCGCCCTCGGCGCCCAGGGAAGCTGCCAGATCGGGGGCAATATCGCCACCAATGCCGGCGGGTTGAACGTGCTGCGCTACGGCATGATGCGCCAACTGGTGCTGGGGCTCGAGGTCGTGTTGCCGGACGGGCGCCTGTGGGACGGCATGACCACCCTGCACAAGGACAATCGCGGCTATGCCTTGAAGCAGCTGTTCCTCGGCAGTGAGGGCACCCTCGGCATCGTCACCGGCGCCGTGCTCAAGCTCTCGCCACGGGCCACCCAGGCCCGCACCGCCCTGCTCGGCGTTCCCTCGCTGGAAGCGGTAATCGAACTTTACGGCCTCGCCCGGCGTGACTGCAGCGACCTGCTCAGTGCCTTCGAGCTGATACCGCGCCGCTGCATCGAACTCGCCATGGAGGCCACGCCATCCCTCGGCGATCCCATGGAGAGCCGCTACCCCTGGTACGTGCTGATGGAGGTCGCGGCCAGCGGTCCCCTGGACCTTGGCGCCATGCTGGAACATCTACTCGAACAGGGCATGGAACGCGAGCTGGTGCTCGACGGCGCACTGGCCGCCAGCGAAGCGCAATCGCGGCAGCTCTGGCAGTTCCGAGAAAGCATGCTGGAAGGCCAGCGTCGTCGCGGCGAGCACCTGCGCACCGACATCTCTGTCCCCATCTCGGCGATCCCCGCCTTCGTCGACGAAGCCAGTCGCCGCGTGATGGAAGCCTCACCCGACTGTGAGATCATCGCCTACGGCCACGTCGGCGACGGCAACCTGCACTTCAATATCCTGCCGCCCCGGGCCATGGCCGAGGCCGAAAAGCGCGGCCACCTTCACGACCTGGAGTTGTGCCTTTTTGACGTGCTCGACGGTTTCGGCGGCAGTATCAGCGCCGAGCATGGCATCGGCCGCACCAAGCAAGCCGCCTACCTGGCACGACTTTCCCCGGTGGAACGCGAGCTGGCCGAAGGCATCAAGGTGCTGTTCGATCCCGACGGCCTGATGAACCCCGCGCGCATCCTGCCACCGCGAGGCTGAGCGGCAAACGAACGCAACCCCGTCTACCCTCCAGGTAGCCCCATGACCAGAGGAAGGTCGATGACTTATCCCATTCTGCTACTGCCGGCCGCCTTCCTGGCGTTCGGCCTTGCCCTCCCCACCGGCCAGCTACTCGCCGACGCCGAATGCGAGCCCAGCGAGGAGCAGCAGGAGATGCTCGAGCGCGTCAACCAGGCACGTAGCGAAGTACGCCAGTGCGGTGACGAGGAGCTTGAAGCGGCCGAGCCGCTGGCGTGGGATTGCCGCTTGGCCGAGGCGGCCCGGGCCCATTCACGCGCCATGGCCGAAGAGGAATTTTTCGGCCATACCGGAACGGATGACGAAGGTGTCGCGGCACGCGTCAATGAGGCCGGCTACGCGTGGATGGCAGTAGGAGAGAACATCGCCGCCGGCCAGTCCGAGGTGGAGGACGTCATGCAGGGATGGCTCGAGAGCCCGGGCCACTGCGCCAATATCATGAGCGAGGACTTCACCGAAATGGGAGCGGCCTCGGTCGAAACCGAGGAGTCACGCTATTCGCCCTTCTGGACGCAGGTGTTCGCGCAGCCGCGGTAGATGGCTGAGCAGGCGATTTCCACGTGAGTCTCAAGCAGGGGCTTTCAGCAAGCGCGGTGTAGTGGAGGCGAAAACAAAAGAACGAGAGACAAGAGAGAGAAGTACGGAGGCAATGTCGGAGTGGGTGAAACTGGACCCTCCGTGGTCCACGGCAAGGCGTGCCGTATCAGCGGATATATGCCGCAATGGCGTCGCGGGCCGCCTGTTGAGCCAGCGCCTGGGAAACCCAGTGGTCCAGCACTTCACTGATGAAGCTTGCCGCGTTCGATGATGCAGACATGAGGTTTCTCCTGTGTGACAACCAGAATCATCATGCCTTAGCTTTATCGACATTTCATTAACGTTAAGAAACTTTGCCCCGACGTACCAAAGATAGGGCGCTGTCTGTCAAGAAAACCGCTTTCACCTTACTGCAGTGCATGGAAAAGGCTTCCATAGCCATTTTGGTGCGACATTTCGGCGGCTGCGCGACGTTAACGGAACATTCAAGGGGCAGGCTTGAGCCGGCAGTTGATCCCCGCGGGTATGTCGCCTGCCGGATTCTCCAATGTCAGCCCGACACCAAAAGTGCCGCTCGACGCATCAATGACACGATCCACCCGGGCCACACGGGCCGTGACTTCTCGCTCTTCCGGCGCCAGCAGTTCCACCCGGAGGCTATCGCCCACCTGAATCGCTCCATAGGCGGTCAGGGACATGACGGCCTCGACTCTCAGCGGGTCGAGCTGAACCAGTTCCAGCACCGGGGTGGCATCGATGTACTCCCCCTCCTCCGCCAGCCGCTGGGTGACCAGGCCGGTAAACGGGGCACGCTGGCTCATCTGTTCCAGCCTGGCATTGACCAGATTGACCTGCATGCGGGCCAGGCGCAGCTCAGTGTCGATCTCGTCGCGCTCGCTCTCGCTGAGCATGCCGCGTTCGACCATGCGCTGGTTGCGCTGCACGCGGCGCTCGGCATAGTCAGCCCTCGCGCGCTCCAGCGCGACGCTGGCCTGCTCCACGTCGCGCTTCAGCGAGAACAACGTATCGCCGGCTTCGACCCGGTCGCCGGGCTCGACCTCGATACGCTCGATGACGCCAGGCACCTGGCTCGAGAGCGTCGCCTGCCTTCCCGGCTCGACCAGACAGCTCAACTCACCGAAACCTAACTCGACGACATCCTGGGCCTGGGCCTGGTGTGCAGCACTCCCGAGAGCTGCGGTAACGCACAGCAGCGTGACGCTGCGATGAAAAAGCTGAAGCATTCGAATCCTCGTTCTGGCTTACCGCGAGACACGGCATGGCGTTGATGGTGGTCGGTCACTCCGACTTGCCGCTAAAACCCAATTGCTCGTCTTCCCGCCAATCGGCCTCCAGCAGACGTGCACGCTCCCGCGCATGGCGCGCCTCGCGCCGACGCTGGGCACGCCGCAGACGCGTCGGCAGCCGGCCCAGGTGACGCTGCCAGCCCTCCAGTTCCTCGAGCAGTGTATCCTCTTCGCTGACGACGAATTCCACGCTTCCCGGGTCGCCCTGTCGCGCACAGCGTCCCGCGATCTGGCGATCTACCCGTGAGGCATCGTGATGCCCCGCAACGATGACATGGAGCCCCCCCGCCGACTTGACCACGGCATCGAGGGAAACATCGGTGCCACGCCCTGCCATGCTGGTGGCCACCGTCACTGCCCCCTTGCTCCCGGCGCGAGCCACCGTCTTTGCCTCCTCGGCATCCTGGCGCGCGTTGAGCATGGCGTGATCGATACCGGCCCCGGTCAGTCGACGTGAAAGCGCCTCGGAATCCGCCAGGTTGACCGTGGCGATCAATACCGCTCGCCCCTGACCGGCGAGTTCTCTTGCACGCTCGACGATCCACTCCCATTTGTCCTGTGCCCGTGCGACGCACACCGTCGGCCAATGCTGTCGCTTGCTCGGCCGATGCGGGGGAATCGCCACCACGCGCAGGCGGTAGGTGCGCCAAAATTCGCTACGTACCTCCCGTGCCGTGCCGGTCATGCCCGAGAGGTGGTGATAGCGGCGAAAGAAGCGCTGGTAAGTGATACGAGCCAGCGTCACGCTGGGGTCGCTCGGCTCGCAGCCCTCGAGGCGCTCGATCATCTGCTGCAACCCCTTTTCCCAGCTGCGGTCTGCCATCACACGACCGGTATGCTCGTCGATGATCTGCACCTTGCCGTCGCGTACCAGGTAGTGATGATCGCGCTGGAACCGGTGGCGCGCCACCAGCGCCTGCTGAATCAGCCACTCCCTTCGCGAGCGTCCCACCCAACCGCTGCCGGTCAGGCCCTGGGCCTGTTCGGTGAGCCGCTGCCTGCCACGCTCTGTCAGGTGAATCTGCCCTTTCTCGCGCAGGAAGTGCTCGCTCTCCTCGAATTCACCGGCGAGCTTCAGTGCCTCGTCCAGCATCCCGATGTCCAGCACATCGTTGCCCGAAGGGCCCGAGAGTATAAGCGGCGTGCGCGCCTCGTCGAGCATGACGCTGTCGGCCTCGTCGACGATGGCGAAGTGCAGGCCACGCAGCAGCAACCGCTCGTCACGCAGCTCGCCGACAAGGCGCGCCGCGTGCGCCTGGAGGGGATGGCGATGCCGTCCCAACAGCTGGGTATCGCGCAAGTAGTCGAAGACCAGCTCCTTGTTGGTGCAGTAGACGACATCGGCAGCGTAGGCTGCGCGTCGCTCATGGGGTGTCATTCCATGAACGACGACCGCCACGCTCAGGCCAAGTGCACGGTAGACGGGCCTCATCAGCTCAGCATCGCGCGCCGCAAGATAATCGTTGACGGTAATGACGTGAACGGGAATGCCGGCCAGGGCGGCCGTTGCCGCCGGTAGCGTTGCCGTCAGGGTCTTGCCCTCGCCGGTATGCATTTCGGCGATCCTGCCGCCCAGCATGGCCAACCCACCCAGCAACTGCACGTCGTGATGCGCCATGCCCAGCTCGCGCCGCGAAACCTCTCGTACCAGGGCGAAGGCACACCGCGCCAGTCGTGGCGTCACACCGTGGCGCAACAGCCGCAGGCGCAACGCATCGCGTTCCTCATCGATTCCCTGCGGGCCCAGGGCGGCCAAGTACACGGCATGCCGGTGTATCCCCGGCAGATAGGCTCGCAGCCCCAGCCGACGTAGCGCCGCCGGCCGATGCAGTTTCGAGCGCAGCCAATGCCAGGGCCGCTCCAGGCTGCCGGGTGGCAGCAAGGTCCGCTCGGGGCGCGCCAACACGTCGGCGGGCAGCTTCATCAGTGCCATGCCACGCGCCTCCCCACCCACCCCCTCATCGCTCGAACAACCTCAGGAAGGAGCGGCGCAAGTCGCGCCAAAGCCGATAGCCGACGGGTTCCGGGGCATGCTCGATACGTACGTGGACCCGCCCTCCCAGTTGCAGCAACTGCCCTCCCGCCTGCAGGCCTTCTGCTGTGAAATCCGCCAGGTAATGGCGGCGAAAGGCCTTGGGCGAGCCGTCCTCGGCCCTGGCCGTGGGGTCGACCGCCACGTGCCCGCCCCCCTCGACGCTGAGCAGCGAGCTCGGGATCGCGTGGTCGGAGCTGGGCGAGACCCACAGCAGGCTACCCGAGGCGTCCCGCTCATGGCCGGGCAGGCGCAGGCGCACCTGGCGGGTATCGTTGCGCACCCGTTCGACCTGATGCGCCGGCAGCAGGGTCCTGATACGCAAGTCCTCGGGGCGCACCACGACGCCCACCGCAGCACCTCGCTGCAGATAGCTGCCCAGCGGCGGCGTGCCCTCGGGCATCAGCAGCAGGCCGGAATGCGGGCTGGTCAAGACCGTGGCGGCCGCCCGCTCGCGGGCATCGTCGAGCTGCCGCACCACCGGCACCAGCGTCTCGCGCAGGATCGCAGCCGCCCGTGTATCGCGTACGCTGGCCACCAGCTCCTGCTCGATCTCGCGCCGACGCGCCTCGAGTAGCTGCACCTCGACATCCAGTTCCGGCGCCGAGATCTGCATCAGCGGGTCTCCCGCCTCGACCGGCTGGCCGTCTTCCACCCACAGCTCGATGAGCTCGCCGCTGACACCGACGCGCACCTGCGCCGGTTCGCGGCTGTCGATGACACCTTGCACGTAGGTGGCGTAGGGCAGCGGAACCAGGAACAACAGCAGTGCGCCCAGCGCAAGGCCAGCAAGCAACCCGCCCCAGGCACGCGCACGCGAGCCTTGCAGGGAATCCTCCACGGTCATCGCCTTCAGCAGCTTGAAAAGGGGCAACACCAGCGTCATCGACACCGACCACAGGGCCAGGATGACGCCAAAGAACAAGTACTTGGTCGCCACGAACACGGCGATGGTCACCATGATCACCAGGCGATAGCCGAACGAGGCCAATGCATAACCGGTCAGCCAGCAGGCCTCGCGTCTGGAGCGTGCCTGGCTCGTCACGTCGCGCCGGCCCAGCAGGTAGCGCTTTACCGTATAGGTGAGCTGCTGGTTGGCACGATTGAACAGGTTGGGAATTTCGAGGTAATCCGCCAGCACGTAATAGGCGTCGAAGCGCAGCAGCGGGTTGCCGTTGAACAGCAGCGTCGAGACACCGGCGATCAGCATGACATTGAATGCTGCCGCTCGCAGCAGGCCCGGCTCGGCCATCGCCCATACCAACATGGCCAGCGAAGCCAGGAACAGCTCTACCAGGATACCTGCCGCCCCCACCAGCATGCGCTGGCCCTTGTCGGGGCAGGCCGCTGCGGCGCTGGCATCCACATAGGGCACCGGGAAGAACACCAACAGCATGACGCCGACCTCGTGCACTTCGCCACCGGCATCCTTGGTCGCCCAGGCGTGCCCCAGCTCATGCAGCGCCTTTATCACGGGATAGACCAGCGCCAGCATGAGCAGGTTGCCGACCCCGAACACGCGATCGGCCAGGTTGTCGGTCAGCGGCTGCCAATGCACGCCGGCGACCACCAGTGCCAGCAGCAGGGTGGCCAGCCAGATCGCCCCGCCGAGCGGGCTGAAGAAAGGGCGTACCAAGGGGTAGCTCGCCGCGACGAAGCGCTCCGGATCGAGCAGCGGCAGGCGAATACCCAGCGGGGAGCGAATCAACTGCAGCCACTTGCCACGCTTCTGCCGTGCCTGGCGACGGGAGAGTTCGTCAATGTCGATATCCCCGTACCCCGAGAGCACGTTGGCGCCATGCAGGCGGCCGATCAAGGCGATCAGTTCCTGCTGGGTCGGCATGGCATCGCCCAGCGAAGCGCTGACCTGATCCCAGATGTCTCGCAGCGTGCGCTTGCCGTCCAGGCGCCCGATGACCTGGTACGCCTCCGGTGTGAAACGGTGCACCTGCCCAGTCAGGGTATCGTGCAACACGTACCAGGGCTCGCCACGGTATTCATGTCGATGCAGGTTGGCGTGATGGCGCAGCCGCAGACGCAAGTCGGCCACCCGGTGCCAATGCTGGCTGAAGAGAGGTCCCGCCATGCGTTACCCCCACCAGCGCCATAACGTGAGACGTAGCCAATCCACGAGTTCCCGCGTCCAGATGCCGATCAGCCTGCCCTCCCCGGCTTCGATCCTGCCTACCCCCTGCAGGCCCGGGCGCAGCGCCTGGCGCGTCTCGGCGTCGATGTCTCCGGCGTCTCGCGCCAGGTTGGCCTCGACGACGAAACGACTGCTTCCGTCGCCGCTGCGTGTCTGCGGTGTGATCCGCTCGATGACGAACGGCAGTCTCGCCCCGGTCATCGCGGCCAGCACCAACTCACCGCGCTGACCGATGTCAACGTCGTCGATGCGCCCCTCCGGCACCTCCAGTTCGAGGCGAAAGTCGTCCAGCGGCGACACCCGAAACAGCTCCTCACCCTGCTCCACGGCACCACCCAGCCGCTGGGTGAGATCACCGCTGACCACCACGCCGGCAAAAGGCGCCAGCAGCGTGGCGCGCTCCAGCCGCGAATCGACCAACGCCAACCTTGCCTGGGCCTGATCGCGCTGAGCCGCCAGCACGTTGAGCGCGGCACGATCGCCGCGTGCACGCATCTCCTGCTCCTGGCGTTCGAACTTCGCCAGCTCGCTCTGCCACTGCAAGCGCTCCAACAGCAGGTCGCGGCTCTCCATGCTGGCCAGCGGCTGTCCCGCCTCGACCCTGTCGCCGGGTCGTACCAGCGCGTCGTCGATATAGCCGCGAAACGGCGCCGTTATCACGCGCTGCTCGCGGCTCTCGAGCACCGCATCCGCCGAGATGCGGTCGGTTCCCTTGGCAAGCGCCGAAAAGCCCAGCACGCCCGCGAGAAGCAGTGAGGCGAGCTTGTAGCCCAGGTGGCCGGGGCCAACCAGGCGACCGAGCTGCTCACCGCCGGCAATGACGACCTTCAGCGGCAGCGGCCTGTCGTTGCGTCGCTTTTCCTCCAGCGCACGGGCGCAGAGCGCCAACAGACTCTCCAGCGCTGCGACCTCCTGGGCGGCGAACGGCACCTCGCGCTCCAGGGTAACGGCCCCCAACGGCCGAACCCCGTCCAGTAGCGGCACGCTGACTACCGCGGACAGCCCCGTCATCTTGCCCAACGCGGCCTGGGCTCGCGCGACGCGCCGTACGCCTTCCGGCCCCGTAGGAGTCGGCCACACGGCGGTTCCACGCTGATCGAGCGCCTCATCCATCGCCGTTTCGGTGGCCCGGATACGATTCATCTTGCGGTTGAACTGGGCGCTGTGGGAGATCTGTTCGACCCGGGTGCGCGCCCCGCGACGCCAGCCCAGGCTGACCCGCTCTGCCTCGAAATGGCTGGCCAGGCGCGAGACAAGCTGCATGGCAGCGGCTGCAAACCGGGCCTCGGCCAGCACGGCGGCCAGCAGGGTAAGGTGCTGAGAAAGGGTTTCCTGACGCTGTCGCCCGGCACGATGGTGACGCTGCAAGGCATCGCGCTCGAGAGCGGCGATTCCGTCTTCGAGCCGACGCATCAGCGGCAACAGCATGGACTGGGTCGCGGTGTGAGCCTTTGACTGCTGCTCGCCCCGCAGCAGCGACGCCGGCAGGCTGGCCCGCAGAGCAGCGGTTTCCAGGTCGAGTCCCTGCAGCGTTTCGGGTACGGATATGCGCAGGGCAACGGCCCCGAGCAGCGCCTGACCCGCAGACTCACTGGCCGAAGAGGAAACGTCAGCCAAATCCCGTACCGGGAAGCCGATCGCCAGGTGGCCGGTATCGAGCTGCATGACCATTCCGCGCCCGGCCTCGCGCACCTCTTCGGCAAGAGAAAGCAGCGCCGCACCATCCGCCTGGCTTGGCCACAGCGCAACGGGCTGCCACTGCTCGCCCCTACGCCACAGCACAATGCCTTGGGTCACGCTGGCCCCTTCCGGCCGCGGCGCTTGCTCACAGTGCCGGACGAGCCAACCCTGAATGCCCAGCCCCTGCTGTTGCCCGGCCTCGCTGGCCAGCCTTTCGCCATCGGCCGTTTCAATACCGCTCAGCTGCATCTGCCCTCACAGCGCCTGCCTGCCCGGCCATGGAACGGTCGGACGCGTCATGCGTTCTCGCCACTGTCATCATCGAATACCTTGTCGCCAGCCAAGTGCTGCCAGTCGGCAGCAGCCAGCTCGCGACGCAGCGTCTGCAGCTGCGCTTCACCCTGCCGCGTACTGCCAGCGTTACGTGCCAGGCCCCAGCCACTGGCACCGGCAAGCATGGCCGTGAGGTCCGAAGTCGCCAACCGCATGTCCGGGCTGACCTCCTCTTCCGGCTCGCCGGCCTCGCTGGGCGCCTGCTCGCCCCCTTCGGCCTCGGCCGCAGGCACCTCTGCCCGCAGGGTCTCTTCAGGTGCCACGCCATCGTCAGGTGCCTCCAGGAACCGCGGTTCCTCGGCCGGAACCTCGTCATCGCCAACGTTCGGCACCACCTCTCCTGAATCGAGGACGGGCGCCGTCGTCCCCTCGGTCACACGGGAAGCCACGCTCGAAGCGATGCTCGAACGCACGCTGGTACCGCCTGCTCCCTGCTGGCGTTCAACCCAGTCGTCGATCAACCGGCGCAGGCCATCCATACCCTCGGCTTCGAATCCCGGCCGGTCGTGGCGAACGAAGAGGTTGCCGTTACCCAGCAGGCCGCCCGGCGTGGCATCGAGCCAACCAATGTTTTCCGACCCTTCAGCGGCATCGTCCTCTTCGTAGAGGTTCTGCTGAGCCTGGCGTATCAGGTCGAGCCGCCCCTGCGCCATGGTCACGATCGAGAGCGTCTGTTCCACTTCCGCCTGGCCGCTGAGGCTCACCCGGATCCGGGCGAAATCGCCAATCAAGGTGTCGTAGCTGAAATCGCCGGCAAAGCTGTCGCGGCCACCGCCGCCGATGGCGATATCGCGACCTAGCCCTGCCAGCAGGGTGTCGTTTCCACCGAGGAAGTGGCCGGTGGTCTGCGCCACGAGCATTTCCTGCGTACGGGTGACACGCCCATAGTCGCCGATGAGAATGTCGTTGCCGGCACCGCCGTCGACATGATCGTCGCCACCACCACCGAGGATGATGTCGCGGTCGCTACCACCCGTCAGGCGATTGTCGCCGTTCAGCACGGTGCTGCCGGTCTCGACATGGACGTAGCGGCCCCCGGCGTCGCTGACGATCCAACCGTTATCGCCAATGATCACCGTCTCGCCCGCCACGTTGCTGACCCGATCGTTGCCGATGCCGGCGATCACCTGGTCATGGCCGATGCCGGCATGGATCTCGTCGCCAGCGCCCGTGGAGGTCGTGACGTCGAGACTCTCCACACGCTGGCGAATGCCGTCACGAGCGAGGATACGGCCGTTATCACCGATCACCACGTTGTCGCCCGCCGTCACCCGGATCGTATCGCTACCGTAGCCGCCCAGGATCCAGTCGTTGCCGGCACCGCTTCGAATGGTATCGCGACCGCCATGGTCGAAATGGCGCGAAGTGAAGGAGACAACGCCACCTTTTTCATCGAAGCTCGCCTCGGCATGGTCGCCGGCGATCAGGTCGTGGCCATTGCCGGTAACGATGGCATCGTCGCCATCGGCCCCGATGACCAGATTGTCGCCGTTGCCGAGCGTGATGACGTCATCGCCGCCGACACCCGGGTGAGTGGAAACGGCCCGAATCAAATGTCCCGCCGCGTTCCAGGTCAGCTCACCGTGATCGCCCAGCACGATGCTGCGCTGGTTGCCGGTATGAACGGAATCGTTGCCGCCGCCGGTGATGATGGCGTTCGAGCCCGCATTGAGCACGAGTCGGTCATCCCCTACAACCTGCGGCGCAAGGCTGATCATGCTACTGAGAACGCCCTGGCTATCCCACCGTAGCCTGCCGTTATCGCCGATGAGCTCATGTCGGCTCTGGC
The DNA here is from genome assembly GCF_052584175.1 of Billgrantia hypersalina. Lineage (NCBI taxonomy): Bacteria > Pseudomonadati > Pseudomonadota > Gammaproteobacteria > Oceanospirillales > Halomonadaceae > Billgrantia > Billgrantia hypersalina. Next base: position 171,468 of record NZ_JBMIQI010000018.1, read on the forward strand.
TCGAGGCCGCCCCGATCGTGAGCGAATCGTCGCCGGCTCCGCCGATGAAAACCCCATTGCCGGATTCGATTACGACGCTGTCGTTGCCGCCCACGGTCACATCCTGGCTGTTGGCTTCGCGCAGCACACCGGAGTCGTCCCAACGGACGGTGCCACGATCGCCGAGCACGACATGGCGTGACGCATGGCCTCCTTGCAGGATACGCACCTCGTCGTCGCCTACACCGCCCAGGACGAGGCTGTCCCCACCCTTCAGACGTATGGTGTCGTTTCCGCCCCGGCTCTGCAGTACCGCGTCGCTGGGCGAAGCGGTATCGGCATCGAGCTGCGACGTGGCCCGGACCAATGCGCCGCTCGCTTTCCATACGAGCGTGCCGTGATCGCCCAGCACGACGTTGGCGAGCAGTGCCGGATCGATGCCGGCTGCCACGTGACCGTCGGGGCCGGCGGTCATGAGATCGCCGCCTTCACCCCCCACCAGTACGTTGCGACCGTCGCCTCCGTGCAGGGCATCGCTTCCCCCCCTGGCACTGGGCAGGGTCACCAGTTGGCGCAACTGACCGGCAGCGAAAGTCAGCTTGGCGAAGTCACCCACCAGCACGTCATTGCCGGCGCCGTTGCCCGTCGCAAGGGTGCCGCCGTACAGGATATCGTTGCCACCGCCGCCCAACAGGACATCATTGGCGCCGCCGCCCTCGAGCACATCGTCGCCATCATTGCCTTCGTCGCGAGTCGCAATCGAGAGGATGTTGCCGACATCGTTCACCCGGCCGAAGACGACGTCGCCATGATCGCCAAGCAGGATATCGCCATCGGTTCCTCCCAGCAGGCGATCGCCTCCGCTACCGCCGATCAGGATGTTGCGCCCGCCACTGACGGAAAGCACGTCCTCGCCGAACGCACCGCTATCGGTACTGCGCACTGCGATGACACGTTGGCTGTCGAGCAAGCGCAGCCCGGAGAGACCGTCCTTCGCCTGGAGTTCTATCACCCCATGATCGCCGAGCAGAATGTCGTTGCCGTTGCCGCCGATAAGCGTATCGCTGCCAGCCTCCAGGCGGTCGCCGGTGGCATGGGCCACGTCGCCGGTCGCGGCATGCAGGGTCATGACAGCACCGGCCAACGTCAGGCGGGTCGAGACATCGACATCGATGCTGCCATCACCGTAGAGATGGTTGTTGCCACCCGTGCTGGCATCGAGGGTGTCGCTGCCGCCACCGCCGAACAGCTGGTCGTTGCCGCTGCCGCCGATTAGGGTATCGTTACCGCTACCGCCCACCAGTACCACACCGCCAATCGCGCCGCTGGCGTCGATCACGTTATTGCCCGGGCTGGCGAAAGGCTGGGCCAGGCGTGTCGGCAAGCCGTTGCCACTGGCGGTATAGCGCTCGCCGCTACGCGTGGTATCGCCGAATACGATCAGCGGCATCTGTCCGGCGTAGCCGCCGGTGACGGTGATGCGATCGTCGCCGCCCCCGCCGTGCACCACGGTCAGCGGCATCTCGCGCAGCACCGTGAGGTGACCCGCCAGCGCCCGGGGCAATGCCACCAGGTCGCGGTCGAGCAGCATGGCACCGCCCTGGGTGAAGCCAGTGACCAGGTAGCGCTCGCCGCCGATCAGCACGCTGTCGCCGCGGCGTATGCCGGTATCGAACCAGTCGCCGCCATCGGCACGCAGCACGGCGTTGCCCAGGCCATCGAACCGCGCCAGTTCGCCGCCATAGCCCACCGGGTCGGCCTCGATGGTCAGTTCGTCGCTACCGCTGCCGAGCAGCAACTCGACCGCCTCGAAGCCGTGATAATGCACACCGCGCGAGGTGTCCACGGTGCCGCCACCGCCCAGGTCGTCGTCCTGCTGAAGCAGGCCAATCCCCATGCCCAGCCCGGAGAAGTGCGTCGAAGTCAGCTTGCCGACCAGGTCGGCCACGCTGGCATCGGCATGCAGCACCAGGGTATCGGTATCCTCGCTCTCGTCGCCGCTTTCCAAAGCGCCGTCGGCTTCTCCATCGCCATCAACGTCGAGGTATGCCGATGTCTCGCCAGGCAGCATGATCGCCGCATTCAACGTGCGATCGACGTTGCCGACACCGCCCTCGAGAATCAGCGGCCCCTGGATGCGATCGAGCACGTTGGGCTGCGGCGAGAAGCTCATGTCGTAGGCTGAATTGGCCGCCGGCACATAATGGGTATCGGCCACGACGGTGATGTCGACCGGCTGGTACCAGTTGCCGGTATCGAAGATGATGGCCGGTGCGGTGACCCGGGTCAGGCTCAGCTCGGTACCCACCAGCGCATCGAGATCGGCCTCGGCGGTCAGGTGGAGGTTGCCCAGGGTATCGATATGGTTGACCTTGTAGCGGCCTGTGAGCTCGTTGCCATCGCTATCGGACAGGGTCAGGAACATGCCGGCGTTGACACCCAGGTCGTGCCAGCCCCCCTCGGCCAGTCTCAGGATGGGCCCGGCACCGTTGGCGGCAAGCACGTCGAGCGTGAAGTTGCCGGCCAGCACTTCGTCGAGGAAGACCCGCTCATCCGGTACGAAGTCGGTCAAACCGTCGCTGTTCAGGCGCACGGTAACGGGCGCAGTCGGCGCTTGGGTCAGGCGCAGCGTGTAGCTGTCGCTGCCGCCCGAGGTGGTCACGCGAGTACCGCCGTCGCTCTGCTGTACCACCAGCGCCGCGCTGTCGTCATCGTAAACGGTGACCCGCACGCTGCCGGCTTCTGCCTGGGCATAGGCGGATCCGGCACCGCCATCGGTAGAGAACGTGAACGCCACCTTGGCATCCAGCCGGTTCTCACGGCTGGCGTTGTCCACTGCGGTCAGCGTCACGCTCTGCGGCTGGTCCCAATTCGCCGAGGTGAAGCTGAACGTCAGCAAGTCGGCTTCCACGCGACCGCCGAAGGCAGAGAGATCCAGCGTCACGGTGACCGTCTCGCCGGGCTGGGGTGGCGTCGATAGGCGCAGTTTGAAGCTACCCGGCTGCCCCGTGGTAGCGTCGCCCTCGATCAGCTGCAGCCGGCCGTTGGGCACGTCGAGCACCAGGTCGCCCCGATCGTTGTCATAGACACTGATCATGGTGTTGTTGATCGGCTGCGCCTTCAGCACCGCAAGCGATTCCGGCATCGCCTCGCCATCGGGCAGCTGCACCTGTGCCAGGTAGCTGACGGTGACCTGGCGCGTTCCCTCGATCACATCGTCGTCCGGCGCCTTGACGAAGACCTGCTGTGCCGGGGTCCAGGCGCCACCCGTGAAGACGAAGTAGACATTGACCGCCTGAGCATAGTCGCCGTTCGCGTCGAGCGAGAGCAGCACCGTCTCCGCCTGACCGCTGGCCGAGCGGCTGCGGTCGCTGGTCGAGGCCATGGCCGCCGACACGGTCAGGGTCACCAGCGTTCCTTCGGCGATATCGCCGGTGGGAAGGCCCAGCGAGAGCCAATAGGACGTGGCGTCACCGCCCTCCACCACCCGGGTCACACCGCCCGGCTGCTGTACCACCACGGCCCCCTGGCTGGGGTCGGAGACCACCACCGGCAGGCCGTCGGCCAGCAGGTTGTCGTAGGCGGGATCGAGCGAGCCGACGCCATGACCGATCAGGCTGCTCCGCCCCTCGGGATCGGCCGAGACCACGCGACCGGTGACGTTGCCGCCGACGAGGAAGGTATCGCTGCCCACGCCGCCGATCAGCTCGGTGACCACGTCGAAGCGCGTGCTGATGACGTAGAAGGTATCGTCGCCTTCCAGCGCATCGACCCGCACCCGCTGGATGTTGTCGAAGCCGATGTTGAGCCCGGCACCGAACACGCCGTCCTCGGTGATGGCGAAGTTGTCGTTGGCTTCTGTGCCCAGCACCGTCACGGTGTTGTAGCCGGCGCCACCGTCGATGCTCACCGGGGCGTTGATGTTGTACTCGATGTTGTCGTCACCGTCGCCGGCCCGCACCTCGATGGCATCACCGGCGATGAAGGCACGTATGACGAAATCGTCGTTACCTTCCTCGCCCTCCATGCGCAGCAGCGACTTGTTGCTGTAGACGACGAATTCATCATGACCGGCGCCACCGAAGAGCACCATCGCCTCGCTGTTGCCGTAGCTCAGGTAGCCCAGCGTGGTCTGGGACACACGGATCTCGTCGCCAGCCTTCACGCCCGAGGCGTAGACGCCATCGACCGCCGTGCCCTCGGGGTTGGGGTGATTCTCGAACATCTGGCCGATTTGGAAGCGATCGTGGCCAGCCCCGCCATCCAGCGTCATCAGCGCCGAGGTATCGTCGACCACGAAGACGTCGTCGCCGTCATGACCGTTGATCGTCACGCGGCCGTTCATGTTGGCACCGTAGTTGATGCGCTCGACCCGATTGCCGGTCACGCCATCGAGGCCGTTGCCCTCCAGGCGGGCAAGGAAGTTGCGCCGCACCAGGAACAGGTCGTCGGTTTCGCCGCCATGGGCGCCCAGGGAGCGCTCGAGGATGTCGGGATAGTCGTCGAACCCGCGACCTTCGATATGCAGGGTATCGATGCCGTCGTTGATCGCGCCGCTGTCGGCCACGGTAATCTCGTAACTGCCGGTTTCGCCCTGGCGCGTGACGATGCGATAGGCGTCGCTGCCAGTACCGCCGTCCAGCGTCATCAGCGCGTCGCGATCGTTGAGTTCGACCACGGTCAGCGTGTCGCTGCCGGCGCCGCCGAGCATGTCGATCTCGCCGATCAGTGAATCGGCGTGCAGCATTAGGTCGTCGTCGCCCGTGCCGCCAGCGAATTGCATACCCTCGGTGGCGGCGATGACCCCGTGCACGCGCAGGCTGTCATCGCCCGCGCCGAGATCGACCTCGAGCCGACCGAGCGCATGCTCGCCATCGAAGGTGACCCGGTCATCACCCGCCCCGCCGACTACCTCAAGCCGCCCGGCTTCGATGTGACCGCCCAGCACGGCGACGTTGTCGCCTGCGCCTGTAGAGAGATGCACCGTGGGTGCGAGCAGCCGGGCGTCACTGGCGATCCGCCAGTCCTGGCCCTTGTCGTCGCCCCCTGCCAGTTGGATCAGGTTGCCCGCTTCCAGCGTCCCACGCAGCACGCTGGCGGCACGCAGTGCATCGACACCGTGCCAGATAGTGCTGGGCGTCGTTTCGACGTGCAGGAACACGCTGTCTGCCGCCTTGATCGATACGCCGGCATCCTCGATGACGATGCCATCCGCAGCGTAGACGAAGACGCTGCCCTGCTCGGCCTCGACCCGTACACCGTTGGTGAAGGTCACGATATCGCCGTTGTCCTGGTCGTCCTCGGCTTCCATGGCGAGAAAAACGATATGGCCCGATTCGGAGACGACATCGCTCTCCACCGTGAGCGGGCTGTTGGTGGTGATCTCGATATCGCCGGCGGCGGTCAGGCCGTCGCCGTTGATGACCAGGTGCCCGGTGTTGTCGAGATAGACCTTCCCTTCACGGGATTGTCCTTGGAGGATCCCGGTCCGGCTGGTGATCACCTTGTCCTGGCGGCCGATATCGTTCAGCGCGATCAGGCGTACACCCAGGGTCAGGATATTGAAGGCCTCGTCGGGCTCCAGCGCGCTGTAGATGGCGCCTTCCGAGAAGATGAAGGCAAGGTCGCTGTCGCTGCCGGCCGAGATCTGTCCCAGGCGCAGGTCGCCCTGCACTTCACGCACGAAGACGGTATCGGCGCTATCGATGTCGAGCCGGCCCACCGCGTCGTCGGTGGCGATGGCCAGCAGGCGGTTCGCCTGACCCACGCCGCCGATATCAGTGACCAGACGCAGCGTGGTCGCCTGCACGTCGCCGGCGAAATCATTGGCATTCGAGCCCACGATCGAACCTTCTGCCTTCAACTCGACGTGCCCGCCACCGATGATATGGCCGACGCGCATCGTGCCGTCCACCGCATCGAGATAGACATCGCCAACGGCGCTTGCCGTGAGTACACCCTGGCCGCGCGTCGCCAGTTCGATGGCGCCGTTAGCCTGGCCGATATCGGCGCCCGCGATCAAGGTGACGTTGTTGGCCAGCACCTTGAGGAAGCCGTGGTTGAGACCGTCGAGAATGCTGCCCTCGGCCTTGAGCCAAAGGTCGCCCTGCTGCGAGAACATCGTCGCGACACGCAGGTTGCCGGCGATCTCGTGCAGATGGATGCTGCCCTGGGCGCGCGCGGTCACCGTCGCCCCGTCCTTGAGTTGCAGCAGCAGCGAGTCCTGGGCACTGGTTCCGATGCGGCCCGCGGAGGCTTCCAGGGTGAGGTCGTCGGTGCGAATCACCATGCCGCTCTGGGCGGCCAGGATTTCCCCTCCCACCTTGACCCGGGCATCCGCTCCGGCGTCCAGGGTGGCCAGGTGCAAAGAGCCTTCGGAGCCGAGATAGGCCGAGCTGCCCGCATTGATCGAGATCGAACCGCCTACCGCGACGTCGATGTCCTCGGTAAGGTTGATGGCGATATAGCGAATGGTCGCGTTCGGATCCTGCGGATCGAGCAGCACGGTCGCCACTTCGATGTCGCGGCCGGCCTCGGCTACCACGTCGAGACTCGTCGTCAACGTCAGGGTACCGCCGTCGACGGCGGTCACGGTGTAGTACTGGCCGCCCTCGGTCACGTTGAGCGTCTTGCCGGCCAGGTCGAGCACGCTGCCCACCTGGTAGGTCTCACCATTCCAGCCCAGGCCATCGGTGCGCACCAGCTGCAGCGTGGTGGTACCGCCGACCCGCTCGATGTTGCCGAAGCTCGCCTTGACCGCCTCCGGCGCGGTGAGCAGGTAGGAAACGTCGACCCGCTCCGCGGCCGAGAGCAGCACGCGCTGCGCTTCGCCGAGCCCCATGAAGCCGTTGCTGAGATCGAGCACCTCGCGGCCGTTGCCCACGCCGATACTGCCACCGGCGATCAGCGTGACGCTGCCCGCGGCCAGGACGTTCTCGTCTTCGATATCCACCGTGGTATCGGCGGTTTCCTGCAGCAGGCCCGCGCCGATCAGGCTGAGCAGCTCGGACTCCTTCCACACCTTGATCGAACCGCGCACCTGCTGGGCCTCGTCGGCGGTGAGCGTGTAGCGATAGCCCTGCTCACGATACTCGCCGCCACCGTAGACCTCATGCAGGGCATGGAAGACGTCGGTGCGATCGAGCGCGATGCGATCCAGGCGTGCCTCGATCTCATCCGCCGTCTCGCCGGGGTACTGCTCGGCAAGGATGGCCCGGTACTCATTACGCTCGGTGGCATTGAGCGCTAGTTGGGCATTCTCGTCATAGCTCACCAAGCGGCGATAGGTCAGGCTCTGGCCTTGGGCGAGACCGGCCCCCAGCGCCAGCAGCTGCCCTTCGGCGCTCACTTCCGTCAGGCTGTCCACCGTGAAGTAGTCCGTCGCCGAGGTATAGAAACGATGCTCGGCACGCACCTCGTCCGGTCCCAGCTGCGGCGGCCGCACCACGACCGAGCGCACCACGCCGTCCTTCTCGACACCCAGGGTGACGTTGCCATCCGCATCGATCCCGACCACCTCGTAGGCAGCACCGTCAGCCAGGCCCACGAGCCAGTCGTCGCTGGTACCCTGCAGGTAGTTCCAGTAGGTCTCGTACTCCAGCGTCTTGCGTGCTTCGAGGTCGGCAATGGCCTCGGCGATCTTGTCTTCGGCGGCGCTGCCGACCAGCCGCAACTGCGACCACACGCCATTCTTCAACTCGTCGTAGGTGCGCTGGTCGATCACCTTGCTGTCGTTGCGGTCGACCAGGTCGCCGTCGACCTTGAGCCACACGTCGCCGGTGATCGATTCGACACGCTCGACGCCAAGGCTGCCGCTGACCTCCTCCAGTGCGATATCGGTGCGCGCCAGGGCATTGAGTCGACCGCCTTCGGACAGGTCCAGCGAGAGTGCCGCACCTGCGCCGTTGCCGATGGCACCGCCGGCCTCCATGGTGATGTTCCGGCCGGCGACATGCGCGGTACCGATCGTACTGCCGGCCAGCAACGAGCCCTTGGCGGTAAGGTTGACATCGCCGCCGTACGAGATGGCACGATGGACGATCAGGTTGCCGCTGACCTGCTCGATCGTCAGCGGCCCGCTGCGGGTAAAGGCATTGAGGCTCATGGTCAGCGCCGGCTGACCATCGCTTCCTGCCAGGCTGGCCAGTTCGATGCCGTCACCGCGACCGATGCCGTTCTCGGCGGCTAGCACCACCTCCTTGCCGGACACCAGTACGCTGCGGGTCGGGTCGTCGTGACGCACGATCTCCCCACCGGCCGTGATCGAGGTGGTGCCGTTGTAGTTGGCGATATTGCCGATGATCTCGACATCGCCCCAGGAGGTGATGGTGATGGTTCCTGTCTGCTGACCAATGAACGAAAGGTTCACCGGCCGATCCGCCGCCAGGCTGTGAGTGTGCAGGGTCTGGTTCTGTTTCTCCTGCACGTACTCGGCGTAGTGGGTCTTCTTGCCGTACCAGGTGCTTTCGGTCCACTTCCTTACCAGGTTGGGTTTGGACCAGTCCCCCTTGCTGGTGGTATCAGAACCATAGCTATAGGCCGGCTCGCTATCCGAGCCCTGATAGTAATAGGAGAGCGCATCGAGCAGCCTGCCGGGCTCGTACTCGGAGCTTCCCCAGTTCAGCGTGGCCGGATCCGGGGCAAAGACATCGATACCCGCCCACGAGCTGGTACCTTCCTGCGCATGGCGCCGCTCGGTGGAATCCTGCGCCACGCTGAAGGCGTAACGCATGCCGGCATTGGGCGTGAACACCTGGTTAGCGCCGTCTTCCGCCGAATAGGTGAAGGTCTCGTTGCGCACCTTGTCGAACAGCGTCAGTACGCCGCTGCCCTGGCGCGTCACGTCGATGTCGCCCACGGCCAGGGTGTACTCGGTCTGGTTATCGATAGTGATCGAACCATAGCCCGACAGCACCTCGATCAAGCCGTTGCCGGTGTTGACCAGGTGTCCGCGAATCTCGACGTTGCCACCGGTGATCTCGATCTGTTCGATCTCGATACGGTCGGTACGCGGGTTGTAGTAGGCCAGCGCCGTGCCGCTCGAAGCGTCCAGCATAATGCGTGAACTGCTGCCACTGAGCTTGTGCAGGCGAATACGCTCGGCGTCGGCATCGCCGATCACGATGTGGTAGCTCTCGATGCCGGAGCGAATGTAACCGTTGAGATTGACGTACTCGGCATCGATGAAGACATTGGCCGCATCGATGTTGGGCGTGCTGCCGAGGCTGTTGCGCACTGCGTTCTGAGCCGACTCGCTGAGCGCCGAGGTACCGTTGTTGCCCGAAGCGCCGACGGCCACCCCGGCAGCGTCGGACCCGACCACGTGCTGCACGGCGTCGCGCACGGTGAACGTACCGGCCGTGCCCATCACCACGCTCAGGCCGCGCACCTCGCCCTCGACGGTAAGCCCACCCTTGGCATAACTCAGCACCCCACCGTTGAGGTTGCGCACCTTGCCCTCGATGACGATCTCCGAGCTGGGAACGCTGCCGGAGATCTCGGTATCGTAGAGCTGGCTGGTGTGGGTATAACCCAGGCTGCTCATCAGCGCATTGCGATACTCGTCCCCAAGACTGACGCCGAAGCTGTTGATGACGGCGATGCGCGGCTGGGACGTCACCGCATCGGGATCGGTCAGGCCCGAGAAGGCCACCACGCCGCCGCCCGGCTGGTTGATGCCGGCGATGTCGGCATTGCTACCCACTTGGTTGAGGTTGTAATAGACCCCGCCCACGCCGTCGGGAATGATGATGTCGCCCACCACCATGGTGGAGGGCGCCTTGTTGAGGATGGTCACGCTGGCATCGGTGGGCGCCACGATATCACCGCTGCCGGTCAGCCGGTCGGCATAGATGAAGATCGCGCCGGCCTGGGCCCAGACGTCGTCGAGATAGACGGTCAGCACTTCTTGCTCGATGGGCATGAAGACCCCATCGACATGCGCCGCCAGCCCACGGGCCAATAGCTCCTGCTCGATGCGGGCGATCTCGCCCTCGTAAAAGCTGACCAGCTGCGTATTGCCGCTGTCGCGGTAGTAGGCGTACTTGGTCTGGATATCGGCCAGCTCACCGAACAGCTCGCTCGACGCGCGGCCGTAGCCCACCGAGAAACCGATGTCGTCGTAGCCCGCCTCGGCCACGATGAGCTGGTGAGGCAGCGCGGTAGCCGGGTCGGCGTCGTGGTTGAAGGTCAGCACCAGGCGCTGGTGGCGCCCTAGCCCCGTCTCGACCTTGCCGTTGACGATCACTTCGCCCCACGAGCTGGTGTCGACGTCGCCGTCGATCATCTCGCTGCCGCCGCCGCCCAGCGCCTTGTCGATGGCGCCTGCCGCCGCCGACATCCAATTGACGCCCTTGGCGCGGGCCAGCATGTCACCGTAACCGAAGCGCTCGGTGAACAGCAGGATGTCCCGCGCCCCGACGATCTCGGCATTGGCCTGCACCTCGATGCGGTTGGCCTGGTGAACCTCGGCCAAAGCGTTCAGGTCATCGATGGGGATCAGGCTGCCGGCGAAGCTGTCCAGGGTAGCGTGGATGGCATAGGCGTCACGCTGGCCGCCACGGCTGGCCCCGGCAACGATATCGACATCGCCCAGGCCGTGCAGCGAGGCGCCTTGCTGGATCAGGATGCGATTGGCCGGGCTCAGCGAGACCTCGCTGCGTCCCACGCCCACCGTGGCGGCACCGTAGGTGTCCATCAGCAGTTCGGCATGAATGCTCGCCCCGCCGCGTGCGGAGAGCAGCATGTCTCCGGCGCTGGTGAGCTGGGCATTGCGCCCGACGGTCACCTCGGCATCCATGCGGTTGTCGCGAATATTGGCCGTGATACCGGCGCCCGACGCCAGACCGCCCGCGGTGATGTTGATTCGCTCATGGAAGGTGATGCGGTTACGCGCTTCCAGGCGCATCTCGCCCGCCGTCGAGGTGAGCACGGCACGCTCGCCCACCGTGACCCGCGTCAGCAAGTCGAAGCGTGCCTGGCTCGAGGCGCCGGCACCGGCCACGGCGCCACCCGCCACGCCACGGATGTTGTCGTCGTTCTTCAGGCGATCCTTGACCACCCGTGTGTCGGCGAAGATGTCGACGCTGCCCGCCGATACACGTGCATCGTTCTCGAGCCCAGCTTGGGTATTCGCTGTCAGGTGGTAACGTGCTTCGGCACCGCTGCCGGCCAGCACACCGCCAGCCACGGTATGGATCTTGGCATCGAAGTCGAACAGCTGGTCGGCCTTGAGCGTGAACAGCGAATTCGCACCGGCCCCGGTCACGGTCAGTTCCGCTGCGCCCACCAGTGCCTCGGTGGTGGCGTTCTGGGTCAGCCGGTTGGCCGCCCCCGCGCCGGCGGCCACCCCGCCGCTACCCGCCAGGGTGTCGAGCAGAGCGACGTGCCGTCCCAGCGCCTCGACGTCGATTGTCTTGGCATGTACTCCGACCCCATCGCCTATGCGAGCACGGTTGACGGTATTCTGGTTGACCTTGGTCACCGCCGCGCCGGCCGCGACGAGGCCACCCACCACGCTCCAGGCTTCGCCGGAGAGCCGCGATGTCAGCTGGCTCGAAAGCGTCAGTCCTTCGCTCAGCAGTAGGTCCTGGCGCTCGACGAACCCATTCGTGCCGTCCTGTCGCGTACCGTTGGCGATCAGCGCCTGCGCGCGCGTGGTATCGGTCAGTGTCACCAGTGTGGCGTTTACACCGATCAGGGCACCGCCCGCCGAGCCGACGGAGCGGGCAATCACGCCCCAGCCGTCGCCTTCTGGCGCTGCCATAGCCTTCACCGTCAGTGCACGCGCCGTGATGCGTACATCCCCTGCGGCGCCCGTATCCGGCGTGCCTAACTGCGCCAATACGTCGGCGCCCAGCGTCACGCGGGTTTCGGAGACGCCGATGGAGACAGCCGACACCGCTACACCCAGGGATTCAGCGACGATCTTCGGCGTTAGTCGTGCTTCGACGCGCACGTCGCCCGTCGCTTGCACGCTGGTGTTGTTGCCCAGCCAGGCGTGGACGTCCTGGGTCAGCGTCACCACGCTGACGTTGGCCGTGCCGGCGCCGATACCGGCCGCCACGGCGTTGACGCTCAACGTCACGCTGTCGAGGCTAAATGCCTGGACGCTCAGGCTGCCCGCGCGGTTGCCCGCACTGCCTACCTGGGCGTAGCCACCCAGCCAGGCTTGAGTGGCGCCGCTGATCTCGACGATGCCAATCGAAGCGCCGGCCCCCACCATGCCGATGGCGCCGCCAGCCACCATCAGGTCGTAGTCGCGCTCGGCACCGGCCAGGATCGATACCGCACCCGGCGCGAGGATTCGCGTGCCGGTAGCCGCGCTATTGGCGGCCTGGAAATAGGCCTGCTGCACGCTGCGGTCGAGCAGCGTGGCCACCTGGCCGCTGGCGGCCAACCCCTGCAGGCTGGCGGCACCGCCATAGGCGCCGAGCTTGGCAGTGCCGTCGAAATGGCTGGAGAGCGTGACGTCGCCACCCGAGGTGAGCGAGCTCGCCGCACCGACGCTCGCCGTCACCGCCCCGTTGAGCTCCAGCACGGCAATCGATGCGCCGATGCTGACGATGCCCAGCGTGACCGACGCCGAACCGGTAATCAGCTCGGCGTCCAGGATCTCACCGGCCTCGAGGCGTATGTCGCCACCGGCCTGGAGCACGACCCCCTGGCCCACATTGACGGCGGTGTCGCCCACGCCGCTGGCCGGCGGCAGGGAAACATCGAAGCTTAGCCGGTCGATGGCCTGGTTGGTGCGAACGCGATTGGCCTGGTTCTGGCTACCGGCGTTGGCCGGCGCTTCGAGTTCATCCTCGAGTGCCTCGTCCGGCGTCGAATCGTTTTCGCCTGCTTCTTCCTGCATCTTGAAATCGAGGGCGAAAGTAGCGCTCAACAGCGAATCGAGGTTCGCGATCTGGTCCTGGCTCTCGTCGCTCAGACCGGCGCCCAGACTCACCACCGACACCGCGCCGCTGAAGGCCATGCCCAGCGAGCCGGCGAAGGCCACCACGGTGGAGTTCACCTCGCGGGTGAGATCGGCCTCAATGGTAATATCGCCGCCGGCGTAGAGCCGGCTGCCGCCTTCGATGGTGGCGCGGGTCGCCTCGCGCAATACCATCACGTCCACCGACGCCCCCGCCCCGACGCCGCCGATCGCCACCGCGCCCACCCCCAGCAGATAGTCGCCGGCATGGTCACGAGGATTCATACGGGTATGGGTAAAGGCGCCGATGGAGAGATCGTTGCCGGCATCCAGCACGCTGGCACGCCCCTCGTACCCGGCGATTCGCGCCTCGGTCACAGCATTGGAGGTCATTACCGATACGGCCCCGGCCACCGCACCAGCGCCTGCCGCACCGGTAGCGGCGGTCACGCGAAGGGCCATGTCCTGGCTGGCGGTAACGTCGATAACGTTGCCCGCGTTGAGCGTACCGCCCACCACCATGGCACGTGCCACCGGATCGAGCAGGCCCACGGCCACGGCGGCACCGATCCCGACGCCACCACCGGCGGCGGTGCCGACCACAAAGCGCGTCTCGATGTCGTTGCGCGCCGTCACACGGATGTCGCCGCCGGCATCGATGCGTGCATTGCGCACGAAGGCCTCGGTGGCGATGGAGAGCTTGAGCGCACCGGCGGTGCCGGCCGCGGCATTATTGCCTACCGCAACACCGATGGTAACGGTCACGATATCAAGGCTGGCCCGTGCCTCAACGGCTACGCTGCCCTTGGCGTCGATCCCCGGCGTGGCGACGCCGCTACCCTCGACCCAGGCTCGCGTGACATGAGAGAGCAGCGAGGTGTCGATGGTGGCGACACCGGCAAACTGACCGCTGATACCCAGCGAACCTCCACCGCTGTCGGCGTTGCTACGATGCAGGGCGCGCACCACCACGTCGTGATCGCTATTGACCCGGGCCTTGTCGATATAGGCCTGAGTACTGCCGGCCACGCCATCCACGGTAACGTTGGCCGCCAGGCTGCCGCCGGCCGACCCGGCCACGGCGGCTCCGACGCTCAGGTAATCCATGCGGCTGGTGGCCAGCACCACCACGCCGCGGCGACTTTCACTCTCTAATGTATTGCCGTTCCAGTCACGGCTCAGGTTCTGAGCGCTACCCAGGCCGCGCGCCGTGACCACGGCACCGCCGCCGATCCAGGCCTTGGTCGCGGTACTCATCAGGTCGACCGCCACGCTGCCGCCGATGCCAACGGCGCCCGCGGCCACCGTGCCAAGCGTCAGCCGATTGGTATCGTGGCTGTGGGCCCGCACCAGCACGTTGCCGTCGGCGGTAACGGTGCCACCGCTGATGCGCGCCTCGACCTCGTTGCCCAGCAGCGCGCTACCCGCACTGCCGGCCCCGGCACCGAAGGTGCCGTAGGCGGCGCCGACCACGGCGATCAGGCTGTTGGCACTCGAGGTCGCTTGAACCTTGACGTCACCCGCTTCGGTCGTGGTGACATGACTGGCGTCGATGCGTGCCAGTACGGTATTGGCGATGTCGTTGTAAGCCACGGTGGCGCCGGCGGCGCCGCCCTTGACGGCCACGGTGAGCTGCGCCGAACCGGCGACGACCGAACTGTCGTCGGTGGCCTTGACCTGCACGTTGCCGGCAGCGGTCACCGTGGAATCGTTAATGCCGGCCTCGACGTGCTTACGGGTGAAATTGAGCGTGGCGGAGCCGCTGACGGCGGCGAAACCCGCCACCGAGGCGCCCAGCACGTAGGAGTTGATGGCGGAGGCGGAATCCGCCCCCAGCAGCACGTTCCGTGCCGACACGTCGGCACCGCCCACGATGGTCGCCGAGACGCGATTCGCCGCCTGGTCGGTGGGATCGTCGGGGTTGCCGCCGATGTAGTTGTAGGCGAAGTAGCCGCTCATGGCGAAGGCGATGGCCCCGCCGCCCGCCACGGTGAAGGCGTTGAGCCCCAGGTCGTCGCTGGCGGTGACCTGTACGTCGCCCATCTCGGCCTCGACCGTGGCGCCGTCTATCACCGCCACCACGTCGCTGCGCAGCCAGTTGAGCGACAGGGCACCGGCGATGGCCACCTTGCCGGCCCCGGCGCCGCTCAGCGCGAAGCTCCAGATCTGGTCGCCCTGGCTGGGCGGCGTCGGGCCGTTGTCGTCCTCGGGGATCTCGCCGTCGGCGAAGCTCACCTGTTGTACGTCGGTGATCTTGCGCATCTCGGCATCGACCAGCACATTGCCGCTGGTCGCGGTCACTGTCGTCGTGCTGCCGCCGATCTCGGCGCGCACGCTGGAGTTCAGGTCGTTGGTCGACGACGCCGCGGCCACCGCCACTGCACCGGCACCGCTGCCGGCCCCGGCGATGTTGATCATGATGGGTGCTACGCCGGCCAGCACGCTGACATTGGCGCCGGTCACGTCGGCAGCGCCGACGATACCGGCGTTGACGTCGTGCTTGACGAAGTTGATGCCGATGGAGCCCGCCAGGGCCACCGCGCCGGCCCCGGCACCGCCCGCGGTCAGGCTGAACAGCATGCTCTCGGCCTGGGCGTCGACGCTCACGTCGCCGTCGGCGATGACGCTCGAGCCGGAAATCAGCGCCGTGACTTCACCGCTGCGCGGCCCGGTTACGCCGCTGTCAACGAGGTAGAGATCCTGGGAGGCGTCGACGCCGTCGTCCGAGGCGATATTGCGTGAGGGATTGGAAGGGTCGCCGCCGATATAGTTGAACGCCACGGCCGCACCGGCCGCCGCCTTGCCGGCACCAGCCAGGCCGAAGGCGAAGTTGAACAGCGCCGACTTGTCGCGAGCGATGACGCTGACGTCTCCGTCGGACTCGATGCGCGAGCCATCGACGACTTCGGCCCGCACGGTGTTGCGCAGCCAGTTGAGCGACACCGCCGCGCTGCCTGCCGCGGCGCCCGCCCCCGCACCGGCGAAGGCGATGGTCACCACGCCCGCGGTCATGTCGAGGTTGCTCAGGTCGCGCTTGTCGTCGTCGCTGACGTTGCCTTCATCGTCTTCCATGCCGTAGCTGGCCAGGTCGACCTTGACGCCATAGTCCTCCAGCGCCAGCGCGCCGCGCGCGTCCTGGTCGGCCAGCCCCGCCAGCAAGTTGACCTCACCGCCGATCAGGGTCGCCCCGTCCACGCTGGCAAGAATCAGGTTGTCGACCTGGGTGGTCGCCGCCGAAGCGCCACCTGCCACCTTGCCGGCACCCGCGGCGCCCAGCGCCACCACGACCATGCGCGTGCGATCCTGTGCCTGCACGCCGATGGTCTGGCTCGACTCGAGTCGCGCCCCTTCTCCCACGCGGGCGATGGTGGAGCCCGCCACCTGGTTGACGGTCACCGCACCGCCCAAGGCCACGGCACCGGCGCCGGCACCGCCCAGGGCCACCGACACCAGCAATGTTTCGGAGATGGCTTCCACCAGCGCGGGGCCGGCGGCGACAAGCTCGCCACCGCTGATCTGCGCCAGCGTCGCATTGGTCACGAAATTGGCACTGACGCTGCCCGCCGCCGCCACCTTGCCGGAGCCGGCGAAGCCGCCGGTCAGCACGATCAGCTGCGCCTTGTCCTCGGCGCTGACGACAACCGCGCCGCCGAGCGACGTCGCCTCGAGATCGTCGATGCGGGCGAGCAGCGAATTGTCGAGCATGTTGACCGACACGCTGCCGGCTCCCGCCACCTTGTTGCTGGCCCCCACGCCCAGCGCCAGCGAGCGAATCAACCCGGCATTGCGCGCCGCCGCGGCGAGGTCATTGCCACCCTCGATGCGGCCACCCGTGATGGCCGCCTCGGTGGTATTGGCGATGCGATTGACCGCCACCGCCCCGCCCAGGCCCACGGTGCCGCCCACGCCGACCGCGCCGGAAACGGCCCAACTATCGCTGCGGTCCAAGGCGCTGACACTGAAGTCGTCGCTATCGCCCTGGGTGAGATAGACCTCCTTGGCCAGTGCACGGGTCTCGTTGGCGACCAGGTTGATCGCCACGGTACCGGCCAGGCCGACGCTCTTGGCCGAGGTCCCGATACCGGCAGAGCCGGCCACGCCAATCACCAGCGCCTGGCTGCGCGCCGCCACGTCGACACTGCCGGCAGTCACGCCGCCAGCTGCGGCTGACGAGCCGATACCGCCCAGGTAGGCGATGGTATCGTGCCGCAGCTCGCTGTAGGCCACCGCCCCGCCGATGCCCGCCTTGCCGCCGGCACCGGCCGAGCCGGCCAGCAGCACGGTATTGGCGGCGTCGCGCGCCAGGATCGAAACGTCGCCCAGCGCGCCTTCCTCAATATTCATCACCTTGGCATCGACCGTACGCAGCGAGCGCATCACCGCCGCCGAGCCTGCCACCCCGAAGCCCTTCTGGCCCGGCGCCAGCGCCAAGCCCACGGCCGCCAGTACCGTCCAGCCCTCCCGCAGGGCGGTGACGTCGAGCGCCGACGCCGTGAGCGAGCCGATCTCCTCCACCCGCGCCTGGGTCAAGCCATTCTGCAGCGCCACCACAGCGGCGCCGGCCACCCCCACGCTGACACTGCTCTCACCCGCCTGGGCAAAGCTCGCCCCACCGGCCAGCAGGCCGAGATGAGTGGCGTCGTTGGCCGTCACGCTTACCTTGCCCTCAGCCTCGAGCGCCTCGAGGCCGCGAACAAGCGCCACGGTGTCATCATTGCCGTAGTGCACCACCACCGAGCCGGAGACACCGACGCCGAACGAACCCTTGCCGCCCTGGCTCTTGTTCTCGCCGCCGCCGTCGCCCTGGCCGAGCTTGCCGGTCAGCTCGGCCAGCACCTTGTCGTAGTTGGTCTGGTTGTTGGGCCACTTGCCCGGGTCGTCGGGCTTGTCGCCGCTTTCGCCACTCGACGAGGTTCCCGAAGCGCCGCCACCGGCTTCGGTGGCCTTGGGCTTGCCGCTGGCCGTGGCGCCGGCCACCGCCAGGTCGATCACCACGCCGCTGCTGCGCGCCTCGACACTGAGGTCGCCGCCCACGATCAAACGCCCCGCGGGCGTGGCCAGGGAATCGGAAAGGGTGCCGACCAGCGCCTGGGTGTCGCGATCCACCACGGAAACGGCCACCGAGGCACCCACGCCCACCGGCCCGCCACCGGCGAAACCGCCGGCGATGCCGATCAGATAGACCCCATCGTTGGCGCTGACGCGCATCGCCGGGCCGCTGCCATCGTCAGTCACGCTGCCGCTGCCCACCCGGATCTGCGAGCCCTCGGCCACCTGCGCCACGGTCTTGGCGTTGACCACGTTGGCAATGGCCGCGGCATTGAAGGCCACCTTGCCGGCCTGGCCGCCCGAAGCGCCGATGTTGAGCAGCACGGTCTCGCCATCGGCGCGTACATCGAGGCTACCCGCCTGCATGGCCACGCCGGATTCGATCAGCGAAGTGGCATGGGTGGTGAAAATCTGCACGCCCACCGAAGCGCCCACCGCACTGCCCTTGTCGGAACTCAGGCCCGCGCCCTTGCTCTTCACCGCATCGACGCTGCTGGTCAGGCCGTCTTTCCACTTCTTGGCATTGAACTCACTGCCACCGCCGATGCCCGGCAGCGAGATGTTGCCCACCAGGCCGAGCAGATGATTCTTGCTTCCGGAAAGCACCGAGACGCGCTGTTCGTCGTCGACCGCAGCGGCGTCGTCGAACGCCTGCCCGCCGAGGTTGATCGTGGCACCGCTCTTGATCCGCGCGTCGGAGTCCTGCCGATTGACCAGCACGTTGGCGGCACCGGCCAGGGCGAGCTTTTCGCCCTCTGCTGTGGCCTGGGTCCAGGCATCGAAGCTCTTGCTGAAACCGAACTCGCTGCCAAGATAACTCTGCAGGGTATTGAGGTAGTCGAGAATGGCCCCTTTCAGTGGCGTGCCCTTGGCTTTCCACTGGCTTTCGTCGCTGTAGTCGACCCGGGAGAGATCGACATCGCTCCAGTCGTCCGCGCCCACGTATTCATAGAGCTGCCCCGCCTCGCCACCCGCGGTGTGACCTTTTTGCACCAGCACCACATCGCCACCCGTAATGTCCTGGGTCTCGGTGCTAAGATAGGCATCGCCCTGAAGGTCGCCGCTGAATATATCGATCAGCGGCGCGATGGCGTTGGCGCCCCACACGTCCAGCGGATCTACCTCGTTGAGGCTGTAGGCTTCCACGGTAATGGTGCCACCGGGGTTGAGGTCCACCGTGCCCTCGATGGCGGCGTTGGCATCGCTCTCGTAGACACCCACGGCCACCGCCGCCGCACCGCCGAAGGACGCCTTGGATTCTTCGCCGCCTTCAGTGCCGGCGGCCTTGGGCGCCTTGCCCTTCCAGGCGTTGTACTTTTCCTTCAGCTTGTTGCCGACAGGCGTGCCGCTCGGTTTCTGCTGGTTGGGGTCGTCGTTCTCGGCGCTGGCCCCGGCGCCGATCCAGGGGCGGTGCGAGGTGAGTGCACTCACCGTCACGCTGCCGACCACATCGATCTCGCTGCGGGTTGAAACCACGTCGCCTTGGCGGGTCAGCGCCGTGCCCAGGCGGGCCTCGGCCACGTTGACGTCCACCACCACCGCCACCGCCCCGGCCACGTCGAAGGCATTGCTCGGCGCCTTCTTCTGTTTCTCCTCGCCTTCTTCCTTGGAGTTGTCCTCGCCTAGCTTGGAGATCGCCTCGATCGGCACCTTGCGCAGTAGGCTCTTGCCCAGCGATACCACCCCGTCCTTCACGATGCCGGCGCCGAACAGCGCGGCCTCCTTGCCGGCCGATTTCACGGAGGAATCCACACCTTCCAGAATACTGCTCGGCGAGGACGCCGTGGTGCCGGCATCCGCCGTCACGCCGTCGAGCACCTTGGGCACCACGAAGAGCAGCTTGCCCTCCATCGCTTCCTTGAAACTCACGGCGGTCACGTCGAGATCTCCACCGACGCTGACCTCACCGGCAAGCTGCGCCTCGGTGATGCCATGCTCGACGCTGACTGACACGGCCAGGGCGACCTTGCCGTCATCCATCGCCGCCTGCGTCATGATGCGAGCACGGTCAATGGTGGTGGCGGCGACATTCAGGTCACGTTCCACGCTGAGCACAGCGTCGTCCCACACCATGGCGCGCGACTCGGTCTTGAGCACCGATACCGCCACGGCGGCGGCCACGCCGGCCACGCCGTCGGGGGCCATGACGATATTCTGCGAGGTGCGCACATAGCTCGTGATATCGAGATCCTGCTCGACCTGAAGCGTGCCGTGAATATCGATGTTGGATTTGGCGATCAAGGTGCTCACGCCGACGCCGAGGCCAAGGGCCTTGAGCGGTAGCATGCTTACCGCAGCATCGACATGCGAGGCGATGTCGAGGTTGCGCGCATGGACGTAGGCGTCGCGGCCAATGTCGATCCTCGCATCGATCAGCAGCACGCTGACCGAGCCGAACAGGTTCACACCCTGGAGGAAATTCAATCCGGCCTGCAGGGCGCTGTCGAGCGTGGCCAGGCCGGTATTCACCTTGGCCCAGTCGCGGTCGCTGTCGACGAAGCGCGCCTGCACGCTGACGTCTCCGCCGATCAAGCGGGAGTCACCCAAGGTGATGGAGAGATCGACGATGCCCACGTCGACGAAGCCGTTGGTCGGCGTGCCGCGCCAGGCCACCGGCTCTGCGCGCAACGCCAGCTTGCCGGCGCCCTCCAGATCGGTCGATTCGGTCGTTGTCGTGCCGTTCAGGGTGGTCTCGAGGCGGCTGCCGCCATCGATTCCAATCGACGCGGCAATGACCGTCAACTCGCCGCCACGGGTCACCAGCACGGAACCGCCGCCGATGGCCACCTCGGCCGCCCGCAGCAGCAGGTCGTTGCCCTGCGAATCGAGCGAAACGCCGCTCAAGGTCAACTTTCCGCCTGCCTGCAACTCCAGGTCGCGGTCGATGCTGATGCCGACATCCGTCAGCGTGACATCGCCGGAAGCGGAAAGGGTCGTGACGATGCCACTGGCATGCGGCCCCGAAAGATCGACCACGGCCAGTTCGCTGAGGTTGAATGCCTTGTCGCCATCGAACTCCATGATCAGCCGGCTATCGGCGCCATTGACCGTGACCTTGACGTCGCCGGCCGAAAGCCCGTCGGCCCGGACGCGAAACTCGGTGGCAACCTCTCCGCCCGCGCCGACCAGGGTATCCTTGCCGCCGCCGGTCGCCAGCAGCAACGACTCGCCGTCGAAGTCTTCGGCATCCAGAGTATTGTCGCCGGCACCGCCGTAGAGCTCGACGCGTTCGATACCGCTGAAAACGGTTACAACGTTCGTCTCAGGTTCGGCATCGGGGTCGATATCGAAACCCAGCGTGCCGCTGCCAAGCGTCATATCGCCATCATGCTCGGCAACGATCACGTCATGCCCGCTGCCGCCCGCAACGCTGTGACTGCCCTTGCCGATCACGAAGGCATTGCTGCCGGCGCTGCCGCGCAGGGTGTTGTTGCCGGCCATGCCGCGCAGCGTCACGCTGCCGATAGCAAGCGCCTGGCTGGTCCACTGGGCATCGCCGCTGCGTGCCAGCCCCAGCGCCGTGAACAGCGTCTCGGCGCCGCCGATGGCGGTCAACGACAGTTGGCCTTCACCGCCGCTGGAATCGCTGAGCACCACGCGTCCGCTCGCCGTGTCGAAGCTCGCTTCGAGGTGTTCGCTGACATCGCCGAGCAACAGCAGAAGATCCGCCAGCGAGCGGGCGTCGCTGAGGTCGAGCGTAAAGCGGCTGCCGTCGGCCAGCTCGATCTCGACGGCAAAGCCCCCCGCATCGCCCAGCCCATCGAGGGCACCCAGATCGTTGAGCGCCAGGTCGACGCTCGCCCCATGGAAGCCCGCGGCGTCCAGAATGTTGTCGCGCCCGTTGCCCTCGAGCGTGACCTGCTCGATGCCGCGGAAGCTCGAAGCGACGGAAGCACTGCCCGCCGTGACAACGAAGCCGTCGCCGCCGACCACGATGGCATCATCGGCCGCACCGGCGCGCACGATCAGGTGATCGTGCTCCGCACCGCCGATCACCACGTTCTCGCCGCTGCCGGCGATCAGCGTATTGCTGCCGGCCACGCCCTGGAAGGTGGTCTTGCCCTGGCCGCCGATCAAGGTATCGTTGCCGCCGCTGCCCTGTAGCAGCACATCGCCGGTGAAGGCACTGGCATCGAGCACGGTATCGCCGTACAGCGCATGCAGCTCTGCCGCCTGGATGTGGCTCAGGATGTCGCGGCCGACCTGGCGCGACGCCAGCCGCTCGGCCGCTACCGGCGAGTTCCTGCCCTCGCTGTCGATGCTCAGCAGGCCGATGGCGCCGCCATCGTCCCTGGCCAGGTCGCCGATGAAGGTGACGGTCCAGACCACCTCGACACCGGTACCCACCTCGGTCAGCTCGCGCTGGACCTGAACGTTGCCCGCCCCGATGGCGTCGATGGCCTCCAGTGCCCGCTGCACCAGGATGGCGTCGGCATCGGCGCGGAATACCAGCGAATCATGGCCGTCGAGGGCCACCACCAACTTGTCGTCACGATTGCCGCTCCAGCTCAGGCGCTGCTGCTCGAAGGCCTCGCCGCGCACCAGCAAGGCATCGCCAAGCGTGAGGAAACTGTCGGTGAAGCCGAGCACGGTGTTGTGTCCGCTGCCACCGTCGATCAGGTTGTCGCCCAGCCCGCCGAGCAGGATGTCGTCGCCACCGTTGCCGTACAGTCTGTCGCTGCCGGTGCCGCCGAGCAGCAGGTCGTCGCCGCTGCCACCGCGCAGCACGTTGCTGCCGGCCACCCCCTCCAGGCGTACGCTGCCGGCATAGCCGCCGGCATCGAGTTCGTTATCGCTCGCGCCACCCACCAGCGTCACCAGATCGAGGTTGCGCAGCGTGTAGTTCAGCTCACTGCTGGCAAGCGTGGCGCCACCGGCCTGGGCCACATCGCCACTCAACGTCATGTCCAGGTTCGCCTCGTAGCGCACCTGGTTGCTGCCCGCGCCGCCATCCACGCTGCCCCCCGTGCCCACGCCGAGCAGGAACACGTCATCGCCGGCACCGCCCTTGAGCGTCAGCCGATTGCCGACGGCATCGAACACCACGCCGCCATGCGTGTAGAGCGAGGCATCGAGGGTGAGGTCGTCGCCGCGAACGGCCAGAATCAGGTCGGCGGGCAAGCCCTCTAGGGTCACGGTTGCCCCGCCCACGGCAACAAGTGCGCTATCGGCATCGCTGCCGTCGCTCACGCTCATGCTCGCATCGCGCTCGATACGGAAGGTGTCGGTACCCTCCCCGGCTCTAAGCGTGTCGCTGCCGGCGGTGGAAACCAGCAGGTTGTTGCCGCCCACGCCGGCCAGCACGTCGTTCCCCGCCCCGCCGCGAAGAATGTTGTCCTCGCCGTCGCCGGTCAGCGTGTCATCGAAGGCGGAGCCGGTCAGCCCGGTGAAGCCACCGGCATAGGCAAAGCCGGTGGCCTCGCCCTCGCCCAGATCGACGCTCACGCCGCTGGCGTAGCGGGAGTAATCCAGGGTCTGGCTGGCGGCGCCGAACAGGTCGTCGATACCGCTGAAGTCGATGCCGAGAAGCTCGACTCGCCCTGTCTCCCGCGCATACCAGGTCGCCCCCTCGATACTGCTCTCCAGGCCGTGGGAAAGCGGTACCTCATCACTCTCCTCGTCGGGCATGACGGTGAAGAAAGCGGCGTCGACGGTGGCGATGCCGCTGAAGGAGACGCGTTCGTTGTAGCGCCCCTCACCTTCTCCCTCGACTTGCCACAGGCCGTTCTCGTCGCCGCCGCGAATCCTGTCGCCGCCTTCGCCCCCCACGAAGTCGATGACCAGGCCCTGGCTGTTGGCCAGATCGAGAGTGTCGTCCCCCTCACCGCCATGGAACGTCACGATCAGGCCGTCGGCATGCTCGAGCAGGCTTTCGTCGAAGCCGAGCCGGTCGCTGCCGTCGCTGCCGTGGATCACCACCCCCTTGGCCTTCGCATCGTCCAGGCTGCCCGAGGCCAGCACCTGCACGTCGCCTTGCTCGTTGCGCTGGGTTACCTGCAGGAGCTGCTGCTCGTTCTCCTGCACCAGGCGCAGCTGCAGCTCGCCCGCTGCCGCCACGCTGGCGGTGAGCGGGTCGGCCGAGAGCAGCACCCGCGGCTCGAGCCCCTCGAAGACGAACTTCGAGGGCTCGGCCATGGCACGCTTGGCGCGACGGCTGCGGCGGGTCAACTGGGCGACCAGCGCGGAGAGAGGCTTCCGGAGGGGGCGGAAGGGACGGTTCATGAGGGGCTCCCTGTTCTTCTATTTTTTCTTGAACGCGCTCACAGCTTTATCGAACCGCAGGTGTACTCAGTGCATCGGCTTCTCGTCGCCCTGACTGACGGCCTCTTCGGCAGGATCGCCCTTGGCCAGCGCGCCCACGCGCGAACCGCCGCGTGCCAGTCGGCTCAGTCGGTTGAAGTTGCGCATCGACTGCAAATGGATGTAGAGCAGCTCCAGCTCATCGGTCGCGAGCATGGTCTTGAGCTGCTCTTCCGGCAGTTCCTTGAGCTTCTGGCGGTTGACTGCCTTGAAGCCGGTCAGGGTGCGCTGGCCACCCTCGGGCAGGCGAATCTGCGCTTCCACGGCCTCGAGCAGCTCCAACTCCGCCAGCCGCGCACAGAAGGTACGGGTGCGCTGGAAGTGGGCCTGGTAGTCCTGCAGGAAATCGAGCACCTTGGCCAGGTACTGGGTCTGCTCGCCATCGCTGTCGAAGAAACGCTCGCCGCGCCCTTCTGCGTTCAATCCTTCGTATTCCTCGTCGACGCAGAGGGTGAAGGTCTTGCCATCAGCGCTGGCGGCAAAGACGAAGGGGTAGCGACGGAAGAACGCCGGCACGTACTCGCCGCGCCACTGGCCCTCGGCGTCGACCATCAGATTGGCGTCGCGCTCGATGCCAAGCACCGCCACCGGCAGTACGCCATCCTCGGTCTCGGTGAAGACAATGGGCAGGTCGCTGGCAGCCGCGGGAAACTCGGCGGCCATCAGCGGCACGGAATTGACCTGGGCGGCAAAGCCGAAATCCTTGCCGACCTTGAGCGAAAGCTCGCCATGCTTGTCTCGGGTGATCGGCTGAACGTTACGGTAGATAAGAAGTTGAGTTGCCATGCCTGGGTTACCTTCGCTCGTCTTGTCGTTCTTCAGTTAGCCTGCCACCGCTGGCGGACAGGCATGTGACATTGCGGGTGCCCGTTCGGGGCGCTCCGCTCATTGTTCCGCCTGCTCGCCACGCGCCGCCCGGGCGCCGTGGTAGCAAGTCAGAAAAGGCAAGCCATCGTTCCCCACACCGAACGACAGATTGCCCAGGGTCTCGTTGCCATGAGCAGCGATCCAGGTGCAGATCGCTTCGCGGTTCGCACCTTGCCACTCTCGCGCCAGTGCCAGCAGCAAGCCGGCGATCGCCCCCAGCGGCAGGCGTGCCTGATGCAGGTGCAGATTCAGCGAATGCCGGGGTGTCTCGCGCCCCTGCTGGCGCTCTTCGATACGCACGGTCAGCGGCGGCCAGGCTGTTTGCGCCAGGGCAAAACCTACCTCGAGCTGCTCGAGCAGGTCCGCCAATAGGGGAGGCAGCGCAGCAAGCTGGGCGGCTATCTCCCGCCTGGCTGCCGGTGCACTTGGCACGAGCACGTAATCCGATTCCGCCGCCGCTTCTCCGGGCACCCACTTCCAGGCGCGATAGAGCACGAAGCGCTCGCTCGTGGGTGGCCTATCGGGCAACGCCGCCTCCCAGTAGGCCTTGCAGCGCTCATCTTCGATGCCGAAATGAAGATAATGCGGCAATATCTCGCCCTGCAGGGGCTCGAGAAAGGCCTGGCTCGCCTGCGGCGCCATGCCCATCGCGTGAAGCCTCCCGGGAAGTTCGCGCAACAGGCGCTCCCGGCCGCAGGCCTGAACCGGCACGCTGAAAAGTTGGCGCCGGGTCGACCAGCGCGCGGGGCGGAATTTCGCCGAACGCTCCTCGCCGAACGGCACGCGCAGCCCTGCCAGGAAGCTGCGCATGATCGAGGCCGGCTCGGTGCCGTCAGCCTGGGCCACCATGCCTGATGCCTCAGAGACGGTTGAGAGCCAGGACATCGACGGGTTCGTCCATCAGGGCATCGATCTCGGCAAGGTCGTCCACGTTGATCACGCCGGCGGCATGCTTGAGACGCAGCACGCTGATCAGGTAGTCGTATCGGGCGCTGGCCAGCTCGCTACGCGCGAAGAACAGGTCACGCTCGGCGTCGAGCAGATCAAGAATGGGCAGCACGCCGGATTCATAGCCCACTTGACGGGTCTCGGCGATGCGTTCGCTGGCCCGCAGCGACTCGCGCAGCGCTCGCTCGCGTGCCAGGGCCGTGACGATGCCTTGATAGCCCGCGCGTACTTCACGGTCGAGCTCCCGGCGCACCTGTTCCTGACGGGCGCGACCGGCCTCGATCAGCTGCGAGCCCTCGCGCACCCGGGAGGAAACCAGGCCGCCGCTGTAGACGGGAATGTCGAGCCCCAGACGAATGGTCTGGGTTTCGACCTGGCTGCCGCCGCCGAAGAGCGAGCCTTCGGTATCGTCGTTGGTATAGTTGACGCTCAGGTCCAGGGTGGGAAAGTGCCCGCCACGCCGCACTTTCACATCCTGCATCGCCACGTCCACTGCCAGGCTGGCCGCCTGCAGGCGCGGGTTGCGCTGCATGGCCAGCTCGGCCCAGGCCTCCGGCGAATCCGGCGAGGGGCGCTGCAGCTGCAGGTTGTCGTCCACCACGCGCAATAAGGAAGGCTGCAGACCGGTCACTTCTTCGAGCGCATTGAGCGCATCGCGCAAGCGATTCTCCACGTCGAGCTCGCGAGCCTCCACCTGCAGATAGCGCGCCTCGGCATCGAGCAAATCGATCTCGCGGGCCAGACCATCCTCGTGGCGCGCCCGTACCTGGTCGAGGTTGGTGCTCACCTGGGCCTTCTCGGCGCGCAGGAAGCTCAAGTTCTCGTGAAGCGCCAGGGCGGTGAAGTAGCGTTCGGCCACGCGCAGGAACAGATCCTGGCGCGCCGCTTCCAGTTCGGAGGCCGCCTGGCGGATCTCCAGCTTGGCCTGGCTGAATGCTGCCCAGCGCGAGTAGTCGTAGAGCGACTGACCGATGGAGAGACCGTAGACGGTGGTGGGATAGGTGGTGGAGCCGCTGTCGAAGACTTCGTTGTCGGAACTGACGATGTCCTGGCTGATCTGGCTGCGGCTGGCATTCAGGCTGACCTGCGGCAGCAGTGCAGAGCGCGCCTGGTAGTGGCGCTCATCCGTCGCCAGCTTGCCGTGAAAATCGGCCTGGAACTGCGGATCGTTGTCCTCGGCCAGGGCATGCAATTCCAGCAGCGAGCTGGCCATGGCCGCAGGTGGAAACAGGACACAACTCAGTACTACAGCCGCACGCCAGCGGCTGCCCAAGCAGCGCACCTTCATCAGGAGTCTCCCGCAGTTCCCTACGGCGCCCTGAGCCTCTGCGCCGTCGTCGTCATGATTTTTATGGTTCTTGCAAGGTCAAAGCTTTGCAGCTTCGCGCATTATAGACCTGACCACGATCAAGTGAACACATTTCGTTACATTATTCTCGTCTATGGCGGAACGTTTCTTATTCCTGAGTGAGAAGGTTGGATAAGGAAACTCGCTATTACCAGCACCGCTTCAGCTACCCTTCCTTGCGGACAATCGCCGTCGACGACACGGGCGCTGTACTTTAACTAATTTTCCTCCATAATTGGCAAAGAATTAGTTAAATCTGACTTGAGGGTAGCCTATGGCTTTCCATCAGCTACAGCCCGAACAGTCCCGGGTTGCCGTCAATGCCGCTCAGCTCTTCGAAGCGCTAGAGCACCAACGTTCACAAGCACACCAGGTCAAAGGATCGATGCACTGGAAGCGCATCAATGGGAAAGAGTATCTCTACCGAGCCTATACCGGGGGGAAAAACCACTCTTTGGGGCCTCGCTCTGCTGAGACGGAAGCCATTCGAAGAACCTTCGAATTTCACAAAAGAGAGTTCCAGGCCCGGGAGCAGTCGCTCAAGGAACAACTTCAAACGCATGCTGCCTATATCCGGGCGAATCGGCTGAACCGATTTCCTGTGGCTGGGGCCAGGGTTGCAAGAGCACTGCAACGCAAGCGCATCCCCTTCCGGGTCATAGGCACCAACGCGCTATACGCCTATGAAGCCCGTGCCGGCGTACAGATCGAACCGGAACATCTGGCAACCGCCGACATCGACGTGCTGATGGATGCTCGCCAAGGCCTACGGATCGTCACCGCCCTGAAGGGGGAAACCCTGTTGTCCGTCATTCAGTCCAGCGACCGCTCGTTCGAGCCGCTTACGCATGCACCCTTCGAGTTTCGAGCCGCGAACGCCCAAGGCTACATGATCGACCTGATTACCCAAGCTTCGGATCCTCTGGCGATGAGCGAATTCGAACGCCACCTGGAGGCTGGCGACCTGAAGCCGGTAGGAATCGATTCCTTGAAGTGGGCGATAGCCTCACCACGCTTCGAAGCTGTCGTTTTTGACGAGCGAGGCATGCCGCTTCGGCTGACGACTGTCGATCCGCGGGCATTCGTGCTGCACAAGTGGCACATCAGTCAACAACCTGATCGAGAGGCCCTCAAGCGCCACCGGGATGAGGCCCAGGCGCGTCTGGTCGCCACATTGCTGCGCGATCAATTACGTGAATTGGCTACGACGCGGGCCGTAGAGCGTGCCTTTCCGCATCTCCTCAGTCAGCGGGCCAGCAGCCAGCTCGACGAGTACGATGTGTAACGCCGGCTACCGAGCCCGGATCGGCTATAGGCATGCTGCCAGCCGCACCTGGCAAGACTCGCCGCCCGCCTGCTACACCTTAAAGGAACGGATGCCGGAATAACCTGAAGCGCAAAGCGCAGGGAGAACGCGATGCAACGTCTTTACTTCCTGATACCCGACAAGGAAACCACTACCGACATCGTTGATGAGCTGAACGCGATGGGCCTGCCCAAGGACCAGCTGCACGTCATGGGAAAGGATTGGAAACCGCTGGAAAAGGAGGGGGTGCCGGTCGCTACGCTGATCCAGACCAGCGACGTGGTCAACGCCTCGATACGCGGCGCCATCGTCGGGGCCGCCCTAGGCCTGGTGCTGGGCCTGATCGCCCACTACGTGCTCATCGACACGAATATCGTCTGGATGGCCATTGGCATGGTGATCTTCGGTGCGCTGTTCGGCGTTTGGGCCAGCACGATGGTTGGCGTTTCCGTGCGCGACGTCAAGGTCAGCAAGTACGACAAGGACATAAAGCGCGGGGCCATGCTGCTGATCATCGATATCCCCGACGAACGCGAAAACGCGTACCGGGAAGTCATCAAGCGCCACCACCCCGAGGTGGTCATCGACAAGGTAAGCGAGCGGAACCGGAAGCAACATGTCGGTGAGGGCCACTGACGCCGCGTTACCGCCTACTCCGCCGGCTCGCGCTTGCGCACCACGTCGATCTTGTGCTGCTCTACCAATGATCC
Organism: Billgrantia hypersalina; assembly: GCF_052584175.1. Taxonomy (NCBI): domain Bacteria; kingdom Pseudomonadati; phylum Pseudomonadota; class Gammaproteobacteria; order Oceanospirillales; family Halomonadaceae; genus Billgrantia; species Billgrantia hypersalina. Next base: position 200,891 of record NZ_JBMIQI010000018.1, read on the forward strand.
CGTTTCGTACAGGGGCTCAAGCCTGTCCCATTGTGGCCGATAGAGCTTCGATACCTCGCGACAACGCGAGGGCGCCAAGCCCTACTATTGGTCCAGTTCCAACATGCATAGGTACCGTACTCTGCCATGCGCACCCGTCAGCTACCTGCCCTTACTCAGGCCCGTTATCGCCTGGCTTTTGTGCATGAGCTTGACGGCCTGCACCAGCCAGCCTCAGCTCGGCCAGCTTGTGCAATCCGCCCATACAGAACTGAAAAACGCGGGGTTTGAAGCAGCCGAGGCAACTCCCACCCAGCTCATCAAGGCTTGGGTACGCCAAAATTCGTCAGCTTCCCGACCAACAACGCCTTGGCACGTCTATATCGAAGGCGATGGGGCTGCGTGGCAGAGCCAGGGCCGGCCAAGCGTCAACCCGACACCGCGAGACCCTGTCGCCCTCAAGCTGGCGATAGAGGATCGTTCGGCCCGCGTCATCTACTTAGCCAGACCCTGCCAGTTTTTTACCACTGTACCCAAGGAGTGCCACTTCAGTGATTGGACCACCGAGCGCTACTCCTCACAGCAAACCGAACGCATGAGAGAAGCCTTGTCAGCGCTTATCGGCGAGGAAGCGGTTATTCTCATCGGCTTTTCGGGTGGGGCTAACCTAGCCATGCAAATTGCCGAGCACCAGCCTGTCCGAGGGATCGTCTCGGTAGCGGGCAATCTCGATGACCACCTGTTCAGCCGATATCACCGACTGCCGCAGCCCGACACGACACCCCTACGCCCTACCGATCTTCCGATCTGGAGCGTAAGTGGCGCTAATGATCCCATCATTCCTCCCCGCCTGGCCGACACCATGCTGAAGCAGGTCTCAGGGAAAGAGCTCTGCCGACACCATGAAACCATCAACGAGGCCAATCATACCGGCCCTTGGCGGCTGGACTGGTATGCCATCAGCATTTTTCAAGAGCACTGCCTGTCGAGCCCGCCACAAGGTAAAACCACATATTAGAAACATTGAAAAAACTCTTAATTTCTCTTTGGCCCTGCCGATAACCCTTGCCGTATCCGGAAGGGGTACCGCACACCTCGTTCCAACGAGGGAAAAAAGATCAAGGAGAATCGGAATGATCGTACGCAGGACGCCGCTGGCAGCTGCCGTTTCACTGGCCATGGGGGCCACGCTTCCCGCCTTAGCGGCTGAATACGAGGGCGAAGATTATGGTTATGTGCCCAAGTACCAATACGTCAACCTGGACCAGTGGAGCCATCACCGCGAAGAGGGTGAATATCTGCATTGCACAGGGGATTGCTTCACGGTAGATGCTAGCCAATATCCCATCACTGACCCTATCTTTCTGCTGGTAGGGCTGCAACGTGATGATCATTACGAACGGCAAAATCCAGAATCCATCGTCACCCTGGATCGTGATGCCGTGCAGATCATGGGGGGAGAATGGCCCTCAGCGATAATCGCGAACACCAGTACGATTTCTGCGTCCGGCCATGTTGAAGAGCCTGGGTATGAACCGATCGAAGCCACTGCCATCGTATTCGACTCAACACGAGTAACCGGCCTCGCCGCATCAGACCAAGACGCCAGCATTCTCAACGAGCTTCCGGTCTTCGCTAATGGCGACGCCCGTGTCGTTATCTTCAATGCGGGAACGATCAGCTCGGAACATAACGCTTTCGTTATCATGGGAGAAGATTATGAAGGCGATGATTTTCCCACCTTTATCGAAGGTAGCATTATCAACCGAGCGGGTAGCGGTGCTGAAAGCGCTATTATCAGCGCAGAAAATGGCAACGCCTTGTCAATCACCTACACCAGGCTGAATGGCAATATCGTGAACGGCCTGGTCGGTGACACAGGAACCGCCACGATTAGCGGCGGCGAGCATGCCATCTTCCTGTCAGAGCGTACGATTATGCAGGGCGACATCATCAACCGCGGGTTGATTGAGGCCCACTCGGGTAGCGCTATCAATATTGAAGACAGCCAGCTTCAAGGCAACATCGTCAACACTGGCACGCTCCGTACCGGAAGCGGCGAACCTGCCATTCGTATACACAACACCACCGGCGATATCGTCATCGACCAACGCGGCACGCTAACCGGCCTGCGAGAAACAGATCTGGGTACTGAACTCGGCCAGGCGATGGATCTGAGTGGTCAAAACATTCACGTTCGCCTGTCCGACGGCCGGGTGCGTGGCGATATCCGTTTCGTCGACGCCACCGTCACCCTGCGCGGCGGCGAGTATGAAGGCACCATCACCAATGAGGGCGGCTTGTTCGTCGTGGAAGGTCTGCAGCGTATCGACGGTGCCTACGAGCAGGACGCGGCAGCAACGCTGGCGCTCAGCAGCGATCAAGTCAGCCGTCTTTCGGCGAATCGCATCATGCTGGCAGACGGTTCCACGCTGGTGGTAGGCAATGGCGAAGCCTATCGCGACTATGTTGATGGCCGTGAAGCGGTGCTGCTGGAGGGCTCGCTGGATTTCGATCTGGATACGATCGAGATACTGGCCGGCAGCGGGCTGCTCAGGATACAGGAATACGGGACCATCGCCACAGGCGAATCCGAACGGTTCTATGTCATTTATTCCGGCCTGGATGGACAAACCATTGCCCGCGAGTCCAGCCAGCGCAGCGGCGCCACCGGCGCCAAAGCCAAACAGCTTCGCGGCCTGGGCCGAGCCCTGGACAATGTCCTGCTGCGCAACGATCAGGCCGCCCAAGTGATTGGTCAGAACATCGAGCGCCTGGAAGAGCTGTTACCCGATACCAGCGGCGCCGTATCCTCTGCCACCGGCACAGCTACACAGGCAGGGACCAGCGCTGTGTCAACGCGTGCTCGTGGCGTGGCGGCAGGCGATACGCTGGCGGGCCAGGGCGTCTGGATCAAAGGTCTTTACGGCGAAGTAGGCCAGCGCCAGCGCGATGGTATCGAAGGTTTTGACAGCGACACACAGGGTTTCGTACTGGGTGGCGATGCGGAGTTGACCAATGGCACCGTGTTGGGTCTGGCCTGGGCGCGCACCAATACCGATGTGACTGGCAGAAACGGCCTCACTGAGAGCGAAGTCGAATTCGATCAACTCTCCGCTTATACGAGCCGCGCCTATGGCAATTGGCTATTCGACGCCCAGCTCTCTTACGGCCACGGCACAAACGATATTTCACGCCGTGTCATGGGGAGCACTGCTCACGCCAGCTTCGATAGCAATCAAATGGGTGCTCAAGCTGCAGCTGGCTACGAATGGCAGTTTGACACAGCCACACGCCTGACACCGAGGGTTTCGCTCAACTATGCCAATCTCGAATTGGACGCTTATGAGGAGAGCGGTGCCGGCGCGCTCAACCTGCGCAATGAAGAGCAACGCATCGAGCGCCTCGAACTCGGCCTGGAAGGCGAATTCGCACACCTGACTCAACTAGGCGGTCTGATGGTGGAGCCGCGCTTCACCCTTGGTGCCTATCATGATTTCCAGGGCGACGCGCATAGCAGCATCAGCAGCTTTGCCTTCGCCCCGGAGGAGACCCGCTTCGTGGTAGAAGGCCCCGAGGCCGACAAGACCCGTTACAACGCTGGCCTGGGCCTCGATGTCTACAGCGCAGGCGGATTCACCACCTCGCTCGACTACGGCTATGGCTGGACCAGCAATATGAGTACCCACGCCGGCTCATTGCAGCTGCGTTACGACTTCTAAACGCCGGTAGCTAGGGCGGGTGCCATAAGTCACCCGCTCTAACTGCTTACCCTTGGGACGGCGATACTTCAGTTCCGAAAATTCCATTCAAGTTGCTCCGCTTACGGCCGATACCTACCCACGGTACGGCAATCGGTACCGGCCTGAACGCCAGGTAGGGCGCAGGCCAACGTCAAGGGAACACAAGGAAACGATCGATGAAAAGAATGCTGGCCGCCAGCCTTACCGGCGCCCTGCTCACACTGAGCGCAACCCAGGTTCAGGCTTTCGACAACCACGTGACTGCGGCCGCAATTGCCGGTACTACCGGACTAGGTGCCGACCTTTCCTGGCGCTTTCATGAGCGCGTGGGTCTCTCGGCCCGCTACACCGGCGGACTCGACTGGAATGGCGATTTCGATACCGATGAGGTCGATTACAACGGTGATGTCAGCCTTTCCGCCGGGGCCCTAAAGCTGGATTATTACCCCTTCGCCGGCCGCTTCTTCCTCAGCATCGGCGCCATGCTACCGGACATGGAAGCCAACGTGACCGGTCGCGCCAAGGAGAATGGTGAGTTCGAGTTCAACGGCACCACCTACACCGCCAACGATGTCGGCACCCTGCAGGGCAAGTTGACCATTGCCGATGGCGTACAGCCCTATGCCGGGCTTGGCTGGCGCAGCTCCCACCAGCGCGGGTTCGGCTTCTTCTCGGAACTCGGTGTGATGGCAACGAATGTCGATGTCTCGCTCAGTGCCACTGGCCCAGCCGCCAATAACAACGACTTCCAGCGCGATCTTCGGCGCGAAGAACAACGCCTCGAAGACGATGCCAAGAAGCTCGAGGTCTATCCCGTGGCCGTGCTCGGGATCAGTTACACCTTCTAAAACCTAGCTCGAAAAAAAGAGCCGGAACTGTTCGGTTCCGGCTCTCCCGTTTTCACGTTATGCCAAGCGAACTCTCACGATGCCCAGCAAGCAGCCACCCCTGACACGCTACCCTTCACTCTTTAGAACCTGGCTGGCCTTTACCCTTGCACTGACACTGACCACCTGGGGAATCCGGTTGCTCTCTGCTGACATGCTAGTGCCGGAAGGGTTATGGCAGCGTGCATGGTGGTGGGGGCTACGCTTCGACCTGGCTATCGCGGCGCTACTTGCCGGGCTCACAGTGCTCGTCATGTGGATTCTCACCCGCCTTTCATGGAACCTGCCGCGAAAAGGCTGGCTGGTGCCCGCCATGGCCATACTCCTCAGCGCGCATCTCGGCGATTGGCTGTACTGGCAGGAAACCGGGCGACATCTTGGCTATGAGGCTTCGGAAATCTTCAACTCGGCCGGAAGCCTGCTGAACATGCTGCTGACGCATTGGCCGTGGGTGCTGGCGATCATTGCCCTACTACTCCTGTCCTACCCCCTCTCCTGGTGGCCGAGCAAACGCCGCCAGCGCAGCTTACGCCTTGAGCTGAATCTCGTCATAACCATCCTCGTTACCGTCCTGCTAGTACGAGGCAGCATAAGTGGCCTGCCCCTGGGCCCGGATGATGCCTTGCGTCTCGGCAACAGCACTGAGGCCACTGCCGCACTCAACGGTGCCTATGCGGCGTTATATGGCCTGCAGAGCAGCAGCAAGAACGTCATCGAACCCATGGCCCTCGATTGGATGGATGACAGCGAAGCCATGCAGCGCGTCCGAACGCTTTATCAACGCACAGGCCAGCCTTCTCACGGCACGAGCCAGGTCAGTCCCATCAATGTCGTTTTCGTCATGCTAGAAAGCTGGTCGAGCTACCACAGCCAGGCCGATGTGCCGGAGGGCCCCATTACCCCTAACTTCGATGCCTTGGCAGCACAATCGCTCAGCACGTATCGCATGGTCTCCAGTGGCCTTCGTACCAGTGAAGGATTATTTAGCTTATTCTGCAGCTTCCAGAATCCGCTGGGCCGAAGCGTAGCCGAGACGAGGCTGGCCATGAACGAGTACCACTGCCTTCCGGAGCTTCTCAAGGAACAAGGCTGGCAGACGGCTTTTTTCCAAGGCTCGCACGAAAATACCAGCGGTGTCGGCTCATTTGCCCAGGCGCTGGGCTTTGAAGAGAGCTATGGCAAGGCCGACATCACGACACGTGACCATCCGGAAAATGGCTGGGGCGTCTACGATCACGACCTCTATCGCTTCGTTCTAAACCAAATGGATCAGCTTGACGAACCCTTCCTGGTGGGAATCAACACCAATACCACACACGACAGCCAGCTACGGCCGGATTTCTCGGCACTGCTTGCGGGCAACGATCGCCAATCCGCCATGCGTAACGTCATGCATCTCGCGGACCACGAGCTAGGCGAGTTCGTCGCAGCCCTCGAACAGCGCGAATGGCAGAACCCCTGGATGCTGGTACTGGTGTCCGACCATACTGCACGAGTCGACAGCCATGCCGTCGACCGCTTCCTGTTGCCCTTTTTGATCCACGCGCCGGGCAGAGTTACACCCACCGAACTGGAGCGCGTCGCCCATCATCGTGACGTTGCCCCTACCGTCGCGGACTTGCTTGGCCTGAGTATGCCTGACGCCATGGGCCATTCATTGCTGGACCCAACTGCGCCTCAATTGGCAGAGTTCTATTATACCGGCAACCTTAATTGGTTCCTTAGCGCCGACCAGCTGGTAGAAATCCCTCTCAGTGCCCCAGAGAAGATACGCTGCGTGGAATGGACAAAACAGCAAATAGCGGGTCAACTAGATTTTACGACCTGCACACTCGCTGTACACGAACGGGCGCGCGATGCCTATGCATTAACAAAAACGGCTCAGCGGTGGCTTTTCGAAGGCCGGGTTTCGATGCTCCAGCGTGATTTACTTCTCCGCTGAATCGCGCTTACGCACCACGTCTATCTTGTGCTGCTCCTTGGTCCACTTGCCCTGGGGCTTGTCGATGTACTGAAAGTGCTCGTTAGTGAAACTGCCTTGTGTACAGCTGTATCGGTAGCTGACGGTGGGCACTGAATCACGTTTAAGAATGTAATTGAACACACCTGGTCCCGTCGTATCGAAGACCTTCTTATCACCGGACCCGCTGGAGCTACCGATATTACTATAAATAGCATCCGCCAGCTTTGCCAAGTGTACGTTTTCCGGCTTGCTTGCGATGAAGTAATTACTGAGATCGCCACGCCGGGTGGTAACGTAAAGTTCCTCCAATTCGGGTTTAACAATACTCGACAGTGGCCATACCGCATGGGCATCGATGTCTAGGTAGACACCGCCATGTTTCAGCAGCGCAAGCACCCGCCAATAGTCAGCTTGTGCCGCTCCAATCTGTAATCTGGAATAAGCCTCATAGACTTCCATGGGATAATTTTCGCGAATGAAAGCTGCCCGTGCTTCTGTTACCATAAAACGGTAGTCAAACGCTGGAGCCATCAAGCGGTTAAAGAGATAGTTTAAATAGACAGGCAATGTCACTTTATCAGTGAAATTAGTTTGCCAAATGATCCGCGGCACCTGGCTCGGCATGCCGGAAGGCCACCAAGGAGCGGAATGCTCAGGAATAGTAAAACGCTTCCGGGGAAAAATTGCGTGGAAGCCATAGGAAGCAACCTTGGTTACATTGGCCAACAATTTTATCAACCTGGCCAAGAACAGAATGAAAATTTTTTCCACAATTCGTCCTGGTAGCAACATTCATAAGCCACTGCCCTGATGCCTTTCCAACGCGACCAGTGCCGCGCCAAGAGCGTCCTTCATTCCGTATGAGCTGTCAATCATACGCTCAACGTATTGACACTCGACCTAAGGTGCATTACGTTACAATGTTAGAAATTGTATTTTAAACTTCTGCATAAGCTGGAACAGCATGAAAATAAGTTTGGCATCTGCCACGCTGTTGGGCAAGGGAAACGAGCGGCTCTGCTATATTCACCCACACGACGAAACAAAATGCATCAAAATAGATATAAAAAAAGACGATCGGAAACACCTTCCAGAGCAAAGCTTGGTAGAAGCTGATTATTATGAGTACCTAAAGAAAAAGGATGTTGCGCTGGATCACCTTCCAGACTGCTACGGATGGGTAGAAACAGATTTGGGTGTAGGGTTAGTGTTTGACCGTATCATGAGCACAACAGATGGAAAGAGCATTACCCTGCATGAAGCAATAAGTCAACTGCTTTTAACCAAACAAGAAGTACAGCGCCTGCTTGACGAGCTTTACTTATACTTGATTAGAAACTCCATACTACTATCAGACATAAATTCTGGCAATTTATGCGTTTCTTTTATTGGTAACGAGAAACTATTCCTCGTAGACGGCCTGGGCGCGAGAAACTACGATAAAAAATATTTTCTAAAAAAGAAGATTCCGCTGCTGGCTCGCTACAAAACGATCCGTCAATGGAGGCGCTACCATCACAAGTGCCTTCCGTAAGGCATTAAAACATCAAGTTAACTAACCCTATTCTTTATCACTAGCACCAACATTTTCCAAAAACTTGCTGGCTACTTCTTGTGGTTTAAAATCATCCAACCAACATTCCTTTATACTAGGCTTACTGCCTTTCACAGCCTCATGTATTCCCATTGCAAGACTCCCTTCCTCATGGGGAACGATACACGATGCCAAATCGCCCTTCAAAATTGAGCGTATACCCCCCGGACAATCCACACTTAGCACAGGAGTACCGCAAGCCAGGGACTCGAAGAGTACGATACCCATTCCCTCGAACCGAGAACTAAGCACGAATAAGCGGGCATGATGCATCCACGGGTATGGATTGTCACGCTGGCCAACAAACCATACTCGCTCGGAAATCTTCAACTCATTTGCCAAAGATTCCAACCGATCACGCTCTTGCCCATCACCTACCAAGATTAAAGGCAAATTGACAGCGGATCTCGCATATGCCCTTAATAGCAAGGCTTGGTCCTTGGCCGGCACTAACCTCGCTACATTAACGATAAAATCACCTCCAGGAAGGTCCGACTCAGGCAAAATCATTTGTCGTCTGATACTTTCCACTGGGCATGGGTTATAAATCACCTGCAGAGAAGCTGGACTAAAGTGCCAAACCGTCATAGCTTCTCGTACACTCTCGGCCACTCCTTCAGATACTGCAACGAGATGACGTGTTTGGTAAAGAACTCGAGCAAAGAGACGTGAATGCAAGGATGACTTGTCGGATTTTACTATATTCTCCAATACATAACAGGCCCTTTCATCGCGAAAACTCCATACCATTTCGAACGTTCCCGTCCCACGAAAGACAATGCGATCCACCCTGCCATAGCGGCGCTCAAAGTTTTTTAGCCAAACTCGAAACACCACCCCACCCATGAGGCCGCTACCAAGAAATAGTGACCGCTTGAGTATCGGGTTAACAAATAGGCGAACAAGTAGTTCAAGTATCAAACCCACACCGGTGAGACGCGCCCACCAACGTAGCGAGATCTGGTGCTGTATAACATCTTCACTTTCAGGCGCTAAGGGGTTACCCACGGGCTTGAATGAAAGCAAATGGCTTTCATGGCCCGCCTGTGCGAAGGCATCCGCTAGGTTCACTGCTACACGCTCCATACCACCCATCTTGAGCGAGCGCACTACGACGAGAGTTCTCATTAAAGTTGACTTCTTCGAAATAAGGGAAAAACAGCTTGGCCACTTTCATGTTGCCATCGCCAAATATGCGTTACTAGCCCGCCGGCTATCAGATTCTGGACATAAACTCCCGACCAGAACGAACCATATGCCTCGAACTGGTTGACGATGAAATAGAAACCAAAGAATGCGAAACCGAAGAGCGCCATTCCATCTGGCATTACCCCAGCACGCCAGGCCTTCCAGCTACCCAACCCTATCCAAAAGACCAGAAGAGAAACAACAACCAACCCCAGCAATCCGTAAGCCACCATCACTTCGAGCATGGTGTTATGTATATGACCGAAATGTTGCCGGCTCTGTTCGGGCAACCATTCGGTATGCTTCATGACCAGCGAACGCCCATTCTCTCCCCAGCCCACCAAGGGGCGCTCTGAAAACCATTGCAGTGCGGCACGAAAGGAGTGCACGCGATTGCCGATGCTACTGTAGGGTATATTCTCCCAATCCCCTTCCAATACTTGAGCAATAATTTGTTCTTCCGCTTGTAACCGTCGCTCTATTGTGTCATGAAAAGCGTAATAAAGCATGGCGGATAACAGTGCTAATATTACCGGCAATAGGAAAATAAACCGCTTTTTGGGCAGACCTTCACGACGCTTTCTATAATGATAAAGCACAGCCACTAGCGCCGTTGTAACCAATACCAGCGATAATGCGAGCCAAACGGCCCGTGTTTGCGTTACTGCAACGCCAACCAGACACACCGTTATCGCAACCAGCCAGGCAACTCGCCGCACCCAGATGCCCCTTCCCGCTGCCAGTATACCCTTCGACAAGCAAAGCAGCCCGATCAGCGCCACGCCAAAAAACATAGAAATATGCTGAGAGTTATGGATTCCAAAATCGACCCGCTGCCCCTCCAGCCCTAATCGCCATTGCTGAACGCTGCCCTCAGGGAGCACAACGGACGCTACCAGCCCTGCCACGGCCATCGCCCAGGCCAAATAGGTCAAACGAGTGCTACCTCCGAGCCACCAGGCCATGCCGAGGAAAAGAAACCACTTCGCCAATCGGTCGAGTTTCGGATGGCTCGGCACCCATTCCGGATGATGCCAGTACCCTGCCGTCCACGAAACACCTTGTACGATGAGCACAGCCAACAGCAGCCATAAGGGGGCTGTGTTCCTTAGCCCTTTTCCCCAGATAAGCAGTGCCAAGAGGCCAAGCAGTGCCATCATGGTACCCGCCAGTTCTCCTGCTTGCGGCAAAACCAGGCGGAAGCCCGCATAGGCCAAGGTCGCAGCCAGAGCCATTATCCACAGAGGCTTAGGGCTGCCCCAAGCGGACCGCATTCGGTCAGGGCCGAATAGAGAGCACTTCACAGTACTATTCTCATGCAAAAAAAGGGTCGGTATGATACCAGAAGACAACCCCATACGAAACGAATAAAGCTAGATATGGCATTACACACCTTGCAGCCTTTCCACCCAATCCTAAGTGGTTGCAAAAGGCATGGTCTTGCGGCGATGTGCAACAAAACTTGTACAAAATTGCGAAACCACATGCTTCAGGATAAAATCCAGTGAGGCAAGGATAAGTGAATCCGAATGGCAAGTGACAAAACATGAAAGACATAATTTCCGTCTACAACGGCTCGATGAATAAAGGGTGCTGGCTACGTCTGCTCATGCTTGCGTCACGAATGGCAGAAGAAGGAAACCGTGTCTATTTGGTGGTGCCATCCTCCTTCGTAATTCCAGAGCAACAAAATATCGTAAAGGTCCCTTTTCCTCGTGAGGAAAGTAGGTATCACCTGGGCGGTATCTCAAAAATTCTGGCTGCGATTGTAGCAGCGTATAAGGCCATCAAGCTTTCCCGGAGAGCCTCTAACCCGTTATGGGTCGTATTCGACACCCATAATGCAATGAGTTTCCTGGCGAAAAATTTAACACGCGGCGAGAAAATTCTTTTAATTCGAGGCGAGGCAAGATTTCAAGGAAAGTATAATGAGCCATATTTTTATGGCGTCTTTATCCGTCTCTTGAATCGCCAAATAAAAAGAATCGCCGACATCATCATCTATAACAACAAAGCATCACAGAGCCACGGCGAGCGCACTTTAGGCCAAAAGCACCCCCCTTCCTTTACCGTACCGAACAACACTCGCTTTTCTCTTCTGGAACATGTCAGAGCGAAACACACCCCATTTACTATAGGCTACTGCGGTCAGTTTGCTAAACGTAAAAATGTAGAACTATTGATCAAGGCTTTTACCCTTCTGGAAAGGGGCCCCTATAAATTAGTCCTGAAAGGGGATTGGAACAAGTACAGCTGGGTAAAACCATATTTGTCGAAGCAAAACTATCCTCATATAGAATTCCAACCTTGGTCTAAAGACATAGAACCCTTTTACCAATCCATTGATCTTTTTGTATTGCCTTCAATTTTTGATGATTTTTCAAATGCAGCTCTCGATGCAATTGGCCATGGCATACCAGTCATTCTTTCAAAGACAGGAGGAAGCCCCGAAATGGTCAATCACAATTCTCATTTTTTGTTTGAACTAAATCAGGGCCCAAGCGGATTGGCAGCCAAGATAAAGCATATCCGCCACCATTATAACGCGTCACGAAATGAGATAAAGGAAATATCAAAACAGTATCGATTCGATTGGGGCCAGGAGGTTGCATCCATTATCATGGGCGAAACCGATACAAGTCCAAAAAACAGCCGCGATACCGCAAGTTACAACAACACGGATAAAACAATTTGAACGCGAACGTATCTCGCCCACGTCGAATTGTCTAGTCACCCACTAGGCAACCTACTCAGATCGACCCGCTTCGCGCCTTGAGAATGGCCGCCGACACGGTACCCCATACCTCCAAACTTAGTCCTTCCTCAGCAGCTTCACTTTTCCAGCTTGTTGGCCCTTCCGGAACAGTGCATACGTAACCATGCTTTATACTAAAGTATATTTACTTTAATAACATAGACTTAGCCATCAACACCTGTGCGGCAAAAAGATCAGTGTTTGCATACGTATGCATAGCCACCTAGAAATGGGAGGTGACGTTCGAGTCGCGGTGCTCAAGACGCACTCACAACGACAACACCAGCACACGCGCTGGCACAACATCAGGAGTACAGCATGAAGCGCCCCTCCACTCAGACCTTTACTCTCATCGCCCTTGCCGGCGCCGTTGCCCTGGCAGTTTCCGCAGCGGCACAGGCCGAGCCAGAGCGCGTCATCGACGTCAGCCTCCCGCTGGGCCCTGATTCACAGCAAGGCATCGGCGTACTGAAATTCGGCGAGGAACTCGAGCGCCTATCGGACGGCCGCCTGGCTATCGAGCCGCATTACGACAATGCCCTGGGCGCCGAGCGCGAAGTCATCGAGGGCATGGGCATGGGCATGATCGATGCCGGCATTACTTCGACTGGCCCTATGGGAGGCTTCGTCGACGAATTCATGCTCTTCGATCTCCCCTATGTGTTCGAAAACCATGAGCATGCCTACGCCTTCCTGGACAGCGAGCATGGTGAAGCGCTGGCTCAGCTGGCCGAGGAAGGGATGAACGTCAAGTTCCTTGCGTGGATGGAGAACGGCTTCCGCCACAACACCAACTCGGTGCGTGCGATCGAACACCCTGACGACCTGGAAGGGATCAACCACCGCACCCAGGAGAGCCGCGTTCAGGTCGACACCTGGGAAGCCTTGGGCGCCAACGCTACGCCCATGGCGTGGACCGAGGTCTACACCGCTCTTCAGCAAGGGGTGATGGATAGCCAGGAGAACCCCCTGGCAACCATCTACGACGTCAATTTCTACGAAGTTCAGGATTACCTGAACATGACCCAGCACGTCTATTCGCCCGCACCGCTGATGATGAGCCTGGATCTCTTCAATTCCTTCAGCGAGGAAGACCAGGCGATCATCCTGGAAGCGGCCCAGATCGCCTTGCCCGTCCAGCGTGAAGCCAGTCAGGAACTCGAGCAGCGCTATCTCGGTGAGCTCGAGGAACTGGGCATGACCGTGACCCACCCCGACCTCGAGCCATTCCGCGAGGCAGTCCGTCCCGTCATCGACGAGTGGTCCCCCACTGTCGGCGAGGATCTTGTCGACGCTGCCATCCACTACGAGTACTGAGCCCAAAGGCGCCCGCAGGCGAACCACCTGCGGGTGCCATGCTGACGCATGAGGCAGCCATGAAGACCTACCTATTGCTGGCCAACAGAGCCATCGATCAGTTCAACCGCCTGATTGGCTGGGGACTGGCAGCACTCCTGCTGGTAATGACCGTGCTCATCTTCTGGCAGGTCTTTGCCCGATTCGTAATCGGCAAACCGCTGTTTTTCTCCGATGAAATCGCCCGTTTCGCCATGCTCTGGCTCACCTTCATCGGGGCGGGTTATGCCTACCGCAGGGGCTCGCTGATCTCCGTGGATATCTTGCTGGAGCATGCAGGCAAGAAGCTGGCCCGCCTGCTGCGGATCGCCATCATCCTGTGCTCGGCGCTGTTCGCTTTCATCATGGTCAAGTACGGGCTCGATATCGTGGAACGCGTATCGAGCCAGACCGCCCCCAGCACCCGCATATCCATGATGTGGCCTTATCTCGCCGTACCCGTGGGTGGCGTCGTCATCTTAATCAATAGCCTGGGCCTGCTGATCGATGAAGCTCTCGGCACGCCGCTCAACGCAAAACAGGAGGTGAACTGACCATGGCGCTACTCCTGTTTTTCCTACTGATTTCGCTATTCATCATCGGCGTTCCCATCGCTTTTTCGCTTGGCCTGGCCTCCGCCGTGACCGTATGGCATGGCGACCTGATGCCGATGCTGGTCATTGCCCAGCAGCTCATTGCCTCGGTGAACTCCTTCCCATTGATGGCCATCCCGTTCTTCATCCTGGCGGGCTACCTGATGCAAGGGGGCGGCATCTCCAAGCGGCTGGTCGATTTCTCCAATACCCTGGTCGGCAGCATGACGGGAGGCCTGGCCATGGTGGCCATCGTCACCTCGCTGTTCTTCGCGGCCATCTCCGGTTCGGGGGCGGCTACCACCGCAGCGATCGGCTCCATCCTGATTCCCGCCATGCTGGCCAAGGGCTACCCCGGCGGCTATGCCGCAGCCAATCAGGCCGCTTCCGGTGCCCTCGGTGTGATCATCCCGCCGAGCATTCCGCTGATCCTGTACGGGATTGCTGCCAACGTTTCCGTGGGCGACATGTTCATTGCGGGCATCCTACCAGGCATTCTGGTCACCCTGACCCTGCTACTCTTCGCCTACTTCTTCGCCAAGGCCAACGGCCTAGGGGGCAACGAAAAAAGCTCACTGAAGGACGTCGTGCGCGCCGGACGCAAGGCCATCCTGGCGATCCTCATGCCGGTCATCATCCTGGGTGGGATATACGGCGGTATCTTCACCCCGACCGAAGCCGCCGTCATCGCAGTCGCCTACTCCTTCCTGGTGGGCTTCGTGATCTATCGGGAAATCAAGCTAAGCAGTCTGGTCGAGATTCTCAAGCAGTCGGCGGTCACTACCGCTGTGGTTCTCAGCATCATCGGCGCCGCGGGACTCTATGGTCGCATCCTGCAGCGCCTGAGGGTGACGAACATGATTTCAGATTTCGCCATCTCGGCCATCGACAGCCCATTGCTTTTCATCATCCTGGCCAATCTCCTGCTATTGGTGGCCGGCATGTTCATCGAGGCGGCTGCGGCGATCCTGATCTTCGTGCCGATACTGCTACCCATTGCCATCGGTTTCGGCTTCGATCCGGTCCACTTCGGCATCATCATGGTGGTCAACCTGGCCATGGGGATGTTTACCCCGCCGGTGGGGCTCAACCTCTTCGTGGCCTCGCAGATCGCCAATATCGGCATCGCCCGCCTGACCTGGGCCGTCATGCCTTTCGTCGGCATCGTGCTCATCAACCTGTTGATCATCAGCCTGCTGCCCTTCCTGTCCACCTGGCTGCCTTCGCTGTAGCCCAAGGAGAAACGCATGACCGTTGTAGAAAGCCTGGCACCACGCCAAGGCCTCAGAGTTTTGATCACCGCCGGTGCCAACGGCATCGGCCTTGCCATCGCCAAGGCCTTCCAGGAAGCGGGAGCCCGAGTACACGTATGCGATATCGACACCCAGGCCCTGGCGACGCTGCCCGAAGGCATCACTCACACGCTGGCCGATGTCAGCCAGGAAGCGGACGTTGAACGACTCTTCCAGGATGCCGCCCCCCTGGGCGGGCTCGACGTAGTAATCAACAACGCCGGCATTGCCGGGCCTACCGCCGGTATCGACGAAATCGACCAAGACGCCTGGACCCGCACCATCGACATCAACCTCAACGGCCAGTACCGGGTCGCCCACCGTGCCGCCCCACTGCTGCGCGAGAGCCAGGGAGTGCTGATCAATCTGGCATCGGTCGCCGGTCGACTGGGCTTTGCCTATCGCACCCCCTACGCCGCCAGCAAATGGGCCGTTGTTGGCCTGACCAAGAGCCTGGCCTGCGAGCTCGGACCCGACGGCGTACGCGTAAACGCCATCCTGCCCGGCATCGTGCGCGGGCCACGCATCGAGAAGGTCATCGAGGATCGTGCCGCCAAGCGCGGGATCAGCTACGCCGAGATGGAAAAGGAAAGTCTCTCCAAGATTTCCATGCGCCGCATGGTCGAACCCACCGACATCGCCGCCATGGCGCTGTTCCTGTCCGCGCCGGGCGGCGCCAATATCTCGGGCCAGGCGCTGAGTGTCTGCGGCAACGTCGAAGCGTTATAACCGGCAAGGAAACAACTTCATGACAACACAGATAGGTATCGTCGGTGCCGGCCTGATCGGCCGCGCCTGGGCCATCGTCTTTGCCCGGGCGGGTATGCACGTTTCCCTCTTTGATGTCGATGCCGGCGCCCTGGACAAGGCTCGGGACGCCATCCGCCAATCCTTGATAGACCTCGAGCAGGCCGGCCTGATCGATGACGTGGAAGCCCCGCTGTCGCTGATCGAGACACAGAGCGACCTGGCACGCGCCATGGCAGGCGCCGAGTACGTCCAGGAGTGCGGCCCCGAGAACGTCGAGGCCAAGCGGCGCATCTATTCCGACCTGGAGACGGTGGTGGCCGAGGATACCGTGCTGGCCAGCTCCACGTCCGGCATCGCCGCCTCGCAGTTCACCGGCCACCTGCGCCACCCTGAGCGCTGCCTGGTGGCGCATCCGGTGAACCCGCCCTACCTGATTCCACTGGTCGAGGTCGCCCCGGCCCCGGCCACCTCCGAAGCAGCCGTCGACCGTACCATGCGCCTCATGGAGCAGGCCCGAGAAGCTCCCATCCTGGTGCGCAAGGAAGTCCAGGGATTCATCCTCAACCGCCTGCAAGGTGCCCTGCTCAACGAGGCGCTGCGCCTGTTCCGCGACGGCTACGTCTCCGCCGAGGACCTCGACAAGACCGTCAAGCACGGGCTGGGGCTGCGCTGGTCGTTCATGGGGCCCTTCGAGACCATCGACCTCAACGCTCCCGCCGGGGTGGTCGACTACGGAACGCGTTACGGCCCGCTGTACCGCGACGTTGATCGCCAGCGGGGTGACGACGACCCGTGGGACACCGCAACCCTCGCCGCGCTGGACAAGGAACGTCGCCAGCGGCTTGCCAGCGATGGGCTCACCGAACGGCAAGCCTGGCGCGATCGCCGCCTCATGGCGTTGATGGCCCATCAGCGTGACGTGTCCGCTAACTGACAATAGCAACCCAAATGGAGAGCATTTCCTATGGCTACCCAACGCAAGGTCATCATCACCTGTGCCGTGACCGGCGCCATTCACACCCCTTCCATGTCACCGCACCTGCCGGTCACACCGGAAGAAATCGTCGAGGCAGGCATTGCCGCCGCCGAGGCAGGCGCTTCCATCCTGCACCTGCATGCCCGGGACCCCGACACCGGCAAGCCGACGCAGGACCCCGCGATGTTCGAGCGCTTCCTGCCGCGCATCAAGGCCTCGACCGATGCCGTCATCAATCTCACCACTGGCGGTAGCCCACACATGACCGTGGAAGAGCGCATGCGGCCGGCCATGGAATTCAAGCCGGAACTCGCCTCCATGAACATGGGTTCGATCAACTTCGGCCTGTTCCCGATGCTTAACCGCTACGACAGCTTCCAGCACGAGTGGGAGCGCGCCCACCTGGAGAACAGCCACGACCTGGTGTTCAAGAACACCTTCGCCGATATCGAGACGGCGATGACCCTGGGCGGCAAGAACGGTACGCGCTTCGAGTGCGAGTGCTACGATATCGGCCATCTCTACAGCCTACGGAACGTGATGGACCGAGGCATTGTCGGGGGGCGCATCTTCGTGCAGAGCGTATTCGGCATCCTGGGCGGTATCGGCCCCCATCCGGAAGATGTCATGCACATGCGCCGCACGGCCAATCGGCTGTTTGGCGATGAATATGAATGGTCCGTGCTGGGCGCCGGCAGCAGCCAGATGCGTATCGCAGCCCAGGCGGCGGCCATGGGCGGCCATGTTCGCGTGGGGCTCGAGGATTCCCTGTGGCTCGCCCCGGGCAAGCTGGCCGAAAGCAATGCCAGCCAGGTGCGCAAGGTGCGTGAAATTCTCGAAGGGCTCTCCTTCGAGGTCGCGACCCCCGACGAGGCACGCGAAATGTTGCAACTGAAAGGCGCCGACAAGGTCGGTTTCTAAGGAGAGTTACCCATGCCCCTTTACCGACTCGAGGGCCATGCCCCCGATATCGATCCTGCTGCCATGGTCATGGACGAAGCCACCCTGATCGGGCGGATTCACCTGGAGCGTGAGGTCACCGTTTGGCCGGGTGCGGTGCTACGCGGCGATAATGAACCGATCAGCGTAGGCGAAGGCAGCAACCTGCAGGATGGCTGTATCGTGCATACCGACCCAGGCTATCCAGTGGTCATCGGCCGCCATGTCACGGTCGGGCACTTGGCCATGCTACACGGCTGTCGTATCGGCGATGGCGTGCTGGTCGGCATGAACGCGACGCTACTCAACGGCGCTGATATTGGCGATCACTGCATCATCGGTGCCGGTTCGCTGATCACATCCGGCAAGCGGTTCCCTCCCCGCTCACTAATCGTTGGCGCTCCAGCGAAGGTGGTCAGGGAACTGACCGACGACGAAGTCCAATCGGCAATGGATAATAGCCGCTCCTACGTGAAGAAGATCGACACCTACCGCTCTCTCGAGCGCGTCGAACCCACTTCATAGCCCAGCCCCTCCCAGGGCCCTGACGATTGAGATTCGATGAAACGAAGATCCGTTACTTCACGCGATGTCGCCAAGCTAGCCGGTGTCTCGCAATCTGCCGTTAGCCGTACCTTCTCTCCCAACGCCAATGTCTCGGAGAGTACGCGCAGGAAGGTAATGGAGGCGTCCCGCGAGCTGGGCTATCGCCCCAACACGATCGCCCGCTCGCTCATCACGCGTTCGAGCCGCACCATCGCCGTGGTGACCTACAGCCTGGAAAATCCCTTCTACAGCTTCATGCTGGAGAAAGCCTCACGCTTCTTCCAGGCGCAGGGCTACCACTTGCTGATGTTCTTCGCTCCACCAAGCGGGGATTTCGACGCGGTACTCGACGACATCATCCGCAGCCAGGTCGAAGGGGTATTGCTCTTGGCCATTACCATGACGCAGCGTCAGGCCGGGCTGGTGGACGACTTCGGCATTCCGGTGGTCATCATCAACCGCACGGTGAACTATGCCGGCATCAGCCAGGTAAGTAGCGACAACTTCCAGGGCGGCTATTGGGCCGGTCGTTACCTGGCATCGCTAGGGCATGAGCGCATTGCCTACCTGGGTGGCCTGCCGGATTCCTCAACGCACCAACAGCGTGAGGCCGGCTTTCTCGAAGGGCTGAACTCCGTGGGCAAGCGCTGCCCGGCAAGCGAGATCGGCAACTATCGCTACGAGGACGCCTGCCAGGCCACCCGCCGCCTGTTCAGCTCGCCCACGCCACCAGACGCCCTCTTTGCCGCCAACGACTTGATGGCATTGGCTGCCATGGAAATCCTGCGGCATGAGTTTGCTTACACCGTGCCCGACGACGTCTCGATCATCGGCTTCGATGACGTGCCCATGGCGGCCTGGCCCAGCCACGCGTTGACGACGGTCAGGCAACCCGTCGACATGATGATCCAGAAAGCCACCGAACTTCTGATGAAGCAAGTGGCCCAGGAGAACACGCCACCCGAGCATCATACCCTGCCGGTCACCCCTATGCTGCGCGGTAGCACCCGGACGCCGGCCCGATAGGCTCGATAAAAAAAACCGCCGCGTCGAAGCATCGAGGCGGCGGTTTTAGCTCGGAGCAATTGGCGAAGTGGCTATCTTGCCCCATACCCCGTCACGATGGTCTTGAGCGTCTTGAAAGCGATCAGAATATCCAGCCATAAGGAAAAGTGCTTGATATAGTAGAAGTCGTACTGAAGCTTGGTAGTCATACCATCGACTTCGGCTGCATAGCCCTGCTCCACCTGCGCCCAGCCGGATATCCCCGGCCGCACCACATGGCGATAACTGAAGAACGGCACGTCGCGCTCATACCACTCGGAAAGCTCCATGGATTCGGGGCGGGGCCCGATGAAACTCATCTCCCCCTTGATCACATTGAACAACTGAGGCAACTCATCGAGGCGACACTTGCGAATGAAACGCCCGACCCGAGTGATGCGAGGGTCATCCTCCCCCTCGGTGAAGCCGCTACCTCGCTGGTCCACATACATGCTGCGGAACTTGTACACCAGGAACGGCACGGCACGGAAACCCATGCGCCGTTGAACAAACAGCGCCGGGCCCGGGCTGTCGAGACGAATGGCAACGGCCGTCGCCAACATGACCGGGGCCAGAAATGGCAGCAATATTAACGCGGCCACCAGATCGATGCAGCGCTTCATGCCCTGATAGCTCAGCGATGGCAACAAGCTGCCGTATTCATTCTCTGTCAGGTGCTCGATGCGTACCCGCCCGGTTAAGGACTCTTCAATCTGACGAATGTGATAAACAGGAATATGGTGCAACGTGCAACGTGCCAGGAATCTCTCCCACTCGGGGCCGAGCTGCTCAGAGTGCAGGTCCGCTACCACTCCATCGTAGCGCACGCCGGCCAGGTCGGGCCCATCCAGATGGCGCAGCTCAATATCCGGCGTTGGCCTCAGGCTTCTCGCCCTCGCCAACGGTACCACCGCCAGCTTCATTCGCCGATAACGCCGCCCCAGAAAGAAAGCCAGGTAGAACCAGCCGAGGCTCATCAGGAAGCTGCCGAATAGCACCTGGCGGGTATATTCTTCGCGGGTAAAGAAAAGCACAGCCACTACGAGCAGATAAGCCACCGAAACGGTAGGAGCAATATACGCCGATACCCGCGCCCCTGGAAATCGGTTCATGCGTCGAAGGGTCCAGAGGATACCCACGAAGGCAATGAAGCAAGCGATCACGGTGTTGCTACGAACCGGCGGAAAGTATTCCCAGAATGCCCAACCCCAGCGCTCCCATGCTGGAATTCCAACGGCCAAGAGTGACCCCACAATCAGTTGGAATGGCCAACCTAACAGCAGTGCCTCGTACCATCGGGAGTGGCGTCTCTCATATCGAATTCTTTTTTTCATTTTTACATCCAAAAAAGTTCTATGGCTGCAGCCAAGCAAAAATCTTGTCAAAGGAAGAGAAAAAGAATCCATCAAAGGAATGATTTTTTCAGCCAAAGCGCGCATAACTTCGGCTTCTTAGTAGAAGGGCCAAACTGGCCCTCGATAGACAGTTTGAGCAGCTCGGCTCGCGACTGTAACGCGGCTTTCACTGCGCCTCGATCTTGGCCCTCAATGCCTTCAGGCAGTCGTTTGCTGTCGACGACGACCAGCTTGCGTTGCAGCTGGCTAAGCGTATCGGCAGTATGGAAAGTAGAGTAGGTCTTGTGCGGCTCCATGGCGCTGATAACGTAGCCACACAACAGCAGCTCAATGCTTGCTCAGAGAGGCAGAGCGTGTCGCCGCCCAAACGAGCTAGCCACTTCAAACACACCCCTATTTCCAGCATCTTTTACCCGACGACGAAAACGTTCGTTCCGAGAACAAGATATTCACATTGTCGCGCTGACGATTGCCGAACACAAAAGCGCCTACACGATAGGGTTGGGCTCTGTGGCCTTCTGGAGCAGTAGGGCCAACCCACCGACCTGCTTGGGCTTAGCTACCAGTTTATGGCTCAGATAGAACTAGATCGCCTTACTTGGTCGCATCACGGTGACTATGCAACGGCGACGAAGCACGTCTCGGTTGACGCAGCGGTACCGATACGATATTTCTTCTTAGACGTTTTTCTCACCTTCGGAACGCTGCCCAATCCAGGTGCTGCTCGTCGACATACTCACTCTCTACCAAATTCCTTGATGATGCATGATAAAGATGGTCCAGCCAAAAGGCATGTCTCTTGTTCAGCTCAATCAAGTGTCCACCTCAACATCAGAGGTCACCAGTCTGACCGGAAGCGATCACTTCAAAAGATAAATTTAAGAGCGCGCTTACGTTTTTCTCATACTTAACATTGGCATTCACTTCGCAGACATATGCCGGTCTCTGGTATCTGGACAGACGCGTTAGCCGCACTATATCTGCAGACAATAAGGGTCACTAAAGCCCGGCCGAAAAACCGCTGCGAAACGGTGCGCCCTAAAAAAAGGCGGGGTAAGGATTTTATGGCGTAGCTAACTCAACGAGCGTGTCGATAGGCAAGACGCTTTAAGAAAGCTGGCGAAAGCCGTAACGCACCTTTAAGCAGGAGATTGCGGAGATACAAATGATAAGGCAAAAATCCAATCTGTCTTTGAAAACTTAACAATTTAGCTTCTTGTTTGAAATAGGACCAGTCACGTCGCCCAAAAAAATTGGTCCCAGTCCGCATTATCAATAGCACATCAGGCAGATTTGCCAGCTTGTATCCCTTCGAAAGCAGTACACTCCATAGTCCGTAATCCTGTGCTTTCTGTAAGGCAGGGTACCCCCCAACAGCCAAGACATCAGATTTACGAAAAATAGCAACAGGATGACTCAGCGGACTTCTTGTTAGAGCAAATTTTGCTAACCGCTCAGGGTCTGTCGGCAAAAGACGCTGACCCGTCTGCCGACTCAAATCTTCGTTCCACTCCTCAAGTCCTGCACTTGAAGCAGAGATAACAGGATGTGCACGCATAAAAGCAACTTGCTTCTCAAAGCGTTCAGGTAAAGCGATATCATCGGTATCCATACGAGCCACCAAATCATACCGGCAGTGCTTTATGCCTTCATTCAGAGCAGCCCCCAGTCCAATGTTTCGCACTAGAGGGACAACCGTCAACACATTGCCAAGGTTCCGTTGCCACTTATTAATGACCGCATCCAGATTAGGCGTGAGCGGGCCATCCTGTACCAATACAATTTGGTTTGGCTTAAGTGTTTGTGAGTCATAAGTGCTGAAAAGTGCAGCATCGAGAAACTCAGGAGACTCGTTATGGTAAACCGACAGCAGGACTGACAGACTCATAGCTCAAGATCCATAGAGCATAGTTGACGCTTACCAGAAAATACAGTGTCGAAGAAAACTTTCTGACCATCTCTAGAAAATCTTGGATGCAGATCACATCGGCTTTCGCCAGTATAGTCAAAGCCATGAAAAAATTCACCAAGCTGTTTTACTTCACCTGTTTTCCAGTTACAAAGAAACAAGTGCTGCATTCTAGCTTTGTCAGGATAGGTATCAGTGACAAACCAATCACCATGAACATGCGGATGGCCGTCACCATAGCCATGTAGAGCGTTACCTGGCAAACGCGAAAATTCTTTTGAACCTGTATCAACTAACCAATAGGCGTCGATATACTCAGGGCCACGCATATAACCTAAAATAGTTGAGTCATCTGCCCAAAAACAATGGCTGACCATCCCAAAATCAGCCAGCAGCTGAAGCTCACCCGATGCAATGTCTAGCAGAATAAGCCTGTCAGAGCGCCTTTGGCCTTGAAGAAAGCGGTGCATGAAAACCAACTGCTCGCCATTCGGAGATATAAGCACATGATTAAACTTGTGCTGGGCACCGGCAAAGTCTTTCAAGGGACTTAACTCACATGCCTGTTGAATACTAACCAGAAGCCTGGACTCACCTGTATTAATATCAACATACCACAAACCATCATTGCTCAGGTCTGCCAGCTGTTTAGCATCTAGAGATGGCAGATTACGGTAGCCATAATCGGGACGCAGCGCCATGAGTCGCTGGTAATTCAAAGATATAAAATATTCATCCTTAAACGAATCCTGAACTGCAAGCAAGTAGCGTTTTACTTCAGCTTCCTTACTAACCGAAAAAATTCTGGCTGCATAACATTTCTCGTCTTCGTCAAAATCATTAAAAATAAACTCGTCATCATTCAGCCAGTGCGCACGGCAGCCTTGCTGCCAGTTATAAGCTTGAACAGGAATAGTTAAAATATTATTCTTCCCAGTTATAACAGCCAGTTTAATCGCAGCATCAGCAGCCGGCTTTTCCTTAGTACTGCCCTGCACTGTACAAACCAGAACGATGCCCTTGGAATTTATTGGAGACTTATCATAATAGCCAAAAAAATTTTCTTGAGCATCTGTGCAATACATTACAATTGGAGACTTAACTTGGTGCGTGTAGTTTTTTTTAGCCCTTAAATAAACCAACCTTGTGTAAGAAAATTTAGCGATTTTTTTTACTAAAGGAAAGCGAGCCAAGAGGCGTGCCCCGGCACGCTCTACATTGTTGAACTCTGTCATTTATTCACCTTTGAAAAAATAAAAAAAAACGCTTTTCGGCCTAACATGCTAAAAAAGGCAGCGAATAAAAATTTAAACTGCCTATACCTCATAAAAGAGGACAATAGAACACGAAAGGCTTTGAAATTAAGACCATTCATCATATATTTGTGCGCGAAAAATGTCGAAAATGCTGCAGACCGCTCTTTCTTCTGGTCTTCATTAAGCATTGATATATCGCCATAGTATTTCTTATCAATAAGAGAAACCGCAGCAATATTGTTTTCAATCGATTTTGAAACACTTGCAGAACAAAAGGACATATTTATTTGCACCAAATCAGTTTCAATGCAGCTATACGTAAACCCCTTTTTTAACATTCTTAACCAGGCCTCGTAGTCCTGTCTAGCCTCCAATTCTTCGTCAAACATACCAGCATAAATAAAACTCTCCTTACGAACACAAACCATGGAGGTCATACCGGTCTTATTTTTAATCAACTGTTCCTCATAGTTGCATTCAGCTGGAGGCCTTATCGTATAAAAATATTTATTCTCCAAGCTTACAGTAGCAAAGCTTGTTATTAAATCTGGTGATTGGTTACTCAACATGCTTATTATTCGCTCTATCTTACATGGCTTAAATTCATCATCATCATCCAAAAAAGCTATGAATGAGCCTGTTGCAGCAATTACCCCCTGGTTTCTTGCATTGTTTCCACCACGTGGTTTTTCATTACGCAACAGGGTACAGTTTACGCTTTCTGGAAAATCCTGAAAGATAGCTTTATTCACCGCCGGAACAGAGCCATCATCGACAACAATTATCTCATTAGGCAAAAGTGTCTGATTAATAATACTCTGCAATGAATGGCGTAAGCCATCTGGACGATTATGAGTTGGGATAACTATGCTAATAGTATTCGTTGTGCTCTGACCTGACATAATCATTAAACCCTGTAATCAGTAAAACCATAGATCCAATAGCAATGTAAGAACTTGTAATGGAAAAGGAGGAGTTGAACTGGAGAAAGAAAAATAAAGAAACACCGGCAGCGCTTAACAAGTGCGGGTTATACATATATTTTCTAAGAACTTTAATACCAACCATAAAAAATAATAAAACAATAACAATAAAAGGCATAAATAAAACCAGCCCGCCGATAGATAGTATTTCTAGAAAAATATTATGAGGGTAGTTACCATAAAGGGCTTTAGAAGAGCCAATCCCATAACCCAAAAAAGGGTTATCGGCTATATAGTTAATGGCTGGAATATATTTGTCCACCATCCGCGGCTCTGAACTGGTATTTTCAATAAGCCGGAGCATACGACCTGCTTGTCTAAACTCAATTTTTTCAGCAAAGGTATATATTCCAATTGCAGAGATAGTAATGACTATTGATACAAAAAACGTTTTATAGCGTAACCGAACATTAGTATTTATCAAGAGGAAAGCAAAGAAAAACATTATTGAAATAACAGCATTAAATATTAAAGCCGACCTACTTAATAGAGTAGAGAGCGCCATTAAAATAACAACTAATGAAGAAGCATAAAATACTCGTTTAACAAAAGTATCCTCAGTGGAAAAAAGGAAGCGTAGTGAGTAAGCTAAGGCAGCACCTAATGGCATAGAAACTGTTAAATAATGTTGACCGAAGTCGCGGCTCGTACTTACTCCGACAGTTATCTGCCATATCGCTATAAACACTCCCCATGCAAAAATTAACGATCCTGTTTTTTTTAATATATCATATGAACTTATAATTGTGATCAGATAAACAGAAAAAGATAAGTACAAAAAAGAAAAAACGTCATTACGGTCAAAAGTAAATTTACTCCATAACATACTACCGGAATACAAAATACAAAAAAATGACCATAAGAATAAAATAATTTTTTTATCATTCCCAAGTTTCACATTGATCACAAAGAAAGACATAATAACAAGCGAGGTTAGAGCAGACAAGTTAACAAAATGATTAGAGTAAATAAGCTTCACTGAGGGAATGGATAGTGTCAGCCAAATGCTTATAGAAGCAAGCCAAACAAATATTTTATATTGTAAAGCTGAATACATAACTTAGGCACCCCATCAAGTACTCAACCAAAACCAAAGGATGTTAGACGGCATAAAGATAACCGATACTCACGCCTCATGCCCCTGAAACCAATAACGAACAAAAAGCCGAAAAAGCCTGGGCGATGCCTTAAAAAACAGAAGTGATACGCCTACTTTTTTATTTCTTTTAATTACTTTCATTATATTCTTTAGGTTATACCTTTTTGGTTCTAACGTAGTCTTGAGCTCTTTTATGTCATATAAATAGTGTTTAGAGTATCTCGCAAACGTTACAATGGCAGGAAAAACAAATACTTTCAAATACACGTAATTCAAATATTGAGAATCACACAACTCTATTTTTTTTGCAAATGAGAACTTAATATTAGTTACAGCCATACGATCTTTTAAGTAGCCGGGCTTCAGTCCGTGTGTAGTTGACCCCTTTCGCTGCACATAATGATAAAGGAATTCATCAGTTTGAGCCAACTTACGGTTATAAACTAATCTAAACAAAAGATGCGCATCTTCAAATGTTTTTACGCTTGGATCAAACCTCACACCCTGAAAAATTTTTTTCGAAAAAAGCTTATCGCACATCCAATTTGAAATATATAAATCAGCATTTAGAACATCCTTTTCGTCTAAGAATTTTAATGTTTGATTTCGAAATGTTTTTACTACTTCTCCTGTCTCCGAAACATACCATGCATTACACACGCACACTTCAGCTTCTGCACGCTTGAGCTCTTCATACATGGCTTGTAGAAATCGTGGCTCTACATAGTCATCGCTATCAATGAAGGCAATATATTCACCACGAGAATAATCAAGCCCTAAATTACGTGCAGAACCCTGCCCACCATTTTCCTTGTGAATAATAATAAAGCGTTCGTCTCCAGCAATCGCTTCTTTTGCGACAGTAATTGAATTATCCTTAGTGCCATCATTTATTAATATGGCTTCGAAATCAGCGAAGGTTTGCTGCTTGATACTAGCAAGACATTTAGAAATATAATTTTCAACACCGTAAACGGGTATAATAATTGAAATGGTTGGATTACTATTCAATATGGATCCTCACAGGTGGTTTAGCAAGGGCACGCATAGGCAATTGCACAGCGCGTTTCTAAACCTTGGCATTTATGATGAAAGTCAATTTTAAGTTAACAAAAAGCTGTCGGCATAAGGAGATTAGAACATTACTGCTTTAATATACGCACAAAGTATATAATAAATAAGTTTTTCCATTGCAAGATTCTATTCCACATTCACAAATAAATGTTTGTTAGAACGCGTATGCTAATATCAAAACTGACGCGATAAACACTTTTGCTACGCGGCTAATGCAGAATATTTGTGAGGTGCCACATACCCTAGAGACTAATACTATCATTCTACATTACTACCATATGCAGAGTTCAATGGCCAATCGGGCCTAACCTAGGAATTCCAACACATGCTGACGAATTTATTCTTCAATTAAAATATAGAAGAAGCGAACCAGCACCCCTTTTGTACTAGGTATATCCCTTTGCAAAATTTGGTGAGGCCATTAGCTTTCTCTATCGCTTTATATGGTGGCAGCTGCTAAAGGCGAGCCCATTGACGTAATCCAGACGATAAATTAATGATGCGAGCCAGGCCGCCGAATCGGTCTACCAGGTGCTCTTCCAACGCCGCTGCGGCGGTTTTAATGCCGTCAAAAAGGCGTGGGTTCGATAGCCCATCCCTCATCAAGCCGTGAAGTCACTGACGCCGGGACGAAAGCCCAGGGCCGCTTGCGTTCGTGCCCCCCCTCCAATAGTAGGATGCGTCGTATTCTCGCTTTACGGTTCTCGCTCAGGTTTCACGCCATCAGGCAATAGTCAAAGGTTAAAAACTGGACTAGGGCCAGCTTAACCTACCTTATTAGCCAGTTTGGTATTTTTCGCACGATGCCGTGGCTCGGGCCGGTAATACAGAGTATACGAGTCCCAGCCACCAACACAGCTTGGCAAGTCATGCTACGCAGACCTCCTTGTCCATTTCCGCCTGCAACGACCTTACGAGATCTCATACTCGTCGAGCAGACAGCAAAACTTTAGTGTGTAGATTAGCAGACTGGTCTCGCCCAGCGCCTCTTAGCTCTTCGCAGTTACGTTGAGCCTCTCCGATACAGCCCTCCACCTCTGAAATGGTGAGGTCATTCTGAAAAGCGAGTTACCATAGCACTCAACTCGATGGAAAGTTATAAGTTAATTTTTATTATACTGTCAATGCCTAGCACATATAATAGTTAAAAACTTTATTATCGGCAATTTACGTCTCTATAAAAACTACGTTTTAAGAAAGTTACTATTAAGCTTGTCTGAATTTTATGAAAGAAATAAAAACATTATGTTCGTAACAAGCGCATATCTAAATTAATTTATCTTAAGTGAAAGAATAAAGCACAAGAAGCAATTAATAAATCAGGAGCAAGGTTCTGGTGCTCCATTTATTAAAGATAGAGCAAAGTATAGGTAAAAATTATCATAAAAACGTATTTTTAACAAATTAGACGTCTTTTTCACTTAACAATAAAGGGTTCGAAAATGCACGTATGGTAAAAACTGTACCGTTTTACAGAAAGTGGCTTTTAATTAGCAAGCTCTTTACATAAAAAATCAGTTGATTTATTGCGAAGGGTTTCGAGGTTTTTTATTACATGATTAAAGTTAATAGGTGTGTGAAGTAATTTTATTACACTTTTTTCATCGTATTCAGTTAATAGCCTCCATTCTAGCCCCAACTCATTAGCGAGAGATAAAAACCTCGACGCCCCTCTACTTGGATTAACCAAACTAATAAAAGGTTTGTTAAAAATGATGGAAAAAACTGTGCCGTGGAATGAGTCAGTGATGACTAAATCAGCTTCGGCGAAGCCTTTTAACCAGTTTTCTAACCTGGGCATTTTACAATCGTTCAGATTCCTTGCGCTACTCTTCGACATAACTAATTTTGGCTGGTTGCTGTACTGGGGCTTCTTAAGTATTTGCTTGGCGGTTTGTACTACTTGGCCTTTCCATTCCGACTGGTCGAGGATGTAGGTGTAAATTCCCTTCCTTACGGGTAGTTCTTTGCTTTTGTATAAATCTTCGTAGTCATGTCTTTCTAGTAACAGAGACGGATCAAGAACGTGCGTAGCTTCCACTCCTAAGTGGTTCCTGCATAGGGCCACGCCGGATTTCTCACGCACGCTGATAGCATCAAACTGCTTCGCAAGGGCAGCGCAGCGTCGGGTTTGCTCTTCGGTGAATTCCCATTTATCTACACCAAAGGAAGAAGCGTAAGCAATGCGCTTGATATCGCTACCTTGCAGAAAATCGAAAAAAAAGTTTTCAATGTTTGGCGAATATCTTGGGCGCCATGTCTGATCACTGCCGACTATTACCGCATCGTACTGCTCACTCTTGAAATGGGCCTTGAGTTCTGCGGTGCTACCCAGTGGCTCAGACATGCTAAGCTGCTGATCAATAAAAGCATGAGTGTGTTGGTAAATAAAAGGCATATGTCGTTCGAAATGAATTGGCGCCTTGCGCTTACCCAACACCTGTTGCAGCAAGCGGTAGCCAAGGCGGACCGCATGGTACGCGGGGCCTTTGGCTTCTTCCTGCCGATCAATGGTAACCGGCTCGTGCCCTGCTTTTTTTAGTACCTGCTGCAGAGCCCAGGCTTGAATTATGCCTCCATAATTTTTACCCAAGGGCTGGGTCATGATAGCAATTTTCATGATTTAATACCGGTTATTCTTTTAACTTTTCTCATAATGTGTGATAGCTTGGTGACTATCTTCAATTTCAACAACACAGGTTTCATACAACGGTCAAACTCTATCGAATTTTTATGTTCCGCCCATACTTCTAAACTTTTAAAGCGTGTCTCTCGTCGCCCACGTTGGACCAGTTCGAGATAAAACGGTAACTTATTCTTGCTGACACGCGTGGGCGGTACTGTATGACCATTACGCCTTGCTAGTTTCACTCTTGTGCTCATTCCATCATGTCTGTGGTTAAAGCTACCCTGTTGTGACGCTAGAAATTTTTCGAGAGATAGACTATCAAGGTGTAACTCTCCACTTTTTACACCTTCTTGCAGAATTCGATCCGCTAATTCTGTGCGACAAACAACAACGTTGTGCCCGCTACCGTCCTGACTGTAAGGCTTTAGCCAAGCATCACCCAAAGAAATGTCAGACAGCTCGGTTGTAACGTCATCGCAAAAATCACAAGCGTTGGCTTTGAACATCCCTGTACCCCACATATCACCTACTTCTTGCATTTTTATCAGTTTTGTGGTGCTACTAGGGTTATCGATGCAACTAAATCCGTAGTCTATTGCGGAACTATTTTTATCCTTAACACGGTACTCTGGATTGGTAAAATTATGTAACGACGAGCCGGCTCTATCAGCAAGATAATCGGTAAAAAATTTGCTTTTAACCCCGCCACAAATAATCCCCACCAGAAAGGTAATTTTTTCCTTCAAGACAGGATCGTTATCTTGAGCAAGCCTGATTGCTTTTATGAAGCATCCAACACCACTGATTGCAACTTTTCCCTCCAATAGTTTAATTTTTTCTAGCGCAGTAGCCAACGTGACTGGATAGTAACGAGTTTTGGATATACGCAACAGTTCTTCTTTACTGCTAACGATGTTGTACTCATAGTGTGTGTCTGAAGACTCCGACTCGCCAACTGTAACTATATGGTTTACCAAATTTCTATTGAGAAGCTTTTCGTAAACATAAGTGCCAATACCTCCTGAAGACGACGTTTCACGGTACTTATTTGAGTAACCGGCGTAAATGGCATGGTATCGCCCTACTTTGGGGTGATGGTTGTGGGCTTCAGCTAGAAAAACCGCTGCCAAACCATCTTCGTCCTTATATTCAATATCTGGTTCGGGATTGAATGGACAAACTTTTATACATACCCCATCAGCGTCACAGATGTTGTCGTTACGGGTCGCAATCAGAAAACCATAATCGTTCCAGTTTACATCCAACGCCTTGTTTGGGCATGCCTGTACACAAGCACCGCAGCCGATACACAGGTCCTTTTCTACGACTTTTGACAGAACAAGGGGTTTTCCAAAATCCATTTTACCTGATCCGTTTTTTCAAAGATTTCAATAGGATTATGACCATTTTCTTTTCAATTCCTTCCAAACCAAAAAACCATATCATTGTCAGAGTAACTGACATGGCAACTACCATGTTTACAAGAAGCAGCAGTAATGAATCAATTGACGCAATCTGAGTCAAGACCGCGATATTTACCGCCATTAATGCTACTACACCTACCCTGATAACAACATGCGAAACAAACAACCCTGCCGACAGGCCTATCAGAGGTGTAATGATGTATAAGCGCGCAATCAATGCAACCAGTGCCAGGCATATGGTTACCGCCAAAACCGTTTCTGGCGGTAGCCCATATGACAGAAGCAGATAGTTTATCGGCACATTCAACAACAGAACCCCGCCTACTACGCTATGATACACACGGATATGGCCTGTTGCTTGAGCAGAAGTCATCAGAGGTCCAGATATCGAGTTAATTAATGACGCAATGATGGTCAACTGCAACAAAATTGATGCATATGGTGGCACCTGCACCAGCCATAGCCTTAGCAAATGCTCAGTATTCAGTAGAACTGGCATCGCAAGTGTTAAAAGAACGAAGAAGTTATATTTGGCCGCCCGTAGCACAAGCTGATGCATTTCTGTCTTGTTGCCACTGGCATACAACTTGACTATTTGCGGGTTAACCGCAGCCTGAACATTGACAACGAATTGATTCAATGCGGCATTGGCTTGTGTTGCAATGCTACGACCAGCGTTGACAGCAGAACCAAAAAAGATATTGATCAGCATGTTATTACCATGCTCTGACATGGAGGCCGCAAAGTTACCCCAGGTGTTCCAAGCGGTAAAGCCCAGCATGCTGTAAAAACTTTCTTGGTTCCAGCCCCACTGGAGGCGCACAGCGGGGAAGATCGAGCGATTTACCAGTAGGTAGCCACTAAAGGTAACGATCGATACTCCCAGCAGCAAACCAGCATACATGCTCAACTTATCGTAGGCTAGATATGGCAAGAGCAGTGCAGCCACCAACTTGAGCAGGATATCGAGCATCCCCATCAGGGCAAATAATCCCATTCGTTCGTTAGCCATAAGCATGGCTATCAGGGGCACAGTCATTACGGTTATAGCAAAAGTTGCTACCGATAGGTGGTAGGCCATGAGCGCAGCATCCAGTCTGCCTTCTGGGAAGACTAGCTGAGTGCTAACGAACCAGTAACCAAAGGTTTCGGCTATCAGAACAATGCAGAACGCCAGCAGAGCGTGAACCTTTAAACTAGTATTGAACAAGCTACGTAGGTTGCTGCCGCTGTTCTGACCTATATCGAAAGCGAAGTAGCGTTGGGTGGCAGTAACCATCGCGCCCTGCAAAAAGCCAAGCAAAGCGACAAACCCAGCTACCACATGGTAGGTTCCAAAGTCTTCGGCGCCAAGGACATCTAGCACCACGCGGGACGTATACAGGCCAACCGCCATGGCCAATAGCATGCGTATGTAAAGCAGGCCAGTGTTACGTAGAATGCGTCTGTGATTGTTTACTAGCATGCTTTAGCAACTATTAAGAGCCCTACCGAATAGTACCTGAAGTTTTCACTGCTATTTATATGAGCTTGGATATAATAAATTTGCGTAGTGAACGGTTAGGAGGGTTGCTGTTTGAACAGGTCAAAAACCGTGGCGCGGAAAATTTTACATCGGCAATGCTCGCCAGAACGTTAGCGAATCGTAGGGTGGCTCCCTTGATACCGCACAGGTTGTGGTCGCCCGATACCCAGCTAAACAATTTGTGTTCTTGCAAGCAATTCTTGCTCAGAATTTTTCGTTTTATCACCCCCCCTTCATCTGGTTGCTTATGTAGGTTTTCCGTATTAAATGGCGCTAGCAAGCCATCTCTGAGGTGGAAAACAGTAAAATAGCAATATATATTTACAGACAGCACTGCACCTGTGTTGACAAAAAATCTAACACACCGAATTAAAGAATTTTCTTGTCTTGCATTCGGTCATAACAACCCTCCACCTAAGGTTCTTTATGTTCATGCGATGGTCGCAATCATACTGGACATGAGCTTGGCATCAGTTAGTTCTTAGACTTGTCACGATCCAATGTCTGCAGATCCGAATACGAACTTTTTTGCCGCTTTTTTTACCTTGAGCCTTCCTGCAGACTAAGTCTCACAATACTAGAAAAATGTAACATAAACGCCACCATTAGAGCCAGTATTCCGCCCATAACTATGGCTAAGGCTAAAATTAGCGTACGGCTGGTACCGGTTGGCTCCAGGCTTTGCACCGCGACTTGTACTACCCGGCCCTCATTGAGTTGTGCTAAACGTGTTTCTATCTCAGCTATGCGGTTCATTTGGGTTGCCAGCAGTTCACCGCTCGCTTCACGCTGCTCAGCAGTTTCCAGCGCCAGCTCGGCACGCGCAAGCCGCCTCTCCAGCCGCTCTCGGCTATGCTCAACGAGCGACTGTTGGTCATCCATAGCGCGCTGCAATAAATATTCGTGCAGCTCGGCTACTAACTCGCTATTCGACTCGCTGGTGTTCGACTCCAGCCGCACTAATAGTGTATCGATGGGGTTGTTGGCGTTAATCTCAAACGGCAAACGCTCAAGGTTGCTAGATTGGATGAGCTCCCGAACCGCCGGCCCTAGGTAGAGGTTCTGGATTTTGGCAATTATCGAATTGGGGGATTCCAACCCTGTAGGAGCCCCGCCCCCCCCTTGCTCTGCTAAGTGGTAGAGGGAGACATATTGATACGTACGCTCCTGCAGCAGCACATAGGCTAGCGCTCCTGTAACGACAATAAGGAAAGTGATGAGAATAGCTTTCCAGCGCTTGATCAAAATTTTGGCCAAGTCTACTAAAGTAATCTCGTCGCCATGCACTTTGGATTGGTGATGGGGGGGCACAGAGTGGGTCGTCATGAGTTTATAAGTCTCGTCCAAGATATGCTTCGTCGTTCCTTTAGCGGTGCAACGGTAAGATTTCAATCCATTGTCTAACGCGCTGACCAAAGGCAATAAATTCGGGGTTGATAAGGCTTTCCTGCTGATTGTATCGCAGCGATTCCAAGGTCCGGATATTAAGCACTTCACCTCCTGCGGCTTTTAAGACCGCCTGTGACGCAGCCGTGTCCCATTCACTGGTCGGCCCCAGTCGGAGGTAGAGGTCGGCTTTGCCCTCAGCGATGAGGCAGAACTTCAGCGAACTTCCCATTGTGATGCGCTCATGATTCGGCAGGCGAGCGCAGAAGGCTTCCAGCTCGGCAAGTCCATGGGAACGGCTGCCCGCGACTATCCAAGGCGCATGCATGGGGTCGGGCAGTGGGCGCACATGGATCGGTTCAGGAGCGTTAGCAGCTTTCTGCTTCCACGCGCCCTGCCCTAACTGCCCGAACCAGGTGGTATCCAGCACCGGGGCGTGGACGATACCGAAATCGGGCTCGCCCGCTTCGATAAGCGCCACGTTCAGCGTGAACTCACCATTGCGCTTGATGAACTCCTTGGTGCCGTCCAGCGGGTCGACGAGCCAGTAGCGCTGCCAACGCCGGCGAATCTCGTAAGGTATCTCACCAGACTCCTCGGAAAGAATCGGCACATCGGGAGCTACAGCTTCGAGTAACGCCACCAACGCATGATGCGCGGCCATGTCCGCTTCGGTCAGTGGACTATCGTCCTGCTTGATCTCGACAGCGAATCCACGTTCATAGATTGCCAGCACTTCACGCCCTGCGGCGCGAACGCCTTCGGCAAGGCGGCTACGCATGGTATCGTTAACGAAAGCGGTCAATAGCGACTCCCGCGGCTTCGGGCTGCAAGAATGACACCCAACGCTATCAAAGCGCCGTTCGACGTTAAAAATCTTAACGTTACTGCATTAACGCCCAACGGAAAGGTACGTGAAACCCTTGATCGCCATGCGCTTGGGGTCGAACATGTTGCGCCCGTCGATGATCAGCGGTTCGGAAAGCTGCTGCTTGATCAGCTCGAAGTCCGGCGCGCGGAAGCTTTGCCACTCGGTGACGATCACCAGGGCATCGGCACCACGCAGCGCGGCCTCCTTGGTGCCGCACAGGCTCAGGTCCTCGCGGTTGCCGTAGAGGCGCTGGGCCTCGTCCATGGCTTCCGGATCGTAAGCCTGCACCTTGGCGCCGGCTTCCCATAGCGCTTCCATCAATACACGGCTGGGGGCTTCGCGCATATCGTCGGTATTAGGCTTGAAGGCAAGGCCCCATATGGCGAAGGTCTTGCCCTCCAGGTGGCCCTGGTAGTGCTTGGTTATCTTCTGGAACAGCGTGGTCTTCTGTTCGTTGTTGCGCGCCTCCACGGCCTTGAGCACCTTGGCCTCGAAGTCGATCCCATCGGCAGCGCGAATCAATGCCTGTACGTCCTTGGGGAAGCATGAGCCGCCGTACCCTACGCCGGGGTAGATGAAATGGTAACCGATCCGGGGATCGGAACCGATGCCCTGGCGCACCATCTCGATATCGGCACCTAGCCGTTCCGCCAGGTTGGCCATCTCGTTCATGAAGCTGATCTTTGTCGCCAGCATGCAGTTGGCGGCGTACTTGGTCAGCTCCGCGCTGCGCACGTCCATCACGATCATCTTGTCGAACTGCCGACTGAAGGGAGCGTAGAGCTCCCGCACCACATCTTCGGCCTGCTTGCTGGAGGTGCCGATGATGATGCGATCGGGGCGCTGGCAGTCGCTGACGGCGCTACCCTCTTTCAGGAATTCGGGGTTGGAGACCACATCGAAGCGAAGATCCTTGCGCCCGCGGGCTTCCAGTATGGCGTCGACCTTGTCGCGCACCCTGTCGGCGGTGCCCACCGGCACGGTGGACTTGTCGATGATGATCTGGTCACGTTCCATGTGCTCGGCGATGGTCTCGGCCACGGCCAGCACGTACTTGAGATCCGCACTGCCGTCTTCGTCCGGCGGGGTGCCCACGGCAATGAACTGCACCTGGCCGTGCTTGACCGCGGCGGCCGCATCGGTGGTGAACTCCAGCCGGCCGGCGGCATGGTTCTCCTTCACCAACGGTTCCAGGCCCGGCTCGTAGATGGGCACATCTCCCATCTTGAGGCGCTCGACCTTGGCATCGTCCACATCCACACACACAACATGATGCCCTACATCGGCCAGCACAGCTCCTTGCACCAATCCAACGTAGCCGGTTCCAAAAACGGTAACGTTCATCGTCGTCCCTTTATTGAATGTGCGTTGCTACAAACCGTTTCATGCCAGCGCCTCGGCAGCGGCGTTGGTCGATCGAGTAACACCGGCAACCTGCTCCGCCCCCAGCGTGACCGTTAGTTCATGCCCCGCCCCTTTGGCCCACTCCAGCAGCTTGGCTTTAAGGGCGGCCTGGGCATGAGCCTCGCCATGAACCAGGCGTACCTCCCTGGGCGGGTGTCGCATGCGACGCACGAAGTTGAGCAGGTCGAGCTGATCGGCATGAGCCGAGTAGCCGTTCACGGTTTCGATTTGGGCGCGAATGTCGATACGCTGCCCGTCAAGCATCACCCAACCGCCACGCGGCCCGTAGCGCTGGATGTCGCGGCCCGGGGTGCCATGCGCCTGGTATCCTGTGAACAGTACGCAGTGGCGCGGATCGTTCAGCATGCGCTTGAGATAATTGACTACCCTGCCCCCGCTGGCCATTCCGCTGGCAGCGATCACCACTGCTGGCCGTCCCGTTTTCGCCAGGTACTCCACGGTGCGATCGTGGGCTTCGTGATCGTCTACGGTGTAGAGGTTCTCGAAGCTGAGCGGGTGGCGCCCGCTGCGCAGAACCTTGTGCGCTTCGGCATCCCACCAGGGCTTGAGCTCGCGATAGACCTCGGTGAAACGGGCTGCCAGGGGCGAGTCGACGATGATCTCGAGCTCGCGCCAGCGCTCATCGCGGCCGCTATGGACCAGCCCTTCAAGCTCGTAGAGCAGCTCCTGGGTGCGGCCTACGCTGAAGGCGGGAACAATGACGGTGCCGCCGTTATCCAGTGCCCTGTCGATGGCCGCCTTCAAGCGCTCGCGGCGATGGCGCCTATCTTCATGCAGTCGATCGCCATAGGTGGCTTCCAGCACCAGCACATCGGCACGATACGGCGGTTTGGGTGCCGGCAACAGCGGCGCATAGGGCGCGCCCAGGTCACCGGAGAATACGGTGCGCTGGCCCTTCCCTCGGCGTTGGCCGATGGCCTTGTCCAGCGTATCCACTTCCACGTAGGCGGAACCGAGAATATGCCCGGCACGCTGCAGCTTGACTCGAATGCGATGACGTTCGTCATCGATTACGGTGTGCCAGGTCTTGTAATCCAGCGCCACCAGCCGCCCCTGCACTTCGGCCAGGAAGCGTTCGATCAGGGCACGGTCGCGGGTGAAGCCGATCTTGAGGGCATCTTCTATCACCAGCGGCAGCAGGCGGGCCGAGGGTACCGAACATAGAATCGGTCCCTCATAGCCCGCCGCCAGCAGGTAGGGAAGCCGGCCGATGTGGTCGATGTGCACGTGGGTGACGATCAACGCCAGCACGTCATTCACCGGGAAGCGCACCGTGTGCTGCTCGAGGCTGTCGATGTGTTCGGCATCCTGCCCCTGGAATAGGCCGCAGTCGACCAGCAGGGCACGGTCCGGCGCGATCTGCAGGCGGTGGCAGCTGCCGGTAACGCCGGTAGCGGCACCATGATGGAGAATCTCAGACCGCATAGAATTTCCGGTACCAGTCCACGAAACGATGCACACCCTCCTCCACTTGAACCGTGGGCCGGTATCCCGTCGCTTGCAGCAGCGCTTCGGTATCGGCCCAGGTGCGCGGCACGTCGCCGGGCTGCATGGGAAGGTATTCGCAAACGGCCTCACGCCCGGTGGCGGCTTCCAGCGCGCGGATGAAGCTCATCAGCGAAACCGGGGCGCCATAGCCGATATTGTAGAGCGCGTAGGGGGCAGTGCTCCGGTCCGGCCGGGCGCTGGCCGCAACCTGGTCCGTAGTGGGCTGGGGAATCACGTCGAGAATGCGTACGATGCCTTCCACGATATCGTCGATATAAGTGAAGTCCCGCGACATGTCGCCGTGGTTGTACACCTGGATCGGCTTGCCCTCGAACATCGCCTTCACGAACTTGAAGATGGCCATGTCCGGCCGCCCCCAGGGCCCATACACGGTGAAGAAACGCAGCCCGGTCATCGGTACGCCGTAGAGATGGGCATAGGTGTGGCTCATCAACTCGCCGGCCTTCTTGGTCGCGGCATAAAGACTGACCGGGTGGTCAACGCTGTCGGCGGTGTCGAACGGTGTCTTGGCATTCATGCCATACACCGAGCTTGAAGAAGCGTAGACCAGGTGCCCCACTTTATGCAGGCGGCAGCCTTCCAGCACGTTGAGCTGACCGATCAGATTCGAGTCGGCATAAACGTGCGGATTTTCGAGCGAATAACGCACGCCGGCCTGGGCAGCCAAGTGAATCACCCTGTCAAAGCCGTTTTCTCGAAACAGCGCCGCCACCGCCTCTCGATCCGCCAGTTCCAGGTGAATGAACTGAACGTCGCGACAAACGGACAGGTCGTTGAGCCGCGCCTGTTTCAACGTGACATCGTAATAGGTATTGAGGTTGTCGATGCCGACGATCTCGTGACCCTGCCCACTGAGGCGCTTCGCAACGGCGTGGCCAATAAACCCCGCAATGCCGGTGATAAGTATCTTCACGCTGTCCTCTACCTGTATGAATCACGCATCCTTGGAGGCTTCATGTCGCTTACAATTACGGATATTGCGTTACCAATCTTAACGAAAGGCAAATGAGTCGCGAGATGGTTCGTCTCATGCGAGGAGTATGGTTCCTGGTAACCGGTCGTTCAGGCACGCTACCGCCCAGGGATTGTTCCGGGCGGTTCCCTTGCCCTTACTGCATGCGATACCTGAATCCATAAGGCAGGCACCACCAAAATTTTTTGTGCACCATGAGCCGTGGCTGGTGGCCTTGGCCGTTCCTGACGGTCTACTTGGGTATCGTTAACGGAATGGCGTAATTCTACGGGACTCCGGCAACACGCTCTACTGCTGATAACGATAAAATAGTCGTTTCATTCCAGTCAGTTGAGATCGACTTACGATTCAATGACGAAAAACCGTAAGAAAGTATGAGCCGCCCTTCTCTCTACGCTTTCTCAACGACACCGCCACGCCGCCAGGCGGTGCAATAGCGCGAGCAGAATAAGCGCGGCAGAAAGCCAGCCAAGGCCGGCCACGAGGGAATCGAACCCACTGGGCGCGCTGTAGGGCGGCCGGTAGCTCATGCCGTGTTCCACGAGACGTGCCACGAGGTAGACGAGCGCGGCGACCAGCGCCAGCGCCATGCTGGAATGCCACTCGGCCAGGCGGCGAGTGATACCCCAGGGCTGGCTGGGAGGCTTACTCTCGCTCTTGGTGCGGGCACTTTTGGGTTTGGTGTTGGCGGCGCTGGACTTAGCACTACCGGCCTTGGCGGTACGCCTGGCACCGGCCTGTGTTGCGCCGCGGCGTTTGGCCGCTGCGCCCCGAGACTTCCCGGCCCCACCTGTACGGGCCAGCGTGAAGCCGGAAGCCACCCAGCGCAGCAGGCGGGAAAGCGCCCACCCCAGCGTGAACAGAACAGACAGCACCAGGCTGCCCATTACCAGGAAATACGTCATTCGCGAAAGCCGCTCTTCGACGAAATGGGCTTAACGCCGCTCAGGCGAGGTGTCCGAGGGACTGCAGGGTGCGCAGCAGGTCGGTCACGCTCTCCTTGGGCTGGGCGTATTCGCTCATCAGCGACTTGAGCCGCTGTTCGAATACCTGCTGGCGTTGCTGCTGCTCTTCCGCCTCAAGCTCCGCCAGGCTGCGAACCGGGGGGCCCGTGGGAATGTCGAGCCTTGAATGGGGTTTTTCCAGCTCGCGCAGCGCCTGAGCGAAGGCATCATCGAGCTCACGAAACTTGCGCAGTTTCTCGCGCTCATCCATGGAACGGTTGGGTTTTTGGTTTCTCATCGTAATCCATATTGACTCAAGTACCGGAGGAACAGGGCACGCCCATTGCCTTCCACACGCGGGCGGCACCGTCGGTACAGGGTGGTGAGTGGCCCCAGTATACCGCCAAACCGCCGGGTAGCGAAGGCAGGGCCATGCGCTACGCTGGGAGTCAGGAACGCAACGAGCATGGAGGCACATATCGCTATCGAAAAATATTATGCACAAACGGTCAAACTGAGTAACCGAACTTGCCTTTGCATCCCGCGACAGCGCATAAAGAGATCATAAAAAGCATAAAAACGGGCGTTCGGCCGAACCGGCACGGCCCAGGTGCCTTCAACGGCACCAGCGTTGTTAAGGACGCAGCAATCGCGCTTTTGCTGCTGAATTCAAGCAAGGGACAGTTATGTATAACGAGATGATGCGGGCGGAGATCTGGCTGCAAGACCATTTGGATAGCCAGCAGGGAATCGAAGACCTCGCCAGCCGACTCGGTTATTCGACCTCACAGGTTCGGCGCAGGTTCAAACAGTGTTTCGGGCAATCCCCCAGTGCGTACCGTGACAGCTTGAGGCTGGAAAAGGCGGCTCGATTGCTGGCCTTCACGCCGTTTGCTGTCCAAACCATTGCGAACAAGTGCGGTTATCAGAACCATTCCGCGTTCAGCCGCGCCTTCCAACGATACCACAATCAAACGCCGCGCCAATACCGCCAGGCCCAGCGTTTGAAACTACGCGACCACCCCTTTGGCAGCGACAAGGAGGGCGAGCCCCCGGCGTTCCAGATACGCAAGCTGCCCACCAGCCACGCCGTGGTGACGCGCCTGTACCGCCTTGCTCACCACTCGCCTCTCAGTCTGTTGAGAAAATGGCGCCAGCATGCCAAGGGAGCAGAAGGTTTACCGGAGCGCTTGAAGCAGGGAAGCACGCTTGCCCTGCTGCATGGCAATCCTCTGGCCTGCGAAACCGAGCGAATCGACGTGGGGCCGCTGGTCAAGCAGAGCGAAGCGCCGGGCATTCCGATTCCGGCCTCATTTCGACTGCTGAAGATACCCGCCCAGGAACATGCTTGTGTCGCAATACAGACGCTCGAGGAGATACCGGACGTCCTGCAGTATCTGGTATGCGAAGGCTTGCCGGGAGAACAGCGACACGCCACGGGAGATGCCCTTCAAGTGGAATGGGGAGAGGATGGCATTGAAATGCGCTTGCCCGTTCAGAAAGCCTGAGCGCTTCATACCCAAAACCCACTCATACTAACGCTATATACCGAAGCCGGGCCCCAGGCCCGGCAACATAGTGCCAGTAACAGCAATGGCTCAGGATTCGACGCGAACCAGCCAACCCTCGACGGTGTCGGAGCCGTATTCGTCTTTCCACGCTTTCAGCGTCTTTTGATTACCGCCGCGGGTTTCCACCACTTCGCCGGTCTTGGGGTTCTTGTAGATCTTCAGCTTGCGCTTGCGACGGCCAGTGCTGTTAGAGGATGCCGTCTTGGCCGGCGCAGATTTTCCGCCCTGCGGTTCCAGCAGGTTGATAACATCGGCCGAGCTCTTATTGAACTCGCGCATCAGCGCTTCAAGCTTATCCTTGAATTCCAGTTCGGCCTTGAGGCGCTCGTCGTTCTGCAGGCGCTCCATTTCAGCCTGGAGCTGCTTGAGCTGCTGCTCTTTCTGCATGAATTCGCTTAAGAGGGACATTGGCGATTCCTGTCATCGATTGGGAGTTTGCGGGATGCGGCTTATAAATACATCAACGCGCTTGAAATGACAATAGCGTAAGATAATTTTTAGCGAGTCTTATTGGCAGCGTCAATATACCGAAACTTATGCCGCCTCGAAAAGCATCAACGAAAGAGATCTTGAATAAGTGCGCTCGCGCTCAGACTGGCTGCTCTTAGCCAGCCGTGGCCGGCTTGTCGGGTCACTGTCGTTTGCTACACTGCTAACGGAAAGAAATGGAGCGGCAACGTAAGGATGACATGTATTTTTTCCATAATTTCAAGTCACGCAATGACTTATGCGACGAGGACAAACGCGTTTTCTTCTCCTACATGGGGCCTGTGCGCGAGGTAAGGAAAGGCAGCCACATTGTCCGTGAAGGCGACACGCTCGCCTGCCTGCACCTAATCGAGAAGGGCTGGGCCTGTCGCTACAAGATGCTGCGCGATGGCCGCAAGCCCATCACCTCGCTACTGCTGCCCGGCGACATTAGCGACAATGGCCAAGGGCTTTACAACAGGCTCGATTTTTCCATCAAGGCCATCACGCCCCTTCGCTTCACCACCATCGATCCCGAAAGCGCCGAGCGACTCTTCGAGCGACCGCGCATCCTTCGCCTGTTCAAGGCGTCGGGCCATATGAGTCATAGCGTGGCCATGAACTGGATCGTCAATGTGTCGGCACGCGACGCGGAGGGCCGCATCGCCAACTTGCTGTGCGAGTGTTACGCCCGCTCGTACGCCGCGGGCCTGACGTATCAGGGGCGTTATTTCTTTCCTTTGACGCAAGAGGAAATGTCCGACGTCCTCGGCCTATCGAGTGTTCACGTCAGTCGCTCGATGAACAAGATCAAGCGCAAAGGCCTGATCGAGCATTGCGATCATAAACAGATCCGCATCAAGAACTGGCAAGGCCTGGCTTCGCTGGGCGATTTCAAGCCCCACAATCTGCATTTCCCCCACTAGCCTCCCGGCCCGCTTCTCTTCGCCAGCCCAACTTACGCAGCCACCCAATGCCTGACCATTGCGGAGGCGGATACCTGCGCAGATTTGAAACTTCGTGTTACAACCGTTAGGGTTGTCGGTTTTGTCGGGCAAGGCATCGCAATGAACGAAAATCGTAACGTCAAGATACGCGTTCGACACTTGAGCAAGGTCTTCGGCAACCAGCCGAAGAAAGCGCTCGAGCTGCGCGACAAGGGGCTCAAGCGCCCCGAGATACTCGAGAAGATAGGACAGACACTGGGACTCTCCGATATCAGCTTCGATGTCTATGAAGGCGAGCTGCTGGTCATCATGGGGCTTTCGGGTTCGGGCAAGTCGACCCTCATCCGCTGCCTTAACCGTCTTATCGAACCCACCCAGGGCGAAATCGTCATCGATGGCGAGAACATCCCCGAATTGGGCGACAAGGCGCTGCTGGAATGCCGCCGCCGCCACTTCTCGATGGTATTCCAGAACTTCGCCCTCTTCCCCCACCGCACCGTGCAGCAAAATGCCGAGTTCGGCCTGGAGATCCGCGGCGTTGACAAGGCCGAACGCACCGAAACGGCCCGCAACGCCCTCAGGCAGGTGGGGCTCGAGGGCTGGGAGGACGCCTACCCCAACCAGCTTTCCGGCGGCATGCAGCAGCGGGTGGGCCTGGCCCGGGCACTGGCCAACGATTCCACCGTGCTGCTGATGGACGAGGCCTTTTCGGCGCTCGATCCGCTGATTCGCGGCGACATGCAGCAAGAGCTGCTGGAGTTGCAGCACCGCATGCAGAAGACCACGGTGTTCATCACCCACGACCTCGACGAGGCGCTGACCATCGGCGACCGCATCGTGCTGCTCAAGGATGGCGAGATCGTGCAGATCGGCACGCCGGAGGAGATTCTCACCCGCCCCGCCGACGAATACGTGCGCCGCTTTATCGAGGGGGTCGATCGTTCGCGCATCCTCACGGCCGAGAGTGCCATGCGCAAGGTGCGGGCCACCGTGCGGGATACGGACGGGCCACGTACCGCCCTGCGCAAAATGCACGAGCA
This sequence comes from Billgrantia hypersalina, assembly GCF_052584175.1. NCBI lineage: Bacteria > Pseudomonadati > Pseudomonadota > Gammaproteobacteria > Oceanospirillales > Halomonadaceae > Billgrantia > Billgrantia hypersalina. Next base: position 244,863 of record NZ_JBMIQI010000018.1, read on the forward strand.
CGCCATCGACTCCATCTACGTCACCCGGCGCGACCGTTCGCTGGTGGGCCTGCTCGAGGCCGAAGCCGCCGAGAACCTGATCAAGGCAGGCAAGGAGAGCATTGCCGATGCCCTGACCCAGGATTTTCGCACCGTGGGGCCGGATGAGCCGATGCATAACCTCTTCGCCATGTTCTCCGAGAAGAGCTTCCCCATCGCCGTGGTCGACGACCAGAAGCGACTGCTGGGCGTGGTGGTCAAGGGAGCGGTACTCGATGAACTGGCCCAGGCGGCTGAAGGAGGCAACTGATGGCTATCGACATTCCCCGTATTCCGCTGGGCAAGTGGATCGAAGGCGGCCTGGACTGGCTGACCAGCGAATATTCGATGGTGACGCGCGGTATCTCCCGGGTGACCCAGACCGGCATCGCCTGGCTCAACGAGGTGCTGATGTGGCTGCCCGAGTGGGCGCTGCTGGCCATTATCGCCGGGCTGTGCTGGAAACTGGCCAACCTGCGCCTGGCCATCGGTGCCGTGGCCGGGCTGGCGCTGATCTGGAACATGGGCCTGTGGGAGCCGATGATCGAGACCCTGACGCTAGTGGTCATCGCCACGCTGGTGGCGGTGGTCATCGCCCTGCCGGTGGGCATCGCCGCGGCGCTCTCCGAGCGGCTCTACCGCGCCATCATGCCGGTGCTGGACTTCATGCAGACGATGCCGGCCTTTGTCTACCTGATACCGGCAATACCTTTCTTCGGCATCGGTTCGGTGTCGGCAATATTTGCCACCGTGATCTTCTCCATGCCCCCCGCCATCCGTTTCACCACCCTGGGCATTCGCCAGGTGCCGGTGGAACTGATCGAAGCCGCCGATGCCTACGGCGCCACCCGAGGCCAGAAGCTGTTCAAGGTACAGCTGCCGCTCTCGCTGCCCACGGTGATGGCAGGCATCAACCAGACCATCATGCTGGCGCTTTCCATGGTGGTGATTGCAGCGATGATCGGCGCCGATGGCCTGGGCAGCGAAGTGTGGCGGGCCATTCAGCGCCTGCGCCCCGGCGATGGCTTCGAGGCGGGAATCGCCGTGGTCATCCTGGCCATGTTGCTGGACAGACTCACCCAGTCGCTGCGCAAGCCACGAAAAGGCAGAGGCTGAGCCCGTCCTTGCATCACGAGTGATGAAGGGGCAGGCTGTTCATGTAAAGCAAAGTAAACTGAAGCAAAGGGAGGGAACTCATGACTACTATCTCGCCGCGTCATATGCGTCTATCTGGCCTGGCCCTGGCTGTTGGTGCCGGCCTGGCCGCGGGTGTTGCCCAGGCCCAGGACAAGGGCACGGTTCACCTGGCCTACGTGGAGTGGTCTTCCGAAGTAGCTTCCACCAATGTGGTACGCGCCGTACTCGAGCAGGCGGGCTTCGAGGTCGACATGACCTCCCTGGGTGCCGCCGCCATGTGGCAGGCCGTGGCCAGCGGCGATGCCGATGCCATCGTGGCGGCCTGGCTGCCGACCACGCATGAAGAGTACATGGAACGGGTCGGCGACGATGTCGAGGATCTCGGCCCGAACCTGGACGGCACCAAGCTGGGCCTGGTCGTGCCGGAGTACACCGAAGTCGACAGCATTGCCGAGCTCAACGACAATGCCGACACCTTCAACGGCGAGATCATCGGTATCGACCCCGGTGCCGGCCTGATGGGCCTGACCGAAGAGGTGATCGATACCTATGACCTCGAGCTGGACCTGCGCAGCGGCAGCGATGCCACCATGGTTGCCGCCCTGTCCAACGCCATTTCCAACGAAGAGGACATCGTCGTCACCAGCTGGACGCCGCACTGGATGTTCGCACGCTGGGACCTCAAGTACCTGGAAGACCCGGAAAACGTCTACGGCGGCGCCGAGCAGATCCATACCATCGTCCGCCAGGGCCTGGAGGACGACATGCCCGAGGCCTACGCCATCCTGGATGCCTTCGAGTGGACACCCGAACAGATGGGTGAAGTCATGCTGATGAACCAGGAGGAGGACGCCGACCCCTACGAGAACGCCAAGCAGTGGGTCGAAGAGAACCAGGACGTGGTGGAAGGCTGGATTAACGGCTGAGCGAGTATGCCACGTCGCAGAAGTGGGCCCTGCACATCAGCAGGGCCCTTTCTATTGTCTAAAGGTGCCGATGACTAGAGGTCTCCAATCGCCTGGAGACGGGGTAAAGCTATCGCTCCGCCTTCGTTCAGGCCATCGGGCATGTCTCCGAAAGCCTCGTCATAATGGAATCCACCCGCGCCGTCGACCGTGATGCTACCAGCACTTACCTCTCCATAGAATTGGCCACTACCATTGATGAGCACTTGTGAATAGGGTGCGATAATCTGACCATAAAAGCTCGACGATCCCCCAATCTTCACACCCACCTTGCCGCCATCGTCTTCAAGCGTTGAGATAAGGGAAAAGATCGGCTGGATTTCACCATCCACCATACGCGTCGGCTTGCCATCCCCCAGCACGATTCCACTGGGGAAATCAACCTCCCCCGTGGTGAGCAATGTCAGTGAGCTTCCTTCAGCAATTTCAAACGATGCGCCACCTTTAACAGCCACGTTTCCTGTCACCACCATAACGATGTCGACTGGCTCGCCCACCTTACCGATCTGAAACTTGGCGCTACCGTCAAGGTTTAAGCTACTGGCACGAACGACAAGGGGCCCCTCGTCTGGTGGAACACCGACAGATCGGGGGGGCACTGCTCGGATCTCGCAAGCCGTCCAATCCCAGTGTAACAGTACGACTCCCTCCTCCGAAATCGAGAGCACCAAGGTGTTCTCCCGATGAGCTGCTAAGATAGGGCAAGAAAGACGTATATCGCCCATGCACGATACAATCTTCTTTATTAGTTTTCGGCTTGAAGCCAAAAGATTCTTCATCGGGTGGAGCGGAACCGATAACAAGTTCTCCACTGACATGATCATCAGGCGAACGATTATCTGACAAGACGAGCGGGCTCCTGGCATTACCATTCACACCAGCAGAATGGTTTTTGAAGTGAAGCAAGTGGCCTGCATGAACGTTACCATGAACCGTGGCGCTACTTTCAAATATAATATCCTTCATGCCAGAGGTTGAGCCGTAGACGTTAACCCCACCCCCTTTGAGCTTGATGTCTTCGTAGGCGCGTACTCGACCATGGATTTCACCCGACCCCTCGGCCAAGACTCCACCACTCGAGGCAACGTTGCCATAGATGGGTGAAGAGCCGGTCACAAAGACATTGGAATCAGCAGTTTGAGTGGCTACATCGATATTGCTCCGCCTCGAATTACTACCCCCATAGCTACCTAAGCGAGAGTCATAGCTATCGATCATGCCACTTCCCTTGACAAGGATGCTTTCACAACTGGTCAGCCCCCGCCGACCTCCTGTTGGGAGTTCAGGCAGTAGCATGAGTGCGGAGAGGGAGCGCTTGGCTGCCTCTTGATCATTAGCCGAGCCGTAAAAACCCTCGCTTTCGATACGAATACCAACCTGCCCCGCTAGCAATGCTTCCTCTTCAGGTGTAGGCGGCCTCAGGCGCCATCGGTAACGCCCGCCGTCATTGAGATTGCCGGTTTGCCATGGTCCGGAAAAGGCACTGGCGAGTGCTGCCTCGATTTCTTCAGCACTGTCCAGATTGGCTGCATCACGCAAACGGCTGTAGAAGTTACTGACATTGCCGCTGGCAAATACAGGCGGCACGGGTAACTGGCCCTCGTTAAGTGCCGTGACAGCCGCACGCAGCTCATCATTAAAAGTAAATAGCCCTGCTTCCGCTTCGTTCTGCGCCAGAACCGATGCCCGGTAGTTACCCGCCAACCTCTCGTTTACGAGACTGCCGCTCATGCTGGAGAGGCCGAGCATGAGCGTCATGCTCAGCATGGCGAGCACCATCACCAACGCAGCGCCCTGCTGCTTCTGTCGTATGCCCGCCATCGCCACCTCCTGTGACATTCGCACCTAAAATTTACACAACTTTACTTTATTCACTGATAGGCGTCACGCATGGATGGGGTGCGTGTCTTATCGAAGGCGAACCGATCATTGATCTAGCGCCATGACCAGAACAACCAATGATCTGGCGCGACCATTTGCATGCATTCCAACCGGCCCTGAGTCCAGAAGCGGGGGTACAGCATCGGTCGCCCTGCTTCTTGCATACACAACGTGCGTGAATCCACCGAGAGCCAATAAAGCTCCATGCCCGCGTAGAGAAGATAAGCCATCATTAGCATCATCCCAGCCCATAACAGCGTCGCCTGAATAGGCACTGGGCCTGCGGGTCGCTGCATAGGTGGCTGTTGGGAATCGCGATAGCCGAACACCAAGCCGATAGCAAGCACCATTACTAACGAACTCAAAGGAAAGATATGCGCACCGGCGAACTGCACGTTCACCATGACGCCGACGAAAGCCATCACCAGGCAGGCGTAAACCGGCTTGTCGGCTTCAGGTATGACACGTGAGCGTTGGTAAATTTTCCAGCACCCATAAATAATCAGTGCCAACAGCATTAGCGCCAGCGGAATGCCCCATTCCGCGGCCGTATTAAGAATCAGGTTATGGGCATGGGCGTAGCTGATCCGCCCATCCCCAGCGAACTGCATCGGCCCAATGCCTAACGGAAAGTTTTCCAAGCCATACTGAATGGCGGTTCGCCACAGGTCGAAGCGGTTGCTGTCACTGGTAATGTTACGAAGGAAAATGGCGCCATCCGCTGACTTACGAAGGGGATTAATGAACCACCAACCTGCTAAGCCTGCAAGAGCAGAAGAAAACAGCGTAGCCACCGGCCATTGTGCGGCACGTCCAAACAGTACCAAAGCGATAAACGTCGAAAGCACAAGTGAAAGAATACCTGCCCGCCCCTCAGTAATGAATAGCACATACCACCAGACGGAAAGCGGCAGGAAACTGAGAAAGGCGGCGATTAGGGAAGGACGGGAGCGGCAAACGACATAGAGCAGCGCAAGGGGCATCAGGCCTGCTGCAACGTCTGAGAAATGGCGAATGTTCGTAAACCCAGGGGTAAAATCTATTTGCCTTATAAAGTAATACTTTACGTAAACCGCATCGAAAACATAAACAATGTATGCAGCAAAAAAAATAATAAGCATACTGCCAAAAAGATACCAGTGATTATTTTTCCCGCTTATTTTTAATAAAAAAATCAAAATACCAATGGTATAAAATATAAACAAAAATGAAAACAATTCTAGCAAAGACAGAGCAAGGTAACCTTCACTCATGGTTAAAATAAAAAAAATAGTCACAAACAAAATTGCAAAACGCACGACTGGAGTTTTGATAGATTTATTTAAAAAAAACAGCCACATAGTATGGCTAAACTTCCATCCAAAAACAGCAAAAACCAACAAAAAAAACAAAACAAAAATTCGGCTTAAATCAAAAGTATACATAAAGATGGCCGGCATTTTGCCGGCCTTAACTGATGTCGAGTTAAGTTAGCTGCCAATATCTTGGCCGCCGACACGGACAACGACGTTTTCACTTGAAACTGACGTCCTAGTAGGATTAGCCGTAAAAGTTGCACCCAATGCTGTATTTTGTACGTCTGCAGGGTAGGCGCAAGCACCGTTAGCTTGTGGTTGAGGCAACGTGTTAGCTTCGATTATCCTTGCTCCAGCTAAAGAATTAGCGTAAGCCTTAGCTTCAGCTTCGCAGGCTGCAATAGCCGATCTATCTAAGTAATTATTGTATTGTGGAACAGCAATAGCAGCCAAAATACCAATGATCGCCACGACGATCAGCAGTTCGATCAGGGTGAAACCGCCCTGGCCTCGCTTGGCTGCCGCCCTCTTCTGCATCAATTCATTCATTTTCATCGCCGTTGTCCCCTGCTCTCTCTCGTGCCGTGCGGCTGCATCGGCAGCCTTGGCCGTCACCTGTGCGGCACGGTGCCGCTCTCGCGTCGTGGGCAGCAAGCTGCCCTTCCCCTTGCCAACGGCCCGAGCCCTTGCCTGCCTTTGCCCGGGTCCGCTTCGTTCCGGTGGCACACGGCCCCCTTATGGCTCACATTAATTTACACATACTTCACACTGCAAGCGCTACCTACGTATGCCGTAGCGAGCATGTGAACAAACTCATCATAAACGATGCTAACGTTAATGCCAGTACGTGGCTGGACGAGTCAATAGTGTGTGATATCTCATACCTACGGACTAGAATGCCGGTAACCCTGAGCTCACGCCCGTACGGGCCAAACGCCTGAGGCGACATGAACGAGTATCGTAAAGCACCTCACGCCTCCCATGCGGCTGCCGACGAGCAAGCCGCTGCGCCGCCTGTGGCCGATCTGGAGGGACTGCGCGGCTTTACCCGCCGCCTGGTGGAGTACGGGCTGCTTTCGCGCGCCGCAGCGGAGCGGGCGGAATACGAGGCGCGCGAGGCCGAGATCAGCCTGCTGCAACATGTGATCGAAACCGGCCTGGCCACGGCCCGCCAGGCCACGCTGTGCGCCGCCTGGGAGTACGGTCTGCCGGTGGTCGACCTGGATGCGCTGCGGCTCTCTAGCCTGCCGTCGGCCAGCGAATACCCCCACAAGCTGCTGCGCAAGCTGTGCGTGGTACCGCTGACCCGGCGTAATCATCGCCTGACGGTGGCGGTGCCCTACCCCTCCACCCTGGCGTTGCTCGATGAGCTGCAGTTCGCCACCGGCTTGAGCATCGAGGCGGTGCTGTGCCCGGTCGACCAGCTCACGCCGGTGCTCGAGGCCTACCTGGCGCAGAACGACGCCAGCATGATGGACGAGCTGGCGGGCGTAGACGACGCCGTCAGCGAACTCGAGTTCGAGCATGGCGTCGATATCAGCGACGATAGCGCCCCCGATGCCGCCACCAGCGGCGCCGACGACGCCCCCATCGTCAAGTTCGTCAACAAGGTGCTGCTGGATGCCATTCGCCGGGGTGCCTCGGACATCCACTTCGAACCCTACGAAACCAGCTACCGCGTGCGTATGCGCGTGGACGGCATGCTGATGGAGGCGGCGCGCCCACCGTTCGCCATGCGTTCGCGCATCGCCGCGCGCCTGAAGGTGATGGCACGGCTGGACATCTCCGAGCGCCGCCTGCCGCAGGATGGCGCGATCAAGCTGAAGGTGTCCCGCACGCGCTCGATCGATTTTCGTGTCAACTCGCTGCCTACCGTGTATGGCGAAAAGCTCGTGCTGCGTATTCTCGACCCCACCTCGGCGCAGATCGGCATCGATGCCCTGGGCTTCACGCCGGAGCAGCGCGAACTCTACGAAGGCGTGCTGGACCACCCCCAGGGCATGATCCTCGTCACCGGGCCCACCGGCAGCGGCAAGACGGTCACGCTCTACACCGGCCTGAACATTCTCAACGAGGTGCAGCGCAATATCTGCACCGCCGAGGATCCGGTGGAGATCAAGGTACCGGGGGTCAACCAGGTCAACGTGCTGCCCAAGATCGGCCTGGATTTCGCCAGCGCCCTGCGCGCCTTCCTGCGCCAGGACCCGGACGTGGTGATGGTGGGCGAGATACGCGACCTGGAAACCGCGGAGATTGCGGTGAAGGCCTCGCAGACAGGCCACCTGGTGCTCTCGACAGTACATACCAACTCCGCGGCCGAGACGCTGACACGCCTGGCCAACATGGGCGTGCCGGCCTTCAACATTGCAAGCTCCGTGAGCCTGATCATTGCCCAGCGCCTGGCACGGCGACTATGCAAGCACTGCCGGCAGGAGGCCGCCATCCCCCGCGAAGCGCTGCTGCAGGAAGGCTTCACCGAGAAGGAAGTGGATAGCGCGACGGTCTACGAGGCGGTGGGCTGCAAGCACTGCACCCTCGGCTACAAGGGGCGCGTGGGGATTTACGAGGTGGTACCGATCAGCAACGCCATGAGCCAGCTGATCATGCGCAACGGCAACGCCATGGACTTCGACCGATTGGCACGGGAAGAGGGTCACCCGGACCTGCGCCGCAGCGGGCTGCTGAAAGTGATGCAGGGTATTACCAGCCTGACCGAGGTCAACCGGGTGACCAAAGACTAACTCATACCTTTGCTTTATCTGGCTGGGCAATTTGTTAGGGTGGAATCCGTTAGCGGTTTACTCAAGTTAGGCGCACACGCGCCGATGATAAATAAAGCTTCGTTAGAGCAGCAGGGAACCTATGGCAACCAGATCGGCGAGAACGCCACGGAAGCTGAAGCTGTATCGTTGGCGCTGGACGGGCAAGGGCCCGGGCGGTCGCACGGTGAGCGGCGAGCTCGTTGCTGCCGAGAAGTTCGAGGTGGAGCGCGAGCTGGCCAACCAGAACATTATCGTCAAGCGGGTGCGGCGCAAGAGCGGGATCGGCGGCGGCATGGGGACCATCAAGCCGCGCGACGTGATGCTCTTCGCGCGTCAGATGGCGACCATGATCCGCGCCGGCGTGCCCGTGCTGCAGGCCTTTCAGGTGGTCGCCGAGAGCATTCGCAAGCCGGCCATGAGTGCGGTGGTACAGCAGATGATGAACGAGGTGGCGGCCGGCTCGAGCTTCTCCCAGGCGCTGCGCAACCATCCCGATCATTTCGACAGCCTGTTCTGCAACTTGGTGGAAGCCGGCGAGAGTTCCGGTTCGCTCGACCGCATGCTCGACCGGATCGCCACCTACAAGGAAAAGGTGGAGTCGCTCAAGGGTCGGGTGAAGAAGGCACTTTGGTATCCCATTGCGGTGATCCTGGTGGGTATCGGGGTCACGGCCCTGCTGCTGATCAAGGTGGTGCCTCAGTTCGAGAGCCTGTTCCACGGCTTCGGCGCCGAGCTGCCCGCCATGACCCGCATGACCATCGCCCTTTCGGAGTTCGCGCAGCGGTACTGGCTGTGGGGCCTGGCCGGGTTGATCCTCTTCGTCTACCTGATGCGCCAGGGCGTAAAGCGCTCGCCGGCCTTCGCCTACCGCGTGCACGCCTTCATGCTCAAGGTGCCGGTGCTGGGCGATATTTTCGATAAATCCGCCGTGGCGCGTTATTCCCGCACCCTGGCGACGACCTACGGTGCCGGCGTGCCGATGGTGGAAGCGCTGGATATCGCGGCCGGGGCCACCGGCAACCTGGTCTACGAGCGTGCCACGCGCCAGATCCGCGAGGATGTCGCCACCGGCCAGCAGCTCCATTTCGCCATGCGCCTGACCGAACGCTTCCCGGCGCTGGCGGTGCAGATGGTCGGCATCGGCGAGGAGTCCGGTTCGCTGGACGCCATGCTCAACCGCGTGGCCGATTACTACGAGGAGGAGGTCGACAACAAGGTCGACGCCCTCACCTCGCTGCTCGAGCCGCTGATCATCGTGGTCCTCGGCGTGCTGGTGGGCGGTCTGGTGGTCTCGATGTATCTGCCGATCTTCGAGCTGGGTACGGTGCTGTGAGCGAAGCGCCGTATAGCCACCGGTTTTCGCGCTACGTTCATGTCACGCGCCATGCGCGTGAGCGCATGGCGGAGCGCGACATAACTGAATCCCTACTGCTCGAATTGTTAGAGAGGGGAAGCACACGTTATAAAGATCCAGAGCGGCTCTGGATTGCATTGAATACCAAAGGAAGGCGAGACAATCTAATCTGTGCTGCAGTAGTGCTTGAAGATAAACTTGTCGTCAAGACGATAATGCATCACTTCCGCTGGGAGGAGTAGATGAGAACCACTTACGATGAAGCTGATGACATCCTCGTACTCCATCTTTCGGACAAGCCCATCGTGAAAGAACTGTCCCAGGATTGGAATACACATGTCAGCTATGCCGAGGACGGTACCTTGGTTGAGATCGTGATTCTAGATGCTTCCAAGCAGGGCGCCTGGCCGCTGCTCAAGAGTGAGGCGGCTTGAGTAAGGAACGACATTGACTGACCTTCCCCCCGCCATCCTGTGGCCGCTGGCGGCCGTACTGGGCTTGTGTCTCGGCAGTTTCCTCAACGTGGTGATCGTGCGCCTGCCGGCCATGCTGATGCTGGGCTGGCGAGCCGAGGCACGCGAGGCGCTGGAATTGCCGGAAGAGGAAACGCCGCGCTTCAACCTGCTAGTGCCGCGTTCGATCTGCCCTCGGTGCGAAACGCCCATTGCCTGGCACGATAACCTGCCCGTCGTCGGCTGGTTCAAGCGCCGTGGACGCTGTGCCACTTGCGAGGCCCGCATCAGCCCGCAGTATCCGCTGGTGGAGCTGGCCGGTGCCGGCCTGACGCTGGCCGTTATGACGCTGTATGGTGCGACCTGGCAGGGCCTGTTTATCCTGGCGGCCTGCCTGACCCTGCTGGCCCTCGCCGTGATCGACCTGCGCACCCAGCTGTTGCCGGATGCCATGACCCTGCCCCTGCTGTGGGCCGGCCTGCTCTATCAGTTGCTGTTTCAACCGTTGCTGCTGCCCAGTGCGGTCATCGGCGCCATGGCGGGCTATCTTGCCCTGTGGAGCGTCTACTGGCTGTTCAAGCTGGTCACCGGCAAGGAGGGCATGGGCTACGGGGACTTCAAGCTCCTGGCTGCCCTGGGCGCATGGCTGGGCTGGCAGTACCTGCCGATGGTGCTGATACTGTCGGCCGGCGTGGGCGCCATTGTGGGCATCGCCGTTCAGCTGGCCCTGCCGCGGCTGTGCGGGGCACCGATGCCCTTCGGCCCCTTCCTGGCCAGCGCCGGCCTGCTGGCGCTGCTCGTGGGTGAGCCGCTCCTGGCCACCTATGCCGGCCTCTTCTTCTGAAACCAGCGAAGGAGAACGCATCGTGATCGTAGGCGTAACGGGCGGTATCGCTTCCGGCAAGAGCACTGTGGCGCGGGCCTTCGCGGCGCTGGGCGTACCATGGGTGGACGCCGACGACGTGGCTCGCGAGGTGGTCGAGCCCGGCGAGCCGGCGCTGGCGGAGATTGCCGGACGCTTCGGCGAGCGCGTATTGCAGGCCGATGGCACGCTGAATCGACGTGCGCTGCGCGAGATCGTGTTCGCCGATGAAAACGAGCGCCGCTGGTTGGAGTCGGTGACGCACCCACGCATTCGTCAGCGTATCGTCGCCCACCTGGAGCGGCTGCAAGCCGAGGGGGCGCCCTACGTGCTGCTGGTGTCGCCGCTGCTGTTCGAATCCGGCCAGAGCGAGATGGTGGATCGCTGCCTGGTGATCGACGTGCCGGAGCGCCTGCAGATCGCCCGCACCGCCGCCCGCGACGACGTGGACGATAACCAGGCCCGCGCCATCGTTGCAGCCCAGATGCCGCGTAGCGAGCGTTTGGCCCGCGCCGATGACGTGATAGACAACGCCGGCAGCGAAGCGCACCTTGCCGCCCAGGTCGCCGAGCTGGATCGCCTCTACCGCGAGATGGCGACCTCTTGAAAGACTCATTAAAAGACCTATAATCAGGTCTCGAATGAATCAAGTGACAGGAGGCTGTTATGCCCCACACTATTCTCGCCAATACCACAGCCAGCATTTCTGAGCTTAAAAAGAATCCCATGGCCACCGTGGCGGCAGGTGAGGGCTTTCCTGTGGCTGTTTTGAATCGAAACGAGCCGGCTTTTTACTGCATACCCGCAGCCGCCTACGAAGAGCTGTTGGAAAAGCTGGAAGATGCAGAGCTGAACCGAATCGCCGACGAAAGAAGCTCTCAAGCCGAGATTACGGTAACGCTGGATGAGCTATGAGCTTCGCTTCAGGGAGGAAGCGCTCAAGGAGTGGCGAAAACTCGATAGCAGCGTTCGTTTGCAGTTCAAGAAAAAGCTCATCGCCATTCTCGACTCCCCCGTCAGGCCCGCATCGCAGCTTTCAGGCAGCAAATGCCGATACAAGATAAAGCTACGCAGTGCTGGCTTTCGCCTCGTTTACGAGGTTCGCGACCGGGAGCTTGTCGTGCTCGTCATTGCCGTGGGTAAACGGGAGCGCAATGACGTCTATCTCAAAGCGGACCGTCGGCACTGAACGTCGATGGTGAGTTCCATCGGCCTGGCCATCCACTCTCCGGGCTAGCTAAACTGCACGAAAGCCACCAACCGCTTCGGAATTCATGAGCCAACATAGCCAACGCCCCCTCACCGTCGCCTGCCCGCAATGCCAGAAGCAGGTGGCGTGGAGCGAGAAGAACCCCTACCGCCCCTTCTGCAGCGAACGCTGCAAGCTGATCGATCTGGGCGCCTGGGCCGACGAGTCGCACCGCATTGCCGGCGAACCGGCCCTCGATGAAACCAACATCGAGGAGTGGCTGGCCCGCGCCGACCGAGGCGAAGAGCGGTGACCCTGGCCCCGGCGCCGACCTATCGGCTGCTGGCCGAGCTGGAGGCCGCCTTCGACAGGCTGATCGAGCGCACCGAGGAATTGCTGGCGGCCTACGCCGCGTCGCCCGGCGACGCATGGGCATTCCAGGCGGAGGCCAGTACCGACTGGCTGCGCCGCGCCCTGCTCGATTTCTGGTACACCGACGGCCAGGACGGGCGAGCCACCCGCAGCCATATCGGGTTGATTGCCGCCGATGAGACACTGATGGCCAAGGTGGCCGAGGTGAATGCAGCAAAGGCCGAATTCGCCGAGCGGCTGAGCCGCATCAAGGCCGAGGACCCACCGCTGCTTGCCGAAGCCAAGGCGGTGCTGCCCTTCCGCCATCCACAGCTGCACGACCATTTACGCGGCAGCGGCCTGGCACGGCTACATCTCAAGCAGTGCTGGCGTGCCATTCCCCTGGCCGAGGCGCCGGTAGCTCGGGTGCGCCTGGCCTGGTACTCGAGCGGCCGCTCGATCAAGCGGCTGACGGTGCGCGAGGTCGAGAAAAAACTCTTGGCGCTGGATACCGACGCGCCGCATGTACGCATTCAGCTGCGCAAGCTGGCTGCGCTGCCCTCCAGCGAACCGCTTGCCCAGGTGCAGAGCCAGGCGCCCCTGATGCGGGCCAACCTGTTCTACTGCGAACCGCTGGAAGACGGCCGCACACGACGCGCCATGAACGTGGCGCTGCCGCTTTTCCTGCCCGCCCCGCGCGAGCGCCTGCCCGACCATAACCTGCCCCCCGCAGCCCCGCCGCCGAACCGCACCCGCGCCCGGCGCAGCGACGAAAAGCTGGAAGAGCACCCTTACCTGCCCTCGCTGCGCATCTACCGCTACCGCTACCGCTAAGCCTAGCCGGCTTGACGCGCCTGGTGCTCCAACTCACCGGCAAGTTCGGGGGCAAGCTTCAGTTCCTTGGCCAGTTGGTCGAGCCAGGCTCGCTCCATGGGGTTCTGCTCGTCGATCACCGCTACGCTGATCAGGTACATCTCGCGCGCCGCCTGCGGCGAATCGGCCTGACTGGCCAGCGCCGCGGCATCCAGCGGAGCGCTCAGCTGGCGTTCGACCCAGCGATGCAACTCGTCGTCGGCGCCCAGCGCGTCGATCTGTTGGGTGATGAGCTCACGCTCCTGCGCGTCGATATGGCCGTCGGCCCGCGCGGCCATGATCATGGCCTGCAGCAGTTCGAGGCTACGGCGCTCCTGGTACTCCCCTTCCAGCTCTTCGATCCGCGTGCCTTCGCTTTCACCTGCCCCTGCCTGGCTGCCATTGCTCTTGGCCTGGGCGTTCTGCCAGGCTTTCCAGGCCAGCATGCCGACGGCGGCAATCGCCCCATACTTGAGCGCCTTGCCGCCGAGCTTGCGACCGCGTTTGGAGCCCACCAGCAGCCCCATCGCCCCGCCACCCAGCAGGCTCTTCATGTCCAAGCCACTCCCGCCGGACGCTGCCGAACCCGACGAGCCGCCTCCCAAGTGGCGAGACAGGCCGTCGAGCATGCCTTTCACATCCACGCCACCGCTGTTCTGGCCACGGGTCTGGCCTCCGGCCTGCTGCATCAGTTGCTGCAAGATCTTGCTGGCGTTCATAGTCCGTTCTCCACGGGATGGAATTGGGCTTTCAATCGGAGCATGACGCTTCATACCAGTCGAGCGCCTGCTCCATGCGGTCGTACCCCCAGAACGGCTCGTCACCGGCCATGAAGAACGGTGCGCCGAAGATGCCCAGCGCCTGTGCCTTTGCCGTGGCGTCGCGCAGTGCATCCTTGGCCTCGGGCCGTTGGCTCTCCTCCAGCAGGTAGCGGGCATCGAGCTTCAGTTCGGCCAGGCAATCCGCGATGACCTGGGGGTCGGCGATATCCTTGTCGTGCTCGAAGTTGGCGCGGTAAACGCTGCGCACGAACGCCGGCACCCACTCCTCCTCGGCATGCCAGTTGGCGATACGAGCCGCCAGCAAGCCATTGCGGGGAAACTGCGAGGGGCGGCGAAAGACGATGCCCTCGCGGTTGCAGATTCGCTCGACGTCGCGCCACATGTAGCGCCCCTTGGCCGGGTAGAGCTTGAAGGGCGTGTCGTTCCAGCCTTGGGCCTGGAAGATCGGCCCCAGCAGGAAGGGCTGCCAGCGCACCTCGATGTCCCGCTCGGCGGCCATGTGTTCGAGTTGCATGGCGGCGGGATAGGAGTAGGTACTGGCGAATTCGAACCAGAAGGTAAAGGCCATGTGCGGCTCCTCGTGTTTCGCTACAGAGTCGCGCGCCCGTGACAGGAGCGCAAGCTCGCCCGCGCGTTTGACCTTCATCAGGCATTGTTCCTGCGTCTCCTCCATACTGGCCAGTATCAGAGATCAAGGAGAGATGTCGGTGAGACCTTTGGACACCACGCAGGTTTATCGCGCCTGCCCTGAGGATAGCTTCGATTTCGAGCTGACCAGTGAACTCGAGTCGCTGGACATGCTCAGTGGACACGAGCGTGCCCGGGATGCGCTGGATTTCGGCACTGCCATGCGCAGCGAAGGATTCAATCTCTTTGTGCTGGGCCAACCCGGGCATGGCAAGCAGCCACTGGTGGAGCACTTTCTCACCGAACGCTCCCGCGACGAGCCCACACCGCCGGACATCGCCTACCGCTACAACTTCGATGAACCCTCCCGTCCGTTGCATTTACGGCTGCCTGCCGGTCTGGGCCGTGTGTTGCGTGCCGACATCGAACAACTGGTCGCCGAGCTGCGCACCGCCATTCCCGCCGTGTTCGAGGGCGATGAGTACCAGAACCGCCTTCATGAATTGAAGCAGGCCATGGGCGAGCGACAGCGCGATGCCATCGAGGCGGTGCGCCGCGAGGGTCGGGAGTACGATATTCTGCTGCTCTCCACGCCCAACGGTTTCACCTTCGCGCCGGCCGCCGGCGACGACAGCATGATGGCACCGGAAGAGTACGAGAAGCTCGACAAGGATGAACGCGAACGCATCGAGGCTACGGTCGAGGTATTGCAGCGGAAGCTGAGCCAGGCCATTCGCCAGATGCCACGCCTGGCCAAGCAGTTGAGCGAACGGATCACGGCGTTGAACCACGAGATGCTGCAAACCGTCATCGAGGCGCCATTGGCCGAGCTGAGGGAGCGCTACGCCGACCAGCCCGGTATCCAAGATCACCTGAAGGCAGTGCACGACGCACTGTTCCAGCACGTCGACGCCTTCCTTGCCACTGAGCCGGAAGTCACTCCCGAGACGATCTTCAACCGCTTTCAGCTCAACCTGATCGTCGACAACAAGCACTGCGAAGGCGCGCCCGTGGTGTATCTCGACCTGCCTACCCATCATCATCTGGTAGGCCGCACCGAGCACTATGTGCAGAACGGCACCCTGCTGACGGATTTTTCGCTGATTCGCGCCGGTGGCCTGCATCGAGCCAACGGCGGCTACCTGCTGGTGGATGCCCGCGCCCTGCTGGCGCAATCAGGGGCCTGGGAGACGCTGAAGCGCGTGCTACGCGCCGGCGAGATCCGCACCGAATCGCTGGAACAGGCTTATGGCATGCTCAGCACCACCACGCTGGAACCCGATCCGGTGCCGCTGGACCTCAAGGTGGTGCTGCTTGGCGAGCGTCAATACTACTACCGGCTGTGCGAGAACGACCCCGACTTTCTTGAGCTGTTCAAGGTACAAGCCGACCTGGAAGACGAGCTTTCCCGCAACCACGCCAGCCAGAAGCAACACGCGCGCAGGGTTGCGACGCTGGCACGCGATGCGGCCCTGCGCCCGCTGGACCGCAGCGGTGTAGCGGCGGTGATCGAGCGCGCTAGCCGTCTCGTCGACGACCAGAACAAGATCACGGCACGCCACCGGGCATTGAGCGACCTTCTACAGGAGGCCGACCATTGGGCTGAACGGGATGACGCCCGGGTGATTGCGCGCGCTCATGTCGAGAAGGCCGTCGTCCAGCAGCTGTGGCGAGCCAGCCGCATCCACGAAAGCAGCCACGAGAACATCGTGCGCGGCACCGTCGCGATCCAGCTCGAGGGAAGGCAGGTAGGTCAGGTCAATGGCCTGACGGTCAGGAGCTTGGGCGACTATACCTTCGGTCAGCCCTCCCGGATCACGGCCACCGCTCGGCCCGGGCCCGGCCATGTGGTGGATATCGAACGCGAGGCGAAACTGGGCGGACGCATTCACTCCAAGGCGGTAATGATTCTGTCCCGCTATCTGGCCAGTCGTTACGCACCGGATACCCCGCTGTCGCTTTCCGCCAGCCTGGCCTTCGAGCAGTCCTACGGCGGTATTGAGGGCGACAGCGCGTCGGTCGCCGAGGCGTGCGTGCTGATCTCGGCCATCGCCCGGGTGGGCATCGAGCAGCGGCTGGCCGTGACTGGCTCCATCGATCAGCATGGTCGGGTGCAGGCAGTGGGCGGGGTCAACGAGAAGATCGAGGGCTTCTTCGATATCTGCCGGGCACGCGGCGGCGTGAAGGGCCATGGCGTCCTGCTTCCCGCGGCCAACGTGCAGAATCTGATGCTCAAGGGCGAGGTCCGCGACGCTATCGCCGTCGGCGACTTCAGCGTCTATGCCATTGAGCATCTGGATCAAGCGCTGGAGCTGCTGACGGGCATGGCGCCCGGTGAGCGTGGTGCAGAAGGTTCCTACCCGGCAGGAAGCTTGAATGCGAAGGTCGCCGAACGGTTGGCTGCCTTTCACCGGGTAGTGAAGCAGCGTAGTGGGCCGGAGAGGAGCAGGGGCAACGGTAACCCCGACGGTATCGACGCCCAGGGCGACGAGGAGCACGGCGATGACGAATGACGATACGCTGCGCGACCCTACGCAAACGCTGCAGGCGGAACGGGTATTGGTGCTGCTCGACGCCTCGCGCCATAGCCTGGCGGCACTCGCCGCTGCGGTGGAATTGGCCAGCCAGCGGCATGCCGAACTGGTCGCTTTCTATGTGGAGGATCTTGACCTGCTGAGCTGCGCCACCTTCCCCTTCTCTTGCGAGATCGGCGCGCAGTCAGGGCTGACACGCCCGCTCACTCCGGATTCGCTGGAAGCCGGCATTGCCAGGCAGCTGCAGCGTGTGCACGAGGCGCTTGCCGGTGCCGTGGCCGGACATCGCCTGGCACATCGGCTCGAAATCAGCCGCGGCCAGGTGGCCAATGCCGCCTTGAGCATGGCCAGGGCGAGCGATGTGCTGGTACTGGGCAAGGCAGGCAACAGCGAGCATTGGGGCGCCCGGCTGGGCTCCACCAGCCGTCGGCTGGTCATGGAAGCCCCCTGCGCGGTGCTGCTATGGGATGAACGCCAGACCGGCAAGCGTGGCCCGCTACGCTGGCTGGGAACATCGCCAGAAGACGAAAGACCACGGCAAACCGCCTCGTCGGCGCTGGTTGAGGGGTGGTCACCTCTGTTCGACGGGAGCGCTTCCTTGCCGGTGAGCCATGCCGGCGATCTCGAAAGGGTTCTGGCACATGCCGACACCGGTGGACTGCTGCTGCGGCGTGACGAGTTGATGCGACTGCTGCGAGAAGATCCGGAACTGATTGCCAGGGTGCCGTTGCCGATCGTCGTCATCGCCTGATCAAAGCTCCCGGCCCTGCTCCACCCTCATCCACGCCCCGACGAGCAGCAGCAGGGCCAGGGCGAACAGCGGCAGCAGGATGTCGAAGCTCAGCGCCTCGTCCTCGCGGGATACGGCTTGCAATCCACTGTAGATGGCACTGGCATAAACCGCCCATTTGATGCCAAGCCCCAGCACGGCGGCCAAGATGAAAGTACTCAGGGGAAGCCGGCAAAGGCCCGCCGCATAGTTGATCACCGAGTGGGGAAAGCCTGGCAGCACGCGCAGGGCACTCTGGGTGAGCAAATCGCCGCGTCGGGTGAGCATGATCATGATCTTGCGGGTCAGCCCCTTGGGATTCCAGCGCTCCCTGACCCGGGCAGCCAGATGATAGGCACCCAACGCACCGCCGACGCTACCGAGGATCAGCATCGGCGTAGCGAAATGGGGCGGATAAAACGGTGCAATGAGCCATAGCCCGATGCTCCCGGGCAAGCCGATGGCCAGCGTAATGGCCATGATCGCCATGACGCCGATGATGACGAGTGGATGGTGGGAGGTCTCCTCGACCCAGTGCCGCACGGCCGCCAGGTCCGGCGAGTGCCAGAACCAGAGGTAGGCTGCCATGGAGGCGCTGGCACCGAGGGCAACCCAGCGCCAGCGTCGGCGAAGTGACGACTCGTTCGGCATCGGCATTCCTTCCTTCCGTTTGCAACCCAGGCTGCCATGCCGTGCCGTTCAGGTCACTTCACGATGAGTCGTTGCCGTAAGCGTTCAGGCGTCGAGCTTGCCCTCCCTCTCGGTCGGTGCGGTAACGACAGGAGCGGTAGTGGCAGGGGACGATGCCTCTTCGCGTTCCAGGGGCGGTTCCTTCAACCGTGGCATCGCCGCCACGCGTATGTCCACGAAGTACAAGAGCCCGAGCAGGGCTGACAGTACGACCAGGCACCACAGGAGACCTTCTATCTCGCTCACGACTGCTTTCCTCACAGAGGCCGATGCGACCTCGCCTAAACGAGTTTAGACCTCGCCTGAGGAAAGCAACAGAGGGTACCGACTTTTTAGCGAAGTCGGGCCTCGACTCTTTCGAGTATCTGCCGGCTTACCTTGCTCACCAGCGGCCTGGCGGCCTTGGTCACGGCCTTTTCGACCAGTCGATTGCGCAGGTGATAGGTCAGCGTGAAATTGACTTCGGTCCCCCCTTCCACCGCGCGCAGCCGGTAACAGCCCTGGTTCTGCACGCCATCCACCGACTCCCAGGCCAGCACGTCGGGCGGCTGACGCTCGGTAATGGCCACGTCAAAGGTCCAGTCCATACCCACGGCATGGACATGCCAGCGGTAACGGTCGCCGCCGAGGGGCTCGATCGCCTGGATCAGGTCGGAATAGTCGACAAAGTCCTCGACCCGTTCCAGCAGGGCGAATACCCGTTCCGGCGGGGCCTGGAGAATTGCGCTGTGCTCGATCGTGGCCATGCGGTTCCCTATGCTGCTGTACGAGGCTAAAATGCTCCACCTTCATTCCGCAGGGTAAACGCCCTGCCCCTCATCAGACCATACTCGCTTCAGATTTTACTGAAGAAGGATGGTTCAGCGTTAATCAAGAGGTTTCGCATGTCCACACCCAAGGTCGGTTTCGTCTCGCTGGGTTGCCCCAAGGCACTGGTGGATTCCGAACGAATCCTGACCCAGCTGCGTACCGACGGCTACGAGATCGTGCCCAGCTATGACGACGCCGATGTCGTGGTGGTCAATACTTGTGGCTTCATCGACAGTGCCAAGGCCGAGTCGCTCGATGCCATCGGCGAGGCGATTGCCGAGAACGGCAAGGTGATCGTCACCGGCTGCATGGGCGTGGACGAAGGCGCAATTCGCGACGTTCACCCCAGCGTGCTGGCGGTTACCGGCCCGCAGCAGTATGAACGTGTCGTCGGTGCCGTACACGAGGCGGCCCCGCACCACCACCGTCACGACCCGCACATCGATCTGGTCCCGGCACAGGGCGTCAAGCTCACCCCTCGCCACTATGCGTATCTGAAGATATCGGAAGGCTGCAACCACAGCTGCAGTTTCTGCATCATTCCTTCCATGCGGGGCAAGTTGGCGAGTCGCCCGGTAGGCGACGTACTGCGCGAGGCAGAAGGCCTGGCCAAGGCCGGCGTAAAGGAACTGCTGGTTATCTCGCAGGACACCAGCGCCTACGGGGTGGACCTGCGCTACGCGCCTAGCGAATGGCGCGGCCGCGAAGTGAAGACGCGCCTCACCGAGCTGTGCGAGGCACTTTCGGAGCTGGGCATTCGCGTGCGGCTGCACTACGTCTACCCCTACCCGCACGTCGACGAGCTGATTCCACTCATGGCCGAGGGCAAGATCCTGCCCTACCTCGACATTCCCTTCCAGCACGCCAGCCCCAAGGTGCTCAAGGCGATGAAGCGCCCCGCCTTTGAGGACAAGACGCTGGCCCGCATCAAGTGCTGGCGCGAGCTCTGCCCCGAGCTGACCATCCGCTCCACTTTCATCGTCGGCTTTCCCGGCGAAACCGAAGAGGACTTCCAGTATCTGCTCGACTGGCTGAGCGAAGCCCAGCTCGACCGTGTGGGCTGCTTCCAGTACTCGGCGGTGGAGGGCGCACCGGCCAATGAACTGGGGCTGGAACCGGTACCGGATGAGGTGAAGCAGGCCCGTTGGGAGCGCTTCATGGCGCACCAGCAGCAGATCTCTGCTGCCCGCCTGGAGCGGAAGATCGGCCGCGAGATCGAAGTGCTGGTGGACGAAGTCGATGAAGAAGGCCCGATCGGTCGCAGCGAAGCCGACGCTCCCGAGATCGACGGCATGGTGTTCCTGGAATCCAAGCGCACGCTGCGCCCCGGCGATGTGGTTCGCGCCCGGGTGACGAATGCCGACGAGTACGACCTGTGGGCGGAAGTGATCGAGGAGACGCAACCCGTCAAGTTCATGGATTTTTACGGTGCCTGAGTAAAAAACCCAAACGCAAAAACGCCACCCTAGGGTGGCGTTTTCGTTGGCTACGAGAGCCGGGTTCGGGCTCCGCAAGCGGAGCCCGAGGGACGATCAGTCCTGACCCATCTGCTGCTTGATCAGGTCGCCGATGGTGGTCGGGCCACCGGTCTCGACTTCCTGCTCGCGCAGCTTCTTCAGGTTCTGACGGGTGTCGTCCTGATCCTTGGCCTTGATCGACAGGTTGATCGCGCGGTTCTTGCGATCGACACTGATGATGCGGGCTTCGACGGTATCGCCTTCGGTCAGCACGTTACGTGCGTCTTCGACGCGGTCGGCGCTGATTTCGGAGGCCTTGAGCACGGCGACGACGTCAGTCGCCAGCTCGACGTGAGCTTCCTTGGCATCGACCTCGACCACGCGACCGGAGACGATGGAGCCCTTGTCGTTGACGGACAGGTACTCGGCCACCGGGTCGGAATCGAGCTGCTTGATACCAAGCGAAATGCGCTCGCGCTCCGGATCGATGGAGAGGATGACGGCTTCGGCTTCGTCGCCCTTCTTGAAGCGGCGCACGGCTTCTTCGCCCGTCTCGGACCAGGAGAGGTCGGAGAGGTGAACCAGGCCGTCGATGCCGCCTTCCAGACCGATGAAGATACCGAAGTCGGTGATCGACTTGATGGTACCGGACACACGGTCGCCCTTGTTGTACTGGGCGTTGAAGGTTTCCCACGGGTTCGGGGTGCACTGCTTGATACCCAGGGAGATACGACGACGCTCCTCGTCGATGTCGAGGATCATGACATCCACTTCGTCGCCGATGTTGACGACCTTGGACGGGTGGATGTTCTTGTTGGTCCAGTCCATCTCGGAGACGTGAACCAGGCCTTCGACACCCTCTTCCAGCTCGGCGAAGCAGCCGTAGTCGGTGAGGTTGGTGACGCGAGCCGGGACCACGGTACCCTCGGGGTAGCGGTCCTTGATGTTGACCCACGGATCTTCGCCCAGCTGCTTCAGGCCCAGCGAGACGCGGTTACGCTCGCGGTCGAACTTGAGCACCTTGACATTGATCTCGTCGCCCACGGCCACGATTTCGCTCGGATGCTTGATGCGCTTCCAGGCCATGTCGGTGATGTGCAGCAGGCCATCGACGCCGCCCAGGTCGACGAAGGCGCCGTAGTCGGTGAGGTTCTTGACGATACCGATGATCTGCTGGCCTTCCTGCAGGGTGGCGAGCAGGGCTTCACGCTCGGCGCTGTTCTCGGCTTCGAGCACGGCACGACGGGAAACGACAACGTTGTTGCGCTTCGGATCGAGCTTGATGACCTTGAAATCGAGTTCCTTGTGCTCGAGGTGCGTGGTGTCGCGCACCGGACGCACGTCGACCAGGGAACCCGGGAGGAAGGCACGGATGGAATCGATGTCGACGGTGAAGCCGCCCTTGACCTTGCCGTTGATCACGCCCTTGACGATTTCTTCCTTCTCGAAGGCCGCTTCCAGAACCTTCCAGGCTTCGGCGCGCTTGGCCTTCTCGCGAGACAGGCGGGTCTCGCCGAAACCGTCTTCGACGGCTTCCAGGGCGACACTGACTTCGTCGCCAACGGCGATGGTGAGCTCGCCGTTATCGTCGCGGAACTGCGCCGCGGGAATCTGCCCTTCAGACTTCAGGCCGGCATTGACGGTGACCCAGTCACCCTCGATGTCGACGACGGTAGCCGTGACGATGGCGCCCGGCTCCATGTTGATGTCCTGCAGTGACTGTTCAAACAGTTCAGCAAAGCTTTCGCTCATGATTTTCCTACGTGATCAACGGTGTTGAGGCGTTGCCGCCTTCTCCGCACCACCAGCGAGTGCGGGCCTTATTTACCAAACCCCCGGGGATGTTAGCGCTGGTTGGACCTGGCCGGGCTTGCAAGAATGATAGTGCCCGACCATGCCATGACATCCGCTCGAGGGCGCCGCAAGGGAGTTCAAGTCCCGGAGACCAGGCCGCGCTCGGCCAGCCACTCCGTCAACCGTTCCACCACTTCCGGTATCTTCAGGCTCGTGGTATCAAGCGTTATGGCGTCATCGGCCGGCTTGAGGGGAGCCACGCTGCGCTGCATGTCGCGTGCATCGCGCGCCTGAATTTCCTTCAAAAGACTCGATAGACTAGCATTCACCCCCGCTTCCTGCAACTGGAGGTGGCGCCGGCGCGCACGCTCTTCCGAGCTCGCGGTGAGGAAAACCTTCAGTTCGGCATCGGGAAATACCACGGTGCCCATGTCGCGGCCATCGGCCACCAGCCCGGGAGGCTTCCTGAAGTCGTGCTGTCGCTGCAGCAACGCCTGGCGCACGCCGTTCAGCGCGGCCACCTGAGAGGCAGCGTCGCCCACCTGCTCGGTGCGGATCTCACGGCTGACGTCGTCGCCCTCGAGCAGCACACGCGTGGCCTGCTCCTCTGCCACGAATACCACGTCGAGCCTTGCGGCCACCTGCGCCAGCGCCGCTTCGTCATCGAGCGCCACGCCGTGACGCATGGCCGCCAGCGCCGTCAGGCGGTACAGCGCCCCGCTGTCGAGCAGGTGCCAGCCCAGGCGTTCCGCCACCAGGCGGCTGATGGTGCCCTTGCCGGCGCCGCCGGGTCCGTCGAGAGTCAGCACCTTGGCCTCGCTCATGCCCCCACCTCTTGTTTTTCCTCGCTCACTCTGAGCCCAACCACCCGGGCGAGTTCCGTGAAACCGGGGAAGGACGTGGCGACGTTGGCACAGTCATCGATGACGATCTCCTTGCCGGCGCGCAGGGAAGCGACGACGAAGGCCATGGCAATGCGATGGTCGCCCAGGCTGTCGATGCGACCGCCGCCATAGGCCACCTCGCTGTCGCCCGCACCGACGATGTCGATGCCGTCATCACGCACGGTGTGCTCGACCCCCAGGGTGGCCAGGCCATCGGCCATGGCCTGGATGCGGTCGGACTCCTTGACCCGAAGCTCTTCGGCACCGCGCAGGCGGGTGGTGCCCCTGGCGCAGGCGGCAGCGATGAACAGCGCCGGGAACTCGTCGATGGCCAGCGGCACCTGGTCGACGGGGATGTCGATTCCCTTGAGCGGCCTGTAGCGAATGTGCAGGTCGGCCACCGGCTCCCCGCCTACTTCGCGCTCATTGGTGAGGCGCAGGTCGGCGCCCATCAGCTTGAGAATGTTGAGCACGCCGATACGCGTGGGGTTGATACCGACGTGTTCGAGGGTCAGGTTGGAGCCTGGGGTGATCGCCGCTGCCACCAGGAAGAAGGTGGCCGAGGAGATGTCGGAGGGCACGTCGATAGGCGCGGCGGTCAGCTTGCCGCCGCCGCGAAGCCAGCAGGTATCGCCTTCACGATGCACGTCGTAGCCGAAGCCGGCCAGCATGCGCTCGGTATGGTCGCGGGTGGGGGCCGGCTCGCGTACGCGGGTTTCGCCTTCGGCATAGAGCCCGGCGAGCAGCAGGCAGGATTTCACCTGGGCGCTGGCCATGGGCATGTCGTAGACGATGCCCTTGAGCGCCTGGCCGCCATGGATCTTGAGCGGCGGCCGCCCGCCTTCGGCGGTGTCGATCCTGGCCCCCATCAACCTCAGCGGGTCGGCCACGCGGCCCATGGGGCGCTTGGTCAACGAGGCGTCGCCGATCAGTTGGGTGTCGAAGCGCTGCCCCGCCAGCAGACCGGCGAACAGGCGCATGGCGGTACCGGCGTTGCCCACGTAGAGCGGGCCGGAGGGTGCCTTGAGCCCGTGCATGCCGACACCGTGCACGGTGACGCGACCCTGATACGGCCCCTCGATGGCCACGCCCATCTCGCGGAACGCCTGCAGGGTGGCCAGGCTATCCTCCCCTTCCAGGAATCCCTTCACTTCGGTAACGCCTTCGGCCAGCGCACCGAGCATGATCGAGCGGTGGGAGATGGACTTGTCGCCGGGCACGCGAATGCGACCGGCCACGCGGCCACCCGGGGCGGCCCGAAAGGTGAGTCTGCCTTGTTGTTGCATCTGGTATTCCGCCTGATAACTGGTCTGGTTCAGGAGAGAGTCGAAATAGCGCCGGGCATGGCTGGCACGGTCGAAGATGGCAAGCATAGCATCGCCGTCTGCCGCCTCCACCGCTTGGCGCAGCCGGCCGAGCCCAGCTTCGAAGTCGTCGAGCGAAGCCAGCACGGCGTCGCGGTTGGCGGTGAAGATATCGCGCCACATCACCGGGTCGCTACCGGCGATGCGGGTGAAGTCCCGAAAGCCGCCGGCGGCGTAGCGGAAGATCTCCAGCCGCTCGTCCTGGCGTGCCAGGGTATCCACCAGCGAGAAGGCGAGCAGGTGCGGCAGATGGCTGGTGCGCGCCAGCACCTGATCGTGCCGGTCGACTTCCATCTCCAGCACCTCGGCGCCGCAGGCAAGCCACACTGCACGCACCCGCGCGACCGCGGTCGGGGCGGTTTCGACACTGGGGGTGAGGATGACCTTGTGCTTGACGTAGAGCCGCGGGTTGGAGGCCGCCACGCCGCTCTTCTCCGAACCGGCGATGGGATGGCCCAGCACCAGCCCGGCAGGCAGGCGGCCGAACGCGGCCATGGCACAATCACGCACCGCCGCCTTGGTGCTGCCTACGTCCGTGATCACCACACGCGGGGCTTCGCCCTCCAGCGCCTCCCGCGGCAGCGCCGCGGCGAGCTCGGCCATCACGCCCTGCATGGCCAGCACCGGCACGGCCAGCACGATCAGCGTGGCGCCTTCCACCAGCGGTGCCAGGCGGGTTTCGCCGTGATCGATCAGGCCCATTTCGATGCCGCGCTCGATCTCGCCGGGGTCCGGGTCGCAGGCGTGGATGGCACCCTGGAAGCCGGCGTCACGCAGCGCGGCGGTAAGCGACCCGCCAATCAACCCCAGGCCGACGATGAGGACGCGCGATTCAACCGGCGGCTCGCCATGGACGCTGCCAATCGCCACGCTTACAGCACGCCCACAGGGTAGGAGCCGAGCACCTTCACCTCCGAGGCGCGCAGGCGAACCTCCTCGAGCACAGCGGCGACCCGGGGCTCATCGACATGGCCCTTGAAGTCGATGAAGAAGACATAGTTCCACACGCCGGTGCGCGAAGGGCGCGTCTCCAGGCGCGTGAGATCGATGCGATGGCGATGGAACGGCTCGAGCAGGTCGTGCAGCGCACCGGGCTGGTTGCGCATGGCCACCACGATGGAGGTCTTGTCCTCGCCGGACATGGGCACGTGCTGGCTGCCGATGATCAGGAAACGCGTGGAGTTGTCGGGGCGATCCTCGATCTTCTCGGCGACCTTCTCGAGGCCGTAGAGCTTGGCGGCCATGTCGCCGGCGATGGCGGCGCTGTGCCATTCGCTCTTGATCATGCGCGCCGCCTCGGCATTGGACGACACCGGCACGCGCTCGGCTCGGGGGTAGTGGGCGTCGAGCCACTTGCGACACTGCGCCAGCGACTGCGGGTGCGAGTAGACCCGCGAGACCTTGTCGCGCAGCGTGGTATCGGCCACCAGCAAGTGGTGGTGAATGCGCAGCACCACTTCGCCGCAGATGTGGATCGAGGAGTCCATGAACGAATCCAGGGTATGGCTGACCACGCCTTCGGTCGAGTTCTCCACCGGGACCACACCGTAGTTGACCGCCCCCGCTTCGACTTCGCGGAACACCTCGTCGATGGCGGCCATGGGCATGCTCACCGCACTCTCGCCGAAGTGCTTGAGCGCGGCCTGCTGGGTAAAGGTGCCCTCGGGGCCCAGGTAGGCCACCTTGGTGGGCTGTTCCAGCGCCAGGCAGGCGGACATGATCTCGCGGAACAGGCGCGCCATCTCTTCGCTGTTCAGCGGCCCCGGGTTGAGTTCCATGATGCGACGCAGCACCTGGGCCTCGCGCTCGGGGCGGTAGAACACGGCACTGGGATCGTGCTTGGTCTTGACGTCGGCAACTTGCTTGGCGCACTCGGCACGGGCGCTGATGAGGCGCAGGATTTCGTTGTCGAGCGAGTCGATGCGCTCGCGCAGCGAGTCGAGATTGGTGGGGGTGTCGGTCATGGCTTATCCCCTGCGTTGCTCGAAATCGGCCATGAAGTCGATGAGCGCATCGACGGCCGCTTCGGGTACGGCGTTATAGAGGCTCGCCCGCATGCCGCCGACACTGCGGTGGCCCTTGAGGTTGAGCAGCCCGGCCTGTTCGGCCTCGGCGAGGAACGGCTTGTCCAGGCGGTCGTCGGCCAGCACGAAGGGCACGTTCATGCGCGAGCGGTTGCGCGGCGCGATGGGGTTGGAATAGAAGCCGCTCGCGTCGATCGCCGCGTAGAGCTTGGCCGCCTTGCGCGCATTGATCGCCGCCATGGCGTCGAGTCCGCCGATGTCATGCTTGAGCCACTGGAACACCAGCCCCGCCAGGTACCAGGCGTAGGTGGGCGGCGTGTTCACCATGGAACCCGCCTCGGCCATGGCGCGGTAGTCGAACAGGCTGGGGATGCGCTCGCAGCGCCTGTCGAGCAGGTCGTCGCGCACCAGGACCAGCGTCAGGCCCGCAGGGCCGATGTTCTTCTGCGCGCCGGCGTAGATCACCCCAAAACGCGACACGTCAAGCGGCTCGGCAAGGATGCTCGACGAGTAGTCGCACACCAGCGGCACATTGACGTCGGGAACGTAGTCGAACTCCAGCCCGCCAATGGTTTCGTTGGCGGTGTAGTGCAGGTAGGCGGCGTCGCTCGAAAGCGCCAGGTCTGATTGGGTCGGCACTTCGGCATGGCCACTGGGCTCGCTGGAGCCCGCCATGTGCACATCGAACCCCAGCTGCCTGGCTTCCGCCAACGCCTTCTTGCCCCAGATGCCCGTGTAGAGAAAATTGGCCGTGCCGCCCTGCCCCAGCAGGTTCATCGGTACCATGGAGAACTGCAGGCTGGCGCCGCCCTGCAGGAACAGCACCTTGTAGTTCTCGGGCACGGCGAGTAGCTCGCGCAGGTCGGCCTCGGCCTGCTCGGCGATGGCGACGAACTCGGGCGAACGGTGGCTCATCTCCATCACCGAGAGCCCGCGGCCCTGGTAGTCGAGCATCTCTTCCCGCGCCCGTTCGAGCACCGGCGTGGGCAGCGCCGCGGGACCGGCGCAGAAGTTATAGTGGCGTGTCATCAGCGTGGTGTTCCGTCTCAGCTCAAGCTTGGTTACTGACTGGAGCGACGCGATGTGCTGATCCGTCGACAAGTCTACGTGAGGGCGCTGTGAACCCATCCCTGGGCGCTACTTTTGCCCTGCGGCGCTCTTGCATCCTGCACCGCTTGCAGGGCCTGGGTTGGCCATCCATGGCCAACCCGTTCGACGGGAAGAACATGTTCTTCTGATTCCGCCTCACCCATGGCAAAAGACCCTCACTTCGGCTTGTCCCCGGCGCCATCGCTCGGCCTGGGGCAAGCCTTATTCGTCGTTCTGGCTCTCGTCTACGCTGCCGTTCGCATCAGCGCCCGGCTCCTCCCCCTGCGGCTCGACTTCAGGCGCCTCGGTCTCTGCGCCATTCCCGGCTTCGGGTTCGTCGATGCGCACCGTCTTGACCAGCTTCTCGTCGTTGCCCAGGCGAATCAGCATGACGCCCTGGGTGTTGCGCGAGGTGATCGAGACTTCATCGACACGGGTACGCACCAGGGTGCCTCGGTCGGTGATCAGCATCATCTCGTCGGCGGAGTAGACCTGCATCGCCGCCACCAGGGAGCCGTTGCGCTCGCTGGTCTGCATGGCGATCACGCCTTGGCCGCCACGACCGCGCAGCGGGAACTCCTCGAGCCGGGTACGCTTGCCGTAGCCGTTTTCGGAGGCGGTCAGGATATAGATCTGACCGCCGTTGCCGTTCTCGACCGCAGCCCCCTCAGCGCCTTCCAGGTCGTTGTCGGCGTCGGCATCGATCTGCTGGCTCTGCGGGATGATCAGGCTGATCACCTCGGCACCGCCCAGCAGCTTCATGCCGCGCACGCCGCGGGCGGTACGGCCCATGGCGCGTACATTGGTTTCTTCGAAGCGGATCGCCTTGCCGTTGGAAGACAGCAGCATGACGTGGTCGTTGCCCGAGGTGATGGCAGCACCCACCAGGCGATCGTCTTCCTCGATATCGATGGCGATCAGGCCGACGCTGCGCGGGCGCGAGAACTGGTCGAGGCTGGTGCGCTTGACCGTACCCTTGGCGGTGGCGAAGAAGATGAAGCAGTCGGGGCTGTAATCCTTCACCGGCATGATGGCGTTGATCGCCTCGCCCTCGTCCAGCGGCAGCAGATTGACCAGCGGCTTGCCTCGGGAACCGCGGCTGGCTGCCGGCATCTCGTAGACCTTGAGCCAGTAGACCTTGCCCTTGTTGGAGAACAGCAGCACGGTATCGTGGGTGGAGGCCACCAGCAGGTGCTCGATGACGTCCTCGTCCTTCATGGAGGTTGCCGACTTGCCGCGGCCGCCGCGACGCTGGGCCTGGTAGTCGGAGAGCGGCTGGGTCTTGGCGTAGCCGGTGCGCGATACCGTGACCACCATGTCTTCCTCGGCGATCAGGTCCTCGATGGAGAGGTCGAGGTGGCTGGCCTGGATCTCGGTGCGACGCGGGTCGCTGAACTGGTCGCGCACGGCGGTCAGCTCCTCGCGGATCACCTCGAGCAGGCGCTCGCTGGACGCGAGAATGGCCATCAGCTCGGCGATCTTCTCGAGAATACCCAGGTACTCGTCGAGCAGCTTTTCCGTTTCCAGGCCGGTCAGACGGTGCAGGCGCAGCTCGAGGATGGCCTGGGCCTGGGCCGGCGAGAGTCGATACTCGGTGCCGGTGGTGTTGAGGCCAAAGCCTTCTTCCAAATCCTCCGGCTTGCACGAGGTGGCGCCGGCACGCTCCAGCATGGCGGTGACCTGGCCGGGCTGCCACACCTTGTCGAGCAGTTTTTCCTTGGCCTCGGCGGCACTCGGCGAAGCCTTGATCAGCTCGATCACCTCGTCGATGTTGGAGATCGCAACGGCCAGGCCTTCCAGGATATGGCCACGCTCGCGGGCCTTTTTCAGCTCGTACAGGGTGCGCCGGGTCACGACTTCGCGGCGGTGGCGAATGAAGGCCTCGAGGACCTCCTTGAGATTGAGGATCTTCGGCTGGCCGTCCTCGATGGCCACCATGTTGATGCCGAAGACGTTCTGCAACTGGGTCTGGGCGAAGAGGTTGTTCACCACCACTTCGCCGGATTCCCCGCGCTTGACCTCGATCACTACGCGAAGGCCGTCCTTGTCGGATTCGTCGCGCAGCTCGGCAATGCCCTCGATCTTCTTGTCCTTGACCAGCTCGGCGATCTTCTCGATCAGCCGCGCCTTGTTTACCTGGTAAGGCAACTCGGTGACGATGATGTGGTCGCGGCCGGTCTTGTCGTCATGCTCGATGGTGTGGCGGGCGCGTACATAGATGCGCCCGCGACCGGTGCGATACGCCTCGAGGATGCCGGCGCGGCCATTGATGATGCCGGCCGTGGGGAAGTCGGGGCCGGAGATGTACTCCATCAGGTCGTCGACGGTGAGGGTGTAGTCGTCGATCAGCGCCAGGCAGCCATCGATCACTTCCGCCATGTTGTGGGGCGGTATGTTGGTCGCCATGCCCACGGCAATGCCCGATGAGCCATTGATCAGCAGGTTGGGCACCTTGGTCGGCAGCACGTCGGGAATGCGTTCGGTGCCATCGTAGTTGTCGACCCAATCGACGGTGTCCTTGTCGAGGTCGGCAAGCAGCTCATGGGCGAGCCTGGCCATGCGCACCTCGGTGTAACGCATGGCCGCGGCACTGTCGCCATCGATGGAGCCGAAGTTGCCCTGGCCGTCGACCAGCACGTGGCGCATGGAGAAGTCCTGGGCCATGCGCACGATGGTATCGTAGACCGCACTGTCACCGTGGGGATGGTATTTACCGATGACATCGCCCACCACGCGGGCCGACTTCTTGTAAGGCTTGTTCCAGTCGTTACCAAGCTCGTGCATGGCGAACAGCACGCGACGATGCACCGGCTTGAGGCCATCGCGTACGTCAGGCAGCGCACGGCCGATGATCACGCTCATCGCGTAGTCGAGGTACGACTGCTTCAGTTCGTCCTCGATATTGACTGGCAGAATCTCTCTGGCGATGTCACCCATGGGTTTCGGAATCCTTTGCGCTACATCGATTTGGCACGTGCCTCAGGCCAAGCCGTGACCGAGGCGGTGGCGCGCCATTACAGCCTGCCATCATACCACTTCAGCCGACACAAAGGCAGCGTGCGGGAACGTGCAAAGGAACCCTGGACACGGCAGGAAGCTTGGTGTTGTCGCTCAAGTTTCCTTAGGCAGCACGAGCGGCTCGAGCGCCTGGCGAATCTCGCCCTCGATGGACATCGACTGCTGTGCGCGCACGTCCAGCAGCACGAAGGTGAGGTCGGCGTCGGTGATCTGCTTGCCGTCGCCGATGCGGCGAATCTCCTGGTACATGCGCGCACTGCGACTCCCAAGCTCGGCAAGCCGGGTCAGCACTTCAAGATCGTCGCCGGCCACCGCTGCCAGGCGGTAATTGATATTGAGGTTCACCGCTACCAAGGCAGGATTGCCGGAGGCGAAGTGCCGGGCGAGATCGGGGCGGTCGTCGAAGTAGCCCCAGCGGCCCTCCTCCAGAAACTCCAGGTAACGGGCATTGTTGACGTGGCCATAGCCATCCAGGTGGTAGCCACGCACGCGCAGGGTGACACGGGAAATGCGGGAATCCATTAGCGGTGCTTTCCTTCGTGGGTTGGGTGATCACGCTCGATTCTAGGCTCGCCATTGCCTTGAATTCAAACAAGGGTTTGAAAAAGTGCCACTGGAACCCGGATGTCCCCTTCGCCATAATATGCGTCCTTTACGCCCAGAGAATGCGCTATGTGGTTCAAGCACTTGCACCTTTACCGCCTGCATGGGGCGGCGGAGATTCCTGCCGCCGACTTGGAAGAGGCCCTGGCCGGGCTGGCCGCTCGGACACCCGGCACGCAGGAGGCCCGGCGTGTCGGCTGGTGTCCGCCAGCCGGGCGAGCCGGCACGGCACTCTTGCATGAACTGCAGGGCCAGCGGCTGCTGACCATGTTGCGTCATGAGCGGCTATTGCCGGCAGGCGTGGTTCGCGAGGAGGTCGACGAGCGTAGCGCCGAGATCGAATCCCGTGAAGGACGCAAGCTACGCCGCCAGGAGAAGCAGGAACTGAAGGAGCAGGTCTATGAAGAGCTGCTGCCCCGCGCCTTCATCCGCAGCCAGAAGGTCGACCTCTGGTGGGATACCCGGCGCCAATTGATCGCCGTTAACACCAGCTCCCGAAAGCGCGCCGAAGAGGCACTGGACTTGCTACGCGAGACCCTGGGCAGCCTCCAGGTAACGCCTCTGGCCACCCAGACCCTGCCGATGCGCGCCATGACCCAGTGGCTCGCAGAGGAAGATTCCCGCCCAGCCGCGCTACTGCTGGGCGACCAGGTGGAACTCAAGGCCAAGGGGGACGACGGCGTATTGCGGGCACGCCAGGTGGACCTGGACAGCGACGAGATACAACAGCTGCTAGCCACCGGTAAACAGGCCAGTCGCCTGGCCTTAGAGGTCGAGGGCCGCCTTGGCTATGTGCTGCATGACGACATGACGCTGAAGTCGCTGCGGTTCAGTGACGCACTGATCGACGAAGCCAGCGAGACAGAGGACGATGGGGATGCCATCGTACGGCTCGAGGCCGACTTCATGCTCATGACCCAGGCGCTGGCCGAAGAGATTGAGCGATTGATCGATTGGCTGGGTGGCGAAGCCAATCAGGCTGCCACGCAAGCTTCATGACCGAACCCGGTAACCAAGAAAAATCGATGACCGATTTCCAGACAGGCACGACTCCGACGGACCCCTGGGCCGACATTCGCCCCTACCGGGACGATGAGGTGGCCGCGGTACTGGCAGACCTGGCCAACAACCGCGAGCTGCTCGACGCCCTGACCCGCTACCGGCTTCCACGCCTGAGCCGCACATTGCCATGGTTCGCTCGCGCCCTGGCTTCGTACGCCATTCGCCGCGAGACCCGCGACGTAACGAGCGTGCGCGATTTCCAGATGCGCGTGGCCTACTACATGGCTCGCATGATTCGCACCTCGACCGACGACTTCCGTGTGGAGGGGCTCGAGCGCCTGGCCCCCGATACCGCCTATCTGTTCATCGGCAATCATCGCGACATTTCCCTGGATCCGGCCTTCGTCAACTACGCCCTGCACCAGGCAGGACGCGACACAGTGCGCATCGCCATCGGCGACAACCTGCTCAAGAAGCCCTATGTGACCGACCTGATGCGGCTCAACAAGAGCTTCATCGTGCCGCGTGCCCTGCGAGGCAAGCGCGCCATGCTGGCCGCGTACCAGAACCTTTCCAGTTATATCCGCCATTCGATCACCGAGGACAACCACTCGATCTGGATGGCTCAACGCGAAGGACGCGCCAAGGACGGGATCGACCGTACCGACCCGGCCATCATCAAGATGCTGACCATGGCGCGCCGCCAGGAGGATCGCAACGCTCCCATCGGCAAGGCCATCGCCGAGCTTCGCATGGTGCCGGTCTCGATCAGCTACGAGTACGACCCTTGCGACCTGCAAAAAGCGCGAGAACTGCACGCCATCCATAG
Source organism: Billgrantia hypersalina (assembly GCF_052584175.1). Classification (NCBI taxonomy): domain Bacteria; kingdom Pseudomonadati; phylum Pseudomonadota; class Gammaproteobacteria; order Oceanospirillales; family Halomonadaceae; genus Billgrantia; species Billgrantia hypersalina. The sequence continues at coordinate 278,257 of NZ_JBMIQI010000018.1, forward strand.
CCAGGGCCGCTACGAGAAGAGTGAATTCGAGGATATCCAGTCCATCGTCGCCGGCATTACCGGGGCCAAGGGACGCGTTCAGCTCAACTTCGGCGAACCGTTGGGCGATGGTTTCGATACACCCGAAGCCGTAGCCACCGAGCTGGACCGCCAAGTGGTCGGCGGCTACCACCTTTTCCCCAGCCACTACCTGGCGCTGGAAGCCCTCGGTGACGCGCCGGAGCTGCTGGACATGAGCGAAGTCAGCGATGTCGACCGGGCGCGTTTCCAGGCACGCCTCAACGAAGTACCCGCCGAACTGCGCGACTGGTGGCTGGCCCAGTATGCCAATCCCGTGCGCAACAAGGCGGCGCAGCGCACCGGCCGCGACTTGGATCCCTTGTGAACGAGCCTGACCGCCTGCCACTCGATCGAGGTGCCCAGACCCGCGAAGCCCATCGGGTCACGCTGATCGGGGCCGTCATCGACCTCACCGTGGGTGTGCTCAAGGTCATCACGGGCTGGCTGGTGGGCTCAGCCGCCCTGATCGCCGACGGCATACACTCCTTCTCCGACCTGGTGACCGACGGTTTCGTGATGGCAGCCACGCATTTCGGCCGCCAGGCGCCTGATAGTGATCATCCGTACGGCCACGGCCGCATCGAAACGCTGGCGACCCTGGTGCTGGGCAGTGTGCTCATCTTCGTAGCGGGCGGTATTGCCTGGGCCAGCCTCGCCCGCCTGCTGGCGGGCGAGCCGATACCCGCCCCGGGCTTGTGGGCGATTGCCGTCGCCGTTGCCTCTCTTATCGCGAAGGAGTGGATCTTTCGCTACACCCTGGCGGTGGCGAAACGGGTGCGTTCCAGGCTGCTCGAAGCCAATGCCTGGCACTCACGTTCGGATGCGCTCTCCACCGGCGTGGTCATTGTAGGGCTGGTGGCCGCACAGTTCGGTGCCGGCTGGGTCGATGCGGTGGCGGCCATTGTCGTCGGCATCCTGGTCGGCCAGGTGGGCTGGCGATTGCTCTGGGAATCGAGCCGAGAGCTGATCGACACCGCCCTGCCCGAGCAGGACATCGAACAGATGACCGCCATTGCCGAGGCAGTATCGGGCGTCGACAGCGTTCACGACCTGCGCACACGCTCATTGGGCAGTCAGGTCGTCCTCGACCTGCATATCGTGGTGGCGCCGCGCCTGACCGTCTCCGAAGCACACGAGATCGGCAATGCGGTGAGCCGCCAGCTGCGCGAAGCCTTCCCCAACCTGGCCGACGTGACCTTCCACATCGACCCCGAAGACGACTCCGACCAGATCGAGCATAGCCTGCGCCCCGGCCTCCCCCTTCGACGCGACGTGGAAACCATGCTCGACGAAGCCTGGCAACACAGCCCCGTCTGGCAGAGCCGCGTCGCCCTCGACCTGCACTATCTGGCCGAACAAGTGGACATCTCGGTCTACGTACGCTGCCTGCCGCGGGGAAAAAGCCTCGACGATGCCGCCCGCGAGCTGCGCGAGGCCTCTCACGGACTCAGCTGGCTGGGGCGCTTGCGCGTATGGCAGGGGCCGGGGAAAGGATAGGCTGCAACCTTGGAGTGGCAGATCGCTAACGCATGGTCCAGGCGGGCATTTGCTGGCGTGGGTGAGCCTGCTCTCGGGGATTGGGCGCCATGTCCTGCGCGACCGTCTCGTCTCCGGGCCAATCAATGTCCCGATACGTCATGAACCGATACCCTCCAGTACTCTGGTTAGGCTGCCGATTACGATAGGTCATCTCCTCCGGCTGCTTATCGTGCAAGCCATAGGCGAATAGCAATTCGATTGGCTCGGGAAGTGCTGGCGGAGACGCTTCACGCGTCCAACGATGCCAGCTTTCCGCCAAAGCGTAATTCTCGCGCAGTACGGCCCGGGCATGTCGCCGCGTGTTGGGATCAGGCGAGCTGAAGCGATTTCGTATGTCCCGGGCTTCGCTATCGACTTGTTCCAGCCATCCCCAGGTCGTCTTCAAGTCGGCGAGCCCTGCATCGATATCGGCCCGCTCCGCCTCTTCCCGCTCCCATTGCTCACGACTCTCGGTGAGGGAGGCTGTCACGGCTCCCAGCGTGTGGTTGTAGTAGCGACTGGGTAGCGCCTCCTCCCGATTTTCCAGTAGGGCCAAGGCCTCACGATAGTCGCGATACCGCTGAGCCAGCCAGGCCAGGTAGATCAGCGTGTGGAAGCGAAAGTTTTCTGCTGATGGGCTTCGATGGCTCGACGTCTGACGCTGGTAATGGCTAGCCATCGCCATAAGTGAATAGCCTTCGATCTGGTCATTTAGCTCGAAAAGCTGTGCCGTCACGGCATCTTTTTCTCCCAACTCTTCTAACGTTGGCAACGGTACTCCGGCTCGCGTTGCCTGGCGGTACAAGCGGTGCAGCGCAGCGCGGGATAACTCGGCACTATGTTTCTGCTCAGCGGAAACCAGTCCTCCGCCGATATCCTCGCTTATCCCCGGGCAAAGCTCTTCGCGCCAGTTGGTGCTTTGTCCTCCCAAGGGACGGCAACGGCGATAGAAGCGCCGCTCATGAGCTGCGACCAAATGCAGGGCACGCTGGCACGCCGGATGCAGGGCTCCTCCATCGTCGAGTACCGGCGTGAGCGGATGCAACCAGTCGAGCGGCCCCATCTCGGTATGAGTACGATCGACACAATCGAGGAGTCCAACGAAGACCACCTTGACCTCGGCGCCCGAATAGCTATGAGTATCTCCGTAACACTCGCAAACGTCGTCCAGGAGTTCGCGCACGAAGGCCTTGGCCATGGCCGCGCCAAAGTCGAAACCAAAGACTGACACACGAATTTGTGTTAGCGGCAACTGGCTGGCCTGCTGCACTTCACTCACGCTCTTTCGAAAGTGGTGTATCGCTGCAGATTGCCGGGTATAGGAGCCACTCATCAGCAGGTTTGCGGCCAGGGAGCTGTCACGAATGGGTGAGATGGCCTCCGCCCCGGTTCGCACCGCCGAATTACGTGCCTGCTTGACCCAGTTCCAGGGCTTGGTGATTTCCTTTTTTAAAGAATTACCGAAAACCTCCCACCAGCGGCTGTTTTGGTTCCCAGAAGCAGCGTCCTTGGCTGCCTCGGTCACGCTACTACGCAACTGACCGTCTCGTGTCGCTTCCCCCTCGCTGGGAATACGGTGAGCCGCCCCCGCAAGACTCTCTGAAAGGCTGGCTTCGAAAGGTGTGCCAAGACCGGAATAGTAGTGTTTCCTGTAAGCATTTCCCAGCTCGTCGTCTTCACTCCTGTAATGAGCCAAAAACATCTTTCCGACATTGCTGGTTCTATTCTGCATTTGGTCCTGTTGAAGATTGCGACCTATACCATCAAAGAAAAAGCCAATGTCTAGCTTCTTTCGGCAATTTACACCTTGAATCCGGGCGGCACTATCGCCAGAACGCGCATTAAATGCCTGGAGACATGAGAGCTCGTATTGCTTCATCATCTTCCGAACTCCGCACGATACTGATCTAGCTTTGGGGACCTAATCTCTGAACTCCAGACAAGATCAACCTTGTTACCAGGAAGAAAGTGTACATGTAGATATCGGTCTCCTCGGGTATGCACTGGCATAGGCAGCTTAACCTCATGGCGTTCCTCTTCTACGCCTTGACGCTCCTGCTCCCCGGTCATGCTAAGTATCCAGCTTACCTCTACAGTGTCGCCTTTGAACGACCAACAGCATGTGGTTCCGCCATTGCCGCCCCAGTTACCGTCAACCCAATAACTGAAAATGGGGCGGTCCGTATGGTTGTACCCAGCAAGGCTCCCACTGTATGAGCTAGGAAAAAGTTCTTTCCAGACCAAAACAATGACGATGGCTCCTACTAGAACGACCTGGACCCATATCGGTATCAGACGAAAGAAACGGTTCATTGCCCAGTTAACTAGCATCGGCTTCTCCATATTTGATGTCGAGCAGTTCCAGCAGCGTCGTATCTCCGCTGGTAGCTTGCAGCAGCAAGGAATGCATTTCTTCCGATTGCCAGGCTTCCTCCCCCTGGCTCAGCTGAAGGTAGGCATAGGTGCGTCGATCCGATACGCGAACCAGCCCATGGCAATCCGCACTTTCCAGAGCCTTGGCTACCAAACGAGCCCGCTCGCAGCGACAGACGTTCCGAAACAGGTCAGGAGCGTTCTCGACGAGTTCAGCCGTCAGGCCCATGACTTCCGCATCGCCATGCAGCGCTGTCCATAGGTCATCGCCGACTTTCAAGCGCCAAGCTCCTGACCCGTTGCGATTCTCCTGGCCCTTTAAGGCGACCCATTCGTTTTCGGCTGGATACCACCAGCGTTGAATGCCACCGAATAGCGCCTGATGGATGACTTCAGGCGCCTCGGCGTGTAGTCGCTCAATGGTCTCAGGCAAATAGAAACGCAGCAGGGAACGCTTGGCTGCCTCGTTCTCAACCACCATGGCAGGGGCCAATTGAGCGGCAAGGCGATCCCCTTCGAGCCCGCTCTCAATCCAGGCATGAAGCGCACAGGAGAGTGAATCGAGGTGCTGCCAGACACTGAGGCGCGCATCATTGACTTCGAGAAGCCAGGGCCCCTCACGCTTGAGATGAGGCTGGGCGTCATCATCGATCAACGCCCAGAAACTACCTTCGGTACCGAACGTATTAAACAGCTCGGTACGTACCGACGGAGGGACTAACGCCATTTCGATCAGGGCGTAACGGTTCACCCCGGTGGGCAGCGCAGCTTCATGCCACGCATCGGGTATCGAGATGCCGCTCATGCGCGGGTCTCCGAAATGGCGTATTGGCCTTCGGCCAAGGCCTTCTGCCAGCACTCTTCACACACTTCCGGCACCTTCAGGCGAGTAGTAAGCAAGGCGTCCTGCGCAATGCCTTCTCGCTGCTCGTGCGCCTCGGGCACGGCCCTGCCCGGTAGCAGAGGCGCCTCGACGGCCTGGCCGCTGCCCGAGCCGGGGCTACCGCCGGCGTTGACCTTCAGCGTGGGCCCGACCAGGGTCACGCCGCCGCCGTCGAGCTTGAGGAAGCTGCCGCCGGCGTTGAGCGTCAGTTCGCTGCCTGCCTCCACCACCACCTTGTGGCCAGCCTTGATGTGCAGCTCGCGCCCGCATTCGCTGAGCCAGGCCTGGCCGGCATGGATATGCAGGCTGCCCTGCACTGTGAGGTGCTGGTTGCCGTCGGTCTTCTCGTGCCGATTGCCGTGTACCGTCAGATGCTCGTCCCCGTGGATCTCGCCGATGCGGTCGTGGTGCACGGTGAGAAAGCTATCGTGGCCGTTCTCTTCGGTGCGGTCGTGGTTCGTGAGCAGTTCCAGGTCTTTCTGGGCGTGCAGCCAGATCTGTTCCTGGCCGGCCTCGTCTTCGAAGCGCAGCTCGTTGAAACCCTCGCCCTTGTGGCTCTGGGTGCGGATCACGGTGCGGGTCTTGTGCTCGGGCAACGCGTAGGGCGGCGTATTCACCGCATGGTAGGTGCGTCCGGTGATCAGCGGCTGATCGGGGTCGCCCTCCAGGTAGCTGACGATCACTTCATGGCCAATCCGCGGAATGGCGATGCTGCCGTAACCGCCGCCGGCCCAACCTTGGGAGACGCGCACCCAGGCGCTGTCGGTTTCATCCGGCTCGGCGTAACGGTCCCAGGGGAACTGCACCTTGACCCGGCCGTGCTCGTCACAGTGGATCTCTTCCCCTTCGGGGCCGACCACGAAGGCGACCTGAGGGCCATCGACGCGGAGCTTGGGGTTGGGCTCGGGGCGCCAGGCGCGGTCGGCAGGGGTGAGGATGAGGGTATTGGTATACGTCGTCATGCCCATCCCCTCAGCATCCCCTTGGGTGACCCCGTCCTCTTCCAGGGCCTGGGGCTGGCTGCCGGCGTGCTTGACCTTCACCAACTGCCAGTCGCAGTTTAGCTCGCTGAGATCGTGGTCGGTCAGGGTGAAGCGGGTGCCGGGGGCGAGTTCCGGCAGGTCGCTCTCGGCGGCACAGGTCAGGGCGTCGTTGCGCAGGTGCTCCAGGCGAATGCGGGCAAAGGCCTCGCCGGAGGCGTCGGCCTTGTAGCGCCCGGGGTAGTCGTAGTGTTCGTAGTCGTCCCGCTGCCCATGGGCCTCAAGCTCATTCCCTACATGCTCGTGTCGTTGGGCATAGGCGGGGTTCTTGAAGGAGTAGTCCTTGAGCGTGACCGAGGCCGGGGCGACCCGGGCGAGCTGTTCGAGCTTGCGCACGTGGCGCTTGGGCGGGGTGCCGCCGGCGCGGCCGTGGTAGGTACGCTCGCCCAGGTGGGCCAGGGTCTGTGGCGCGTCGGCGAAGACCAGCCGGTGGGCGCCGTTCGGGGCATCCTCGAACTCATGAAAATAGAAAAGCCCCTCTTCCGCGGCCAGGCGTTCGACGAAGGCCAGGTCGGTTTCGCGGTACTGAACGCAGTACTCCCGTTCGGCGGGCTCGCGGGCGGCGGCGAAGGCGACATCGTGCAGGCCACGCTCGTCACATAGGATGTTGAGCACGGTGAGCGGCGAGACCTGCTGGAAGATGCGCGAGTTGTGACGCAGGCCCAGGCGCCAGAGCGCCGGGCGAGCCGCCAGCGAGTACATCGTACGGCGGTGACCGCGGTCGCCGCGGCCGAACTCGGTGACGATAGCGTGCACCCGGCGCAGCGCCTCTCCGCCCTGCCAGATCGTCAGGCTTACGGGGCGGTCGAGCAGCTCTGTGGCGGAGAGGCTGCCGTCGCGGCTGGCGAAGCGCACCTTGAGGGCGAAGGGCTGGGAGAGCGCCTCTTCCAGGGTGAAATCGACCACGGCCAATTCGGCGCTGTCGGCCCCGGCGAGCTCGAGGGTGAATTGCAATCCAGTTGCGTCAGCCATGTACGCCTTCCTTTGAGCAACTCGTTGAGAAGCAGATATGAAACGCAAGGTTACGCAAGCGAAACGAGGGCACAAGACGGACGCAGCAGGAAACGTTTATTGCTGACGAAAGCTGTCGTCAATTTCTTACAAGCAATCGGAATCGTGGTTCATGCTTTCAAAGGAACACCTTCCGACCCTGTGAGGTAAAAGCACCCCACCTATCGTGTTGGGGTTCTCACTCCTCTATACTCGCCGGATGCCTTACATTACTTAACACGTTCGATCGGCCCGCCTCGATGACGCATCGCCCTGCCCCACATGGCTTCAAGCCTGAGCGCCGCCGATTCATGGTCGGCCTGGGCGGGCTATTGGTAATTGCTGGGCTGGGGTTATCGCCTGCCACGCTCGAGGCACGCATCGACCGGACCCGCCTGCGCGACAGCATGCAGCGCCTCTATGGCAGCTCAGGGCTCGCCATTCTCGAGGAGTGGTTCACGCTGCTGGATCGCCTGGAAGGCGCCGGGCTCGATACCCAGTTGCGAGACGTCAACGACTTCTTCAATCGCCGCATACGCTGGGTCGAGGACATCCAGATCTGGGGTACCGAAGACTATTGGGCCACGCCGCTGGAAACCATGGGGAAGCGACAGGCGGACTGCGAGGACTACTCCATCGCCAAATACGTGACTCTGAAGGAGCTTGGCGTGCCCGTCTCCAGGCTGCGCATGATCTACGTTCGCGCCCGTATCGGCCGCAGTCAGATCAGCCAGGCCCATATGGTGCTGGGCTACTACGAGACGCCTTCCGCCGTTCCGCGGGTACTCGACAACATCGTGCCTTCCATCACGCTCGCCAACGAGCGCACCGACCTCGATCCTGTTTTCAGTTTCAACAGCGAGGGGCTGTGGGCCGGTGGCTCCACCCAGTCGCGGGCGGATCCCGTGGCGCGTCTCTCGCGCTGGCGCAGCGTGATCGAGCGCATGCAGCAGCAAGGGTTCATTTGATGGCGAAGCCCGATAACAACACGCCAACGACGCAACGGAACGAATCAAGGCGCTCATTACCGGGGGGAACGAAGATATGTCATTGATCAAGCAGCTCTGGCTGACCATAGCGACCCTGCTGCTATTGGCCTTCTTGGGCAGCCTGCTCATCGGCGTGACGAGCAGTCGTCATTACATCGAGCAAGAAATCGAAATCAAGAACAACGACAACGCCAATGCCCTGGCTTTGTCGATGAGCCAGATGGAGAAGGACCCCGTCATCCTGGAGCTGTTGCTGGCCGCCCAGTTCGACACGGGCCACTACCAGCGCATCGCTCTACGTGATACCGAGGGCGAGATCATCGAGCAGCGTACGGCCAGCGAGCATATCGAGGACGTGCCGGCCTGGTTCGTACAGCTGGTGGATTTCGATGTTTCCCCCGGCCAGGCCGTGGTGCAGGATGGCTGGCAGCAGTACGGTACCCTGGAACTGGCCAGCCAACACAGCTTCGCCTACCGCTCACTGTGGCGCAGTACCCTGGTGCTGACGGGATGGTTCGCCCTGGCCGGTGCCATCAGCCTGCTGCTGGCGAGCTGGATCGTGAGCACCATTCGCCGTCCGCTTCGAAACGTGGTCAGCCAGGCCCAGGCCATCGGCCAACGCCGCTTCATGGTAGCCAACGAACCCCGGACACGAGAACTGCGTGAAGTCGTACAGGCCATGAACCAGCTTTCGGAGGCGGTGCGTCGCATGCTGGGCGAAGAGAGCGACAAGCTCGACCTGCTGCGCCGTCGCATGCAGCACGACCCCGTTACCGATACCCTCACCCGCGTCCCGTTCCTGGATCGACTGCAGGCCCACCTCAACAGTGAGAAGGAAGATGCCAGCGGCACGTTGGCCATGGTGCGTGTCGCCCGCCTGGCTGAGCTCAACCAGCACCTCGGCCATGCAGCAACCGATACGCTGTTGGTTCGGATCGCCCGGCGCCTGGATCAGTTGGCGAACCTGTATGGCTACGGCACGGTGGGGCGTCTCAACGGCAGTGATTTTGCCCTGATTCTGCCACGACACCACGATCTCGAAGCCCTGGGTAGCGATCTGACGGAAAGACTGCATAGCCTGGGCCAGGAGCTGGGCGCCGTCGTATCGCTGCCCTCCGCCTTGTGCCAGTATCATCAGGGGGAAGCACGAGCCCAACTGCTCGCCAGCCTCGACGGAGCGCTGGCCGCCGCCGAAGCCCGCGGGGACAACAGCCAGGAGATCGTCGACCAGCCCGCCAGCAGCGTGCTGTTCACGCGCCACGACGAATGGCGCGAGGCCCTGACGGTGGCTCTCGAACAAGGAGTCTCGCTGGCACACTACCCAGTGCTGGATGCGCAGGGCAAGCTATTACACCATGAAGTGCCGTCACGCTTGCATCTCAAAGGGGAATGGCGCCCTGCGGGCGTCTTCCTGCCTTGGGTTTCGCGTCTTGCCATGGCGCCCGCGCTCGACCTGGCCGCAGTCTCGGCGGCACTGGATGACGTCGAGTCCAGCGGCAAGGCGGTCGCGATCAACCTGTCCTCCGATTCGCTCAACAACGGCCACTTCGTCGGCGAACTGCTCTCGCGTGTCCGCGCGCGCCAAGGTATCGCCGACAAGCTGTGGTTCGAGCTGCCACAGTCCGTTGCCATGCAGCAGCCCCAGGCACTCAAGACGCTCTGTCATGCCCTGCTCGGGCTGGGCTGCCGGGTGGGGCTCGAGCACGTCGGCACTCATTTCGGCAAGATCGAGGGGCTACAGGATATGGGCCTGAGCTTCTTGAAGATCGATGGGGCGCTGAGCCAGGAAATCGAAAGTCGCAGCGACCAGCAGAGTCTGCTGAGAGGCATGGCAACGCTTGCGCACTCGCTCGGCATCATGGCCATTGCGGAAGGCGTTGAGAGTCGAAGTGCCGCAACCGTTCTATTCGAACTGGGCCTGGATGGTGTGACGGGGCCAGGCGTACGTGAACAAGGCAAACCCATTAGTTAGGGTGCAGGATAGCTAGAACGAAAACGGCCAGGATTTCCCTGGCCGTTTTCGTTCTAGCGCATCAGATGATGCCGTTATCTTCCTCGGGCATCAAACCGACACTGTTCCTGCGTTTGCGCAGCGATTGGCGTTCCAGCAGCTTCTGCTGGGCGGGCTCGGGCAGGTCGGTGAAGCTGATCACCCCCTTGTCCATCAAGACGTTGATCACGTCTTCCAGTACCCGCACGAACGCCAGGTCGGACTTGGACAGTGCCAAGGCCTCGGGATCCTCCGCCGCCATGAAGCTTTGCAGCTCGGACGAACCGGGTGAGACGAATTCGCGGCATTCCGCCGTCGGCTCCTGACTGACGAGTTCGATGCGGTCATGCTCCCCACGTTTGATATACATGCGATCCCCCTCACCTGGCACGGTGCGTATTCCCAATCTTGGACAGTGTATCGATAAAAACCCCGCCCGGCAGTGCCAGGCAGGGTAGAGGTTTTCACGCTAAAGGTCAGTCGATGTTGGGTTGGTCTTTGAGCAGGTCCTCCAGGAACGTAGCAGGCAGATCGCTATTGGGGACATTCTCCAACGTGATCTTCTGATCCGCGCCGGCTCCGTCGGCGCCTAGGTTACCTGCTGTGCTGATATGCAGCACGGTGGAACCGTTCTCTTCGGATGCCTGAATGAAACCATTCAACGCTTCACCCTCGTCATACTCTTTCAGCAAATCAGCCAGGTCGAGTTTGTCACCTTCTTCGATGTTGAAATCCTTGACGGTGTCGTGCGCTGCCGGCGTACCTTCGTCTGCTTGATCGCCCAAGTTCCAGGCGAACGTGTCAGCGCCCAAGCCACCGTATAGGGTGTCGTTGCCGGCACCACCGATCAAAGTATCGTCACCGCTCTGACCATAGAGTACATCGTCTCCGCTGCCCCCATCGAGACGGTCGTCACCACCACGAGTATCGCCTTCGGCATTGAATTGACCATGGCTCGCTTTGAGGTAATCGTAAAGCTGCTGATCGGTGGCGGCGACGCCTCCGTTGCTGACTTTCAAGAACTCCTTCAAGGCAGCCATACCAGAACCTGATGGTAGCTCACGCCCTGCCCAGCTCAGTCCATCAGTATTCAGGCTGTCACCAAAGATGATGTCATTGCCATCGCCACCGACTATGTTATCGCTACCAACCTGAGCCAGCTCATCATTGGTGGAGCTTCCTTGCAGAGCGGCATTCAACTCATTAGCGTTATTAACGATGTGGACCTCGCCAGCTTGATCCGTAATTGTACGGTTTTCCACCGTGAGCGAGTGCTCTCCCGTTACGTCACTGTTATCAAAGAACTTGAGTACATCAATATTGACGCCAGAGCCAATACCAATTGCATGTACCTCACCATGGCTAGCCACTGCCTTGTAGTCATCCAAGGCGTTAGCTATGTCACCATAGTTCATTGCGCTACCGCCACCTTCACCAATATGGGTAGTGGGGTTGCCATCGGTCAGGAAGAACGTCAGGTTCTTGTAGCTTGTATCAACGGATAGCGAATCGTACCAAGCATCAGCCTCCTTGAACGCTGCTTCGTAGTTGGTAGCTCCATTGGCAATCAACGCGTCAATCTTGTCGATCAACGCATCCAATGACGAGGCATCGAGATCAGTGAATACAAGATCCGATTGCTGGTTGCCAGGCGTTACATCAACCGCCGAGCTATTGAAACCAATCAATGCGACGTTAACTTTACCATCATGACCAGCGAGCTGAGTTGCAAGGTTCTTCAAGGCATCCTTGACAAGCTCTATGCGAGGGACAGGCTGCTCTTCATAGTGACTGGTATCCACCCACTTGCCCCTCCACTTATGCCCACTTTCTACCCAAACTTGCTTTGTCTGGCCAGAATCCTCGCTCATCGAACCAGAAGTATCTACGACCAGTGCGATATTGTAGTTCTGGCTTGGCTGGAAGTTGCTTTCGGTTCCGCCTTGATCTCCAATGAGCAAGTCGTTACCTTGGCCACCATTAATGGTATGGCTATCATTTCCATCGACAGCAAGGACGCCTTTATAGAGAGTCAGACTTTCCGGTAGTTCGACATGCTCAAAGTTACCATTTATCTGGATGACCTCGGCTACCAGGTCACTTTTTCCATTCGCATCAACAGTAATGGTGCCTTTCCCATTTCGATCCAAATGAACAGTATATGACTGCCCATCAATTACCACTTCCGCGGTCGGGAAAGTATTCAAGAAATCATACTGGCTCTCATCCGGCGGATTTGAGGTTTCGATCTCGTACACCACCTGGGAAGGTCCGCCAATGCTGGAGGCATCATCGTCAATGACCTCCTTGTACTTGATAGAATGAATCAAGTAATCGTCATCGTGGCCTACCGCTGTAAACTCAGCTCGTACGAAGGACTGACCGCTACCCGGTTCGAAGGTATAGGCATTGTCCACTCGATCAGAGCCGCCTTCGGCATGTTCGGTTTTAGTTACCCTGCCATCTGCATCGTAATAGGTTACCAGCGCCTGTGTGGAGGTGCCGCCTCCCGATACGATAGCCCAACCAACAGAAACACCGTCATTATTGAAAAACTCGACTTTGGCCTTTTCGCCATTGTTGCGCCATGCGAACTGGACATCGAACGTCTTGACCTGGTTATTGAAGTCAACGGAAATTTTCTCGCTATTGCCATTGGACACGTAACCGAGCTCGCTACTGGCTCCTCCGCCGGAACTCGAGCCTGACACACCGAAGCCATTGTGATCCGTGCCTGTGACACGCGATAATGTCCCAAGTGACCCATCAGCGTTGTACGCAGTGACAGTGAAGCTATCTGTAGAATCGACATTGCCAACATTGATTTCGGAAGTCTGGGTAACAATAGCCGAGATGCTGACAGTAGTAGTATCAATGGTGTCAGGCACAAGATGGGACGTTGCCGCGTTATTCAACACGAGCTGCTCGTAACCACTGTTATTGCTGCCTGTCAGATTGTTCGGAGCAGCGATGGTATCGCTATCAACATAGACATCAGGATCGCTGAATGTGACGGTGGTGGTCGCACTAGTCTTGCCCGCTTCAATCGTGATGGTTTGCTCCTGGCCATCCACATCGAAGGTGAAGGTTTCGTCTTCCAACGGCGCGGCACCAAGGGTCACGGTGTAGGTCACCGTGGCACCATCTTCATTGCCATCGATAGAGGAGGTCAGCGTGGCGGTGACGGTGTCGATGGTGTCGACGATCTGGGCTTGTGCTGCCTCGCCCAGCGTGAGGTTCTCGAACGCGGTGCCATCGGCGGCTTCCGCCCCTTCCAGGGCGACGGTGACGGTGGCGCCGTCCTGGTAGACATCCTCGCCCTGGGCATCACGCGTGTAGGTGGCACTGGTAGCGCCCTTGGCGATGGTGACGGTCTTGCCACCATCCAGGGTCACTTCCACGTCGCGATCGACCGCTTTGTTCAGGCTGACGGTGAAGGTCTGCTGCTGAGCTTCGGTGAACTGCTCCGAGGTCGCCGCGATGCTGATAGTGATCGGGTCGCCGCCGTTGGGCGTGCCCGGGTTGCCGGGAGTACCTGGCTCGTCAGTCACGGTCACCGTGGTCTCGCCGGCAGTGGCCAGGTTCTCGAATTCGCTGCCGCTGTCGCTGAGCACGGCGTCGATGCTGTTGACCAGGCTATCCTGGCCCCCCACAAAGGCGTCGTCATCGGCGGTC